>NZ_JBEOSP010000001.1:32991-364920 GCF_040303105.1 Kitasatospora sp. NPDC096128 | reverse complement strand
GGGGGTGTGGGTGGGTGGGGCGGCGGCGCGCCGGGCGGGGCCGCCACGGTGGGGTGGCGGCCGCGCCCGCGGTGCGGGATGGTGCGCAGTGGTGCGGGACCCGCGGAGTGCTCCGCGGGGCGGTGCGGGGCTACGAGGTCTTCAGCAGCGACCAGTTCTGGTACGGCCGGCCGTTCGGCTGCTGCAACTCCAGCAGCCAACCACCGTAGTACCAACGGTCGCTGAGCCCGAGCACCAGGCCGGAGCCGTCCGCCGTGAGGGTGAACCCGCCGTCGGTGGGGGTGAGTTGCCACTTCTGCCCGGCGGCGTCGGAGCACGGCTGCTGCGCCAGGTACTGTCCGGCGACCGGGTTGCCGCCGAGCTGCAGGCACTTGCCGGAGCGCGCGGACTTGATCCGCACGGCGCCCTGGCCGGCGTCCTCGAACTGCCACTTCTGGTTGGCGTAGCCGGTGCGCTGGTAGCCGATCGCCACGGTGCCGTCGTTCATCGAGCTGCCCCACAGGTCGGCCGCCTGGCCGGTGAGGCCGTTGACCATGGTGTAGCGGGTGCCGGGCTGCGGGCGGCCGGCGTCGGCGAGGGTGTGGAAGCTCGCCGCGCGTCCGGGCTTGCCGACCGTTCCGGCGGCGTCTCGGACGGCGACGGCCACGGTGTAGCCGGTGCCGGGAGCCAGCCGGACCAGGCCGACCACGGTCGAGCGGACGGTGCCGATGGTCTGACCGTTCAGCTGGACATCGTAGCCGGCGGCCGACGGGACGGGGTTCCAGCTCAGCATGACCGAGTTCTGGGTGATCTGACTGACCGTCATCTCAGGGCTGGTGCCGCCCGTGGTCGGGGTCGCGGTCGGCGAGGGGGAGCCGGTGGGCGTGGCGGTGGGGCCGCCGGTGGGCGTCGGGGACGGCGAGGGCGTGCGGGTGGGCGTGCCCGTAGGCGTCGGTCCCGAGGTCGGGGTGGGGGTGGGGTTCGGACCGGTGCCGCCGCCACCGCCGTTGCCCGCGATGAGGAAGCGGTTGTTGGCGACGTTCCAGTGCGTGGCCAGGTAACTTCCGGGCGCGGGCGCGGTGTTGTAGTAGTCGTCGTGGCCGCAGTCGAGCCGGTCGTCATGCGCGCGGTCCGGGCAGACGACCCGCATCTTCGGGTAGTAGGGGGCGTCCGAGTAGCACATCAGGTCCCAGGTGTCGGTGCAGTGCCCGGCCTTGCTGGAGTTGGGCGCGCTGTTGTTCACCGCGCCCAGGTTGTGCCCGAGTTCGTGCGCGGCGGTGTGCCCGCCCCAGCAGCCCGAGTCGGTCCGGCCGTACGAGGGGCCGAAGTTGCTCAGGTTGTCCTGCCCGGCGCGCTCGTCGCCGGCGAAGGTGCCGATCCCGCAGTACACCTTGGCGTCGGTGAACATCATGTACTTGCGGTCCTTGCGGTTGAACCCCTGCGCGGCCAGGGCGCGGTTGCTCGCGTTGAAGTCCTGGATCTCGGAGTCGGAGATCTGGACGTTCAGCACCGAGGCGGTGCAGTCCGGTTCGGTGACGAAGCGGACGTGCCGCACCCCGCCGGTCTCGGCGGCGCTGGCGTTGTAGATGACGTCGACGTCCGCGGCCCACTTCTTGAACGAGGGCAGGTACTGGGCGAACCGGTCGTTGCCCGGGGTGTGCACGTACACCACCTGGACCCGGTTGCCGCTGCTGCCGTCGCCCTCGCAGACCAGGCCCGACCCGGCGGCCGGTCCGGCGGCCGGGGCCGCGGCGTCCTGCGGGGCCGCGCCCGCACCGGCGTCGCCGAGCAGCGCCTTCTGGGTGGCGTCGAGGACGGGCGCCGCGCCCTTCAGCAGGTCGGCGGCGGCGGGCGGCTGGGCGGCGGACGGCGGGGTGAGCGCGGGCGCCTGGGCGGCCGGGGCGGCGACCGGGGGGACGTCCTTGTGGATGTCCACCTCCTTGGGCGGCGCGTCCGGGCCGTGGCTGCACTGGGCGCTGCCGGTGACCTCCAGCATGTTGCCGCAGCGGTCGCTGGTCGGCAGGTTCAACCCCGCGTAGACCAGGCCGCGGTCGGGCTGGTCCTTGGGTATCGCCTTGGGCGCGGCCGCCTTCTCGTCCCGCTTCGGGGCGGGCGCCCTGGTGGCACCCTCGGCGGTGCCGGTCTCCCCCGACCCGCCGTCGTCCGCGACCGCGTCGACCGGTGCGTCCGCCGCCGTGACGGTGCTGCGCATCGCCCCGGGCTCCAGCGCGGTGCGCAGGCCCAGTGTGCCCGCTACCAGCCCGGCCGCGACCGCCACGGCGACCAGGGCGCTCCTGCGGGTGAGCCTGCGGCGCCTGCGCCGGCGGAGTTCGCTGCTCCGGTGTCCCATCGCGTTCCTTTCCTCGTGCGACGGTCCGGGCCCTGTGGTGAGGGGCTCGGACCTTCCGACACGAGGGAGAGCGGCCGGGGCCACCGGGAATAACAGAAACCTTTTGCGAAAGTCCTGGGCCCGTTCGAGCCGACGACCCGGCGGAGGACTCTTGGGACAGGGGTGGCAAGCCGCGCGGGCAGCGAAGTGCCGGGGAGCGCACTCGGGGGGTACGCGCTCCCCGGCACGGGGGTGGTGGCGGCCACCCGGCCGGAGCCCCGGGGCCTGCGACCCCGGCGGTCGTGTCGAATGCTAGACCTCCCGCGAAGCCGTGGCCAGCGTCCGGGGAGGGGAAGTTCGCAAACCGGATACACCCTCGTCGCAACGGATATGACGATCCGTCATGCGACTCACTCCCCTCCTCAGGCCGCCACCTTGAACCGGCCCGCGCCACCGTCCGCCGGGCCGGTCGCGGGCCCGCTCACCGGGCCGATCGCCGCACCGCTCACCGGGCCGGTCGCCGCACCGTTCGCGGGCCGGTCCACCGCACCGTCGGCCGACCCCGGCAGCGGGCCGCAGCCGCCGCGCAACCGGGCCAGCCCGGCGGCGAGCACCGCGCGGTCCCCGGCGAGCCATACCCGCAGCGCGGCGGAGAGCGCGGCGCTGGCCGGGCCCGCCGCCGGCCCGCCGGTGCGCACCAGCCGCTCGCCGAGCAGCGGCAGCAGGTCCGCGACCGGGGCGGGCAGCCAGAGGGTGACGGCGAAGGGCGCGGGCCGGGCCAGGACCCGCAGCAGCGGCAGCACCGAACCGTCGTCGTGCAGCAAGGGGATGACCTCCAGCAACCCGTCGACCGCGACCCCGGAGAGGTCGCCGCCGTGGCCGCGCGCGAGGTCCCGCAGCAGCGCCCGCTCGGCGGCGGTGATCCGGACGGTCAGCATGACCTCGTCGTCGCAGTCCATGGTCCCGTTTCCCCTGTCGTGGAGTTGGTGAGTCCGGAGGGCGGTGGAGCCTCGCGGATCAGTTCCGCGCCGAGGGGGTTCCTGCCCCGCCGAGGCCGTCCGCTACCGGCGTTATCAGGCCGTAGTGGCCGTCGTAGCGGCGGTAGAGCACCCGGGACCGACCGTCCTCGGGGCCGGTGTGGCAGATGAACGGGCGCGCGGTGAGCCAGAGCCGGCGGGCCGCCTCGGCGAGGTCGAGCACGGGCACCGCGTCGCCGCCCGTGGGCCAGAGCTCCACCGCGCCGCTCAACGGGCAGCGGTGCACCAGGCCGTCCCGTCCGGTGTCGGCATCCAGGAACAGATGGAACCGCCGGTCCAGTGCCAGCAGTTCGCGGGCCGCCTGCTCGGGCGTCCGGCGGGCGAGCACCACCGCCTTGCGCCGGGCGATCCGCCGCCCGGCCAACGGACGGTCGACGTACTGCGGGCGGTACGCGCTCTCGTGGACGGCGGCGAGCCCTATCTCCCCCACTTCGCGCAGCCGCACCGCCCGGCCGGCCAAGGTGCCGAGGACCAGATCGACGGCCTCCCGGGCGGCGCCGGCGGCCAGCTGCACCCGGACCGGGCCGGGGTCGTCCAGTTCGACGTCCGCCTGGGCGAGCGCCGGCCGGGTGAGCGCCCGGTCGCGGGTGCGGGTGAGCCGCAGTCGCAGCGCGCGGGCGTCGGGGCCCAGGATCGCGGCGGTGGCCTGCGCCCGGGCCCGGGCGTACTCGGCGTCCTCGCGGGGCAACTCACCACGGATCTCCACCCGGACGTCGAGGGCGGGCCGGTGGCGCAGACGGGTCATCAGGTTCCTCCTTCTCCGTACACCATGCTGGCCCGCGCGCGGCCGCGCGGCGAGGGTCCAAAGACCCTCCCGCCGGGGTGCCGCACGACCCACCCGGATCCGGGCATCGGCGCAGGTCAGAGCGGTTCAGCGGGCCGTCGTCGGCAGTGCCCGGTCGGACCGGGCGGCGGGGGCCGCGATGATCGTCCGTTGGAGTGATCCGAGCACGTTCGACGCAACGCCCGCCGGACCGGCGCGTTTCCCATGGCGTGCGCCCTCTGCCCCCTGGCGTACGCGGGGTCCGCATTCGCCGGGCCCCGCCACCCGGCCGGCCCGCCGGTGCCCTCCCCCGGTACCGCCGCACCGGCCCCTCTGGTGAGAGGAAGTGTCATGGCCCTGCCGACCAACGCCCTGCTGGCAGAGACACAGAAACGAATCGTCCCCCCGAGACCCACGCCACCCGCCGCACCCGCCCCCCGCGCCGCCGTCCCCCCGCTCGCCCCCGGCGCACTGCCCGGCCTCGGCCACGCCGCCGCCCTGCTGCGCGACCCGCTCGGCTTCCTCGGCTCGCTGGCCCGCCACGGCGGCGTGGTCCGCATCCGGCTCGGGCCGCGCACCGTCTGCGTGGTGACCGACGCCCGGCTGGTCCACGCCCTGCTCGTCGCCCTCGCCCACGACTGCCCGCGCGGCGCCGTCCAGGACACCCTCAAGACCGCCTTCGGCGACGGCCTGCTGATGTCCGAGGGGCAGGCCCACCGCGACCGGCGCCGGATCATCCAGCCGGCCTTCGGCCCGGACCGGATGGCCGGGTACCTGAGCGTGATGCACCAGGTCACCGAGGACCGGGCCGGGCGCTGGCGCCCGGGCCAAGTCCTCGACGTGGCCAAGGAGATGAACCACCTCGCGCTGGAGATCGTCACCCGCTCGCTGTTCGGCGCCCGGCTCACCGCAGACGCCACCCTCGCCTTCCACCGGGCCCTGCCGGACCTGGTGAAGGGCCAGATCGTCCAGTCCCTCTACCCCCACCCGGCCCTCGCCCGGCTCCCGCTGCCCGTCAACCGGCGCTTCGACGCCGCCGTCCGAGTACTCAACCGGGTGGTCGACCAGGCCGTCAACGGCCGTCCCGGACAAGCCCGTTCGATCGAGAGCGGCGGCACCCTGCCCGCCCTGCTGCGCGCCGCCACCGACCCGGCCACCGGTCGGCCGCTCACCGAGGCGGACGTCCGCTCCGAGGCCATCACCATGTTCGGCGCCGGCACCGAGACCGTCTCCACCACGCTCACCTGGCTGCTCGACGAACTGCTGCGCCACCCCGAGGTGGAAGCCCGCGTCCTCGCCGAGCTGGACGAGCACCTGCCCGCCGGCACCACCCCCACCCCCGAGGCGCTCGCCCGGCTCACGTACACCCGCGCCGTCACCCAGGAAGTCGTGCGGCTGCACGCGCCCAACGCCTTCCTGATGCGCACCGCCCGGGTGCCGGTCGACCTCGGCCCGTACCGGATTCCGGCCGGCACCGAACTGCTGTACAGCCTCACCGCGCTGCACCGCGACCCGCTGCGCTACGACGAGCCGCTGAGCTTCCGGCCCGAACGCTGGCAAGACGACGGCGGGCTCGGACGGCACTCCTTCCTGCCCTTCGGGGCGGGCAAGCACAAGTGCATCGGCGAGGCCTTCGCCTGGGCCGAACTGACCGTCGCGGCCGCGGCCATCCTGCGCCGCTGGCGGCCGGTGGCGGTCCCGGGGGCGCGGGCCCGGGAGGTGGTGTGGACCACCGTGCAGGCCCACGGACTGCGGGTCCGGCTGGCAGCCCGCACGGACGGGGTTGCGGCCGCGGCCGTGCGTGACATGCCGGAGGGCGCCGCCACCGGGAAGGTCCCCGCGCCGACCCGGACGGACCGGCCACGCCCGGCGGGCTGCCCGTTCACCGGCGCCGCGGCCGATCCGGGCACCCCCGGCGCCCTACCCGGCACTCCAGCCGCCGTACCGCTGCCGCGCCGCTCCGCCGAACTGCGCGCCGCCGCCGACCGGCACGCCGACTGGGCGGTCCGCCACGGCCTGCTCACCCCGACCGAGCTCCCCGGCTACCGGGCCTACGCCCTGCACGAGCTGATCGGCCACGCCTTCCCGCGCGCCCGCGGCACCGAGCTGGACCTGCTGGTGGACATGCTGGGCTGGTTCACCGTCCTGGACGACCGCTTCGACGGCCCGCCCGGCCGCCGGCCGGCCGAGGCCCACGCCCTGGTCGACCCGCTGATCTCCGCCCTCCACGGCGACGCCCGCCCCGAGCCCCCGGGCGACCGGCTCGTCACCGCCTGGCAGGAACTGTGGGACCGGCAGAGCCGGTCGGCCTCTCCCGCCTGGCGCGCCAGAGCGGCCCGCGAGTGGCACGCCTGCCTGGCCACCTTCCCCGCCGAGGCCGAACACCGCGCCCGCGGTACCGTCCCAGCCCTCGGTCTCGGCCTGGCCGAGACCATGCGGCTGCGCCGCCACGGCAGCTGTCTCTACCCGTTCATGAACATACTGGAACGGGCCCACGGCGCCGACGCCCCCGCCGCCCTGCACGCAGAGCCCGCACTGCACCGCCTGCGTGCCAACACCGCCGACGCCGCGACGCTGATCAACGACCTGTACTCGCTGGAACGCGAGGAGCGGCAGAGCGCCGCCGCCTTCAACACCGTCCTCACCCTGCAACGGGTCCGCGGCTGCACCCGCAGCCGGGCCGTCCGCGCGGTGCGCACCCGGGTCACCACGCTGCGCCGGGAGAACGAACAGCTCTGCCGCGAGCTGGGCCGCCGCCACCCGGCGGGGCGCTGGTACCTGGACGGCACCCGGGAGCTGGTCGCCGGCGTGCAGGCCTGGACCAGCACCAGCGACCGCTACCTGGTGCCGGGCGGCCGGGGCTGACGGAACGCGCCCCCGACGACGACCGGGCGGCCGTGCTACTTGCGGTCGCCGAGCGCGAACAGCAGCAGGACGAAGCCCGCGAACAGGTGGGTGGCGAAGATGTAGATCCCCGCGCGGATCAGCATCGCCTTGCGGCGGCGCTTCTCCTCGCTGGTGCCGTCGGCGCTGCCGGTGCTGCCGGTGCTGCCAGCACTGCCGGTGCTGTCGGCGCTGTCACTCATGGAACTGCTCTCCTCGGGTCGGTCACGGTCGCCGCCGGTGGGCGCGAGGCCCCGGCTCCGGGCTGCGGGCCGCCGGCTGCGGGCTCAGCGGGGCGACCTGCCGCCGGCGGCGCGCAGCTCGGTGAGCAGCGCCCCCTGGTCGGTGATCAACTCGGTCAGGATCCGCCGCGCCGCGCGCAGCAGCTCGGCGACGTCCGGGGTGCTGAGCGCGTACACCACCGTGTTGCCCTCGCGGGTGGCCGTGACCAGCTGGGTGCGGCGCAGCACCGCGAGTTGCTGGGAGAGGTTGGACGGTTCGATCTCGATCTCCGCCAGCAGCTCGCGCACCGGCCGGGGGCCGTCCTGGAGCAGTTCCAGCACCCGGATCCGGACCGGGTGGCCGAGGGTGCGGAAGAACTCCGCCTTGGCCTGGTACAGCGGGACCGGCATGGCCCGTTCCCTCCCTCGATCCGGCTCGGTGGCGACCTGGTCGCCCGGCCGGGCGGGGTCCGTCCGCGGCCGGTAGGCATCATCGCGACAGATGAAGATTTCTTCAAGTCGTCACAGTGGAAGGTGACCACTCCCACATCGACGGCCGGATCGGGACGGCGAAGGGCCGGACCCGGGAGGCTGCCAACTCCCGGGCCCGGCAGTCTGGATGACGAGCCGTCAGCAGGCTACAGGCAGATCCAGGGTGACCGGGGCCGGTCCGCGCAAGCTCCCCTCCACCGAGAAGGAGGCGTGCACGACCGACCCGCAGGGCACAGTGGCGCTCACCCCGTCCACCCGGACGGTGCTGACCCTGAACTCGGTGCGCCCGGCCACCGCACCGAGCGGTCCGACTCCGGCCAGGTCGGCCGACAGCCGGGTGAGCAGCTCCTGCGGCGCCGGGGGCCACGGCGTCCCGGGCGAGGGCGGCCCCGCCAGCCCGATCTGCCCGTACAGCACGACGTCGCCACCGCTGACGTCCGCGCAGACCTTGGTGGACAGTCC
The DNA here is from genome assembly GCF_040303105.1 of Kitasatospora sp. NPDC096128. Taxonomy (NCBI): domain Bacteria; kingdom Bacillati; phylum Actinomycetota; class Actinomycetes; order Kitasatosporales; family Streptomycetaceae; genus Kitasatospora; species Kitasatospora sp. NPDC096128. Next base: position 356,754 of record NZ_JBEOSP010000001.1, on the reverse strand, counting down.
GGCCTGCAGGCCGGACCACCCGCAGGTGGTGACGGTGTCGGACTCCTGCCCGGCGGCGAGCGCCGGCACCGGCGCGCCCAGCAGAGCCAGGGCACCGGCCGTGCCCGTCGCGATCCGGATGATGCGGTTCATGACTCCTCCTTCGGAGGGTGTTTCGGAGGGATTCGAGGATTCGGGCCGCGGAATGCGTCATTGCACATATGACATTTCATCCGTGCCACGACCACGACTCTGCCATGTGATTCAAACCCTGAAGGACCATTTCCCCTTCGAACCAGCGCCTCCGACCGAAAGCACGCCTACGATGGCGCGTTCCCGTCCGACCAGGCGAACCGCCGCACCACCCCGGGCGTCGGCCCGCTGAACCCGGGGTGAACCGCCCACCCAGCGCCCGACTGTCGCCCACCCGGCGCCCGACTGTCGCCCACCCGACGCCCACCCAGCGCCCGGCCGTCGCCCACCCGACGCCCGGGCCGAGGAACAGGCCCGCCGTCAGCCCAAGTCCTCCCGCAGCGCGTCCACCCGGGCGACGGCCTCCGCGAAGGCGGCGCGGTCGAGGCCGCCGGAGTCGAGGGCGGCCGCCAGGGCCGTGGTGGCGTCCTCGCCCTGCCGGGCGTCGCGGGCGGAGCAGAGGATGAGGTCCATCCCGGCCGCCGCGGCGGCGACGGCGCGCGGGCCGGTGGGGCCGTACGGGGTGAGGGCTTCGGCCTCCAGGGCGTCGGTGACGGTGACACCGTCGAAGCCGAGGCGCTCGCGCAGCTCGCCCTGGATCACGGCGGGCGACATCCCCGCCGGACGGTCCGGGTCCAGGGCCGGGTAGACCGCCCAGGAGGCCATCACCAGGCGCACGCCCGCGGCGATGGCGGCCCGGTACGGGGCCTCGTCGCGGGAGCGCAGCCGGTCCAGCGGGACGGGCAGGGTGACGGGCCGGGCGTCGGTGTTCTCGTCACGGGCGGCCGCGCCCAGACCGGGGAAGTGCTTCGCGGTGGCCGCCACCCCGAGGCTCTGCTGGGAGACGAGGAAGGCACTGCCCAACTCCCCCACCCGCGCAGGGTCCTGTCCGTAGGAGCGCTCGTAGCGGTCGATGAAGTTGCCGGGGGTGTCGTAGACGTCGAGCACCGGGGCGAGGTTGACGTTCAGCCCGGCCCCGGCGAGCGTACCGGCGGCGCCGGTGCCGGAGTCCACGGCGGCGCCGAGCGGATCCGGGGCCGATCCGGTGCGGCGGGCGGAGAGTTCGGGCGCGCCGGGCAACCGGCGGACCTTGCCGCCCTCCTGGTCGGTCATCAGCAGCAGCGGGCGCGCCTGCGGGGCATCAGCCGCAGCCTGCTTCAACTGGGCCACCGCATCGGCTAGTTGCTCCGGGCTGGTGATGTTCTCGCCGAACAGGATCACCCCGGCGGCCCGGCCCTCCCGGATCGCCCGCAGCACTCCGGGCGGCGGGGTCGGGCCGGGGTAGGAGAGCACGATGCGACGGCCCGCGAGCTGCCGGGAGTCCTGCTGTCCACCGGTCATCGCCGGGCTCCTCTCGCCGGGGAGTTCGCCGCCGCGGGTCACCGACCCGGCGGGGACCGGGCCGAGCGCGGCCGCCGCCACCAGCAGCACCGACGTCAACTGGGCGAGGCGCCGTAACGGGGCCATCCATGCCTCCAGGGTCAGCAACGGCATACGGTCCGTCAGCGTACCCAGGAACCCGCCGCCCGGCAGCACGGAAAACCCCGCGACCGCACCGGCCCCGGGCACCTAGGGTGCCCGCATGTTCGATCACCTGGAGATCCGGCCGGCGGAGCGCGGCGCCCGCTGGCCCCTGGCACGGCTGCTGGTCAACGCCGAGGACGTCATCGCCGAGTCGGTCGGGCCCGAGGGCCGCAGCCGGTCATTGTCGGCCCTCTTCCCCCTCACCCGTCCGAGCCCGCTGCGGGCGGGCCGCCGGCCCCGCCGGGTGAACCTGGGCGAGCCGGACTGCACCGGCGGCTGCTGCGGATACCTCTCCGCCGTCGTGCAGCGGATCGGCGACGTCGTGCTCTGGTCCGACTGGGAACTGCCCGTCGACGCGACCCGCCCGCTGGAGTACACCTTCGAGGCCGCCCGGTACGAGGCCGAACTGGACCGCGCCGAGGCCGACCCCTGGTGGCGGGAGAGCGGCTGAACGCCCGTCTCTCCTCTACCCCCCGGCCTGCTGGTAGAGCGTCACCAGGATGCCGTGCACCGGCTCGCCCTCGGCGTCCTCCTCCGCCTCGTCGACCAGCGCGGCCAGCACCTCGGCGAGCCGCGCCGCCTTCGCCGGGCTGAGCCGGAGGTGGCGCAGGGTCAGGAGGTGGTCGGCGGGCGAGCGGTCCAACTCCTGGGCGACGGCTCCGAACAGCGCGGCCGTGCCCTCGGCCTGCGGTTCGGCGACGTTGAGCCGCTCGGCGCTCCGCCGGTAGTACTTCTCGGTGCCGCCACGCACCGTTCGCGTTCCCGCGCCCTGGACCAGCCCCGCCTCGCACAGCACCTTGAGGTGGTGGGAGACGCCGCCCTTGTTCACGCCCAGCTGCGCGGCGAGCCGACTGATCGTCGACGGGCGGGCGCTCAGGGCGAAGAGCAGGCGCTGGCGCACGGGATGGGCGAGTGCGGTGTGCTGCAGGGACGTGCTGATCTGCTGGACGTCTTGGTCCGGTCGGTGGCTCACCGAATCAAGCGTTAAGTACGTTTGACGCTTTGGCAAGCCGCTGGTCTACTCCCTCCCATGACCTCCACCACATCGCTTCCCGCACTGGACGTCGCCGCCGTCGTCGAGTCGATCGCCGACCTGGTCCGCGAGAACTACGTCTTCCCCGATGCCGCCCGGCAGCTGGCGGACCTGCTGCGGAGCCGGAGCGCCGAGGACTCCTACCGGACCGAATCCGCCGAGGAGTTGGCCGAGGCCGTCACCGCCGACCTGCGGTCCGTCAACGGCGACCTGCACCTGGCCCTCAAGCACCACGCCGTACCGGTGCCGCGTGAGCAGGGTGCCGCGGCGCTCGCCGCGATGCGGCGGGAGTTCGACGCCTCCCTGGGCGGTGTCCCGCGGGTGGAACTGCTCGACGGCGGGGTCGCGGTCCTGGAGATCGGACCCAAGATGTTCCCGCTGGAGGGGGCCGCGCAGCCGCTGGCCGCGGCGCTCTCACTGGTGGCGCCCGCCCGCGCCCTCATCCTGGACCTGCGTCGCAACACCGGCGGCGATCCGGACACGGTCGCCTTCGTCTGCGGCTACCTGCTCGACGGCCGCACCCACCTCAACACCATGCTCTCGCGGCAGGGGGACGTGGCCGAGCAGTCCTGGACGCCCCCCTTCGTACCGGGTGCCCGCTTCGGCAGCAGCAAGCCGCTCTACGTACTGACGAGCGGGAACACCTTTTCCGCGGGCGAGGAGCTCGCCTACGACCTGCAGCAGCTCGGGCGCGCCGAGACCGTCGGCGAGGCCACCCGGGGCGGCGCGCACCCGCGCGACGGCTGGACGGTGCACCCGCACCTGGAGCTGAGCGTGCCCGTCGCCCGCGCGGTCAACCCGGTCTCGGGCACCAACTGGGAGGGCACCGGCGTCCAGCCCGACGTCCCGTGCGACGCCGAGGCCGCGCTCGGCCGCGCCCTGGCCCTGGCCGTGGCGCGCCTGGCGTAGGGCGCCGCTCATCCCGAGGACGACCGGCGCCCCGCCGACCGCACCAACTCCCCCAGCACGGCCACCCCTTCGGCGATCCCGCCCGGTGAGCCGGCCGCGTAGCCGAGCACCAGGCCCGGCGGGCAGGGGAGGCGGGCATGCCAGGACAGCGGCTGGACCTTGACCCCGCGGGCGAGCGCCGCAGTGGCCAACTCCACGTCAGTGAAGCCGAGTTGTTCCGACAGGGTGAGCATCAGGTGCAGCCCGGCGGCCGCGCCGTGCACGGTGGCGGTGGGCAGGTGGGTGCGGATGGCGGCGATCATGGCGTCCCGGCGGCGGCGGTGACGACGGCGCAACAACCGAAGGTGGCGCTCCAGTTCGCCGGACTCCATCAGCCGGGCCAGCACCAGTTGGGGCAGCACCGGGTTGCCGAGGTCGGCGAAGCGCTTGGCGTCGAGCACGGCCGCCCGCAGTCGCGGGGGCACCAGCAGCCATCCGGTGCGCAGGGCGGGGGCGAGCAGTTTGGAGATGCTGCCCGCGTAGCAGACCCGGTCGGGCAGTTCGGCCCGCAGGGCGGGGACGGGCGGTCGGTCGTAGCGGTGTTCGGCGTCGTAGTCGTCCTCGATGACCAGCCCGCCTTCGCCCGCCCAGCGCAGGAGTTCGCGGCGCCGCTCGCCGCCGAGGACGACGCCGGTCGGGTACTGGTGGGCGGGGGTGAGCAGGACGGCGGGGGCGCCGGTGGCGCGCAGCGCGTCGACCCGGATGCCCTCGGCGTCGACCGGGACGGGCGGGGTGGCCTGGAGCCAGTGGGCGAGGTGCTGGCGGGCGCCGAGCGAGCCCGGGTCCTCCACCGCGACCTCGGTGATGCCCACCCGGCCGAGGGCACGGCCGAGCAGCGCGAGCGCCTGGGCCGTGCCGGCCACCACCAGCACCTCGTCGGGGTCGGCGCGGATGCCCCGGTTGCGGGCCAGCCAGTGGGCGACGGCCTGCCGCAGGACAGGGGCGCCGCGGACGTCGCCGTAGCCGAGGTCGGACGCGGCGAGGCCGTCGAGGACGGCCCGTTCGGCGCGCAGCCAAGCGGCACGGGGGAAGGCGGCGAGGTCGGGCACGCCGGGGGTGAGGTCGATCCGGGCGGGGGCGGCGCGCAGCTGGTCGAACACCTCGGCGTCGGGGTCGTCCCGGAACAGCGGCGGAGCCTCACCCAGGACGGCCTGCGGGGCGGGGTACGGGACGGACTGCGGGACGGCGGGCGGGACGGCGGGCGCCGGGCCGAGCACGACCGTGCCGCCCCTCCCCCGCCCGGCCAGCTGCCCCGACTCGGCGAGCCGCCGGTAGGCGTCGGTCACCACCCCGCGGGAGACCCCGAGTTCGGCCGACAGCACCCGGCTGGCGGGCAGCCGGCTGCCCGCCGGGAGCCGCCCGTCGGCGACGGCCTCGCGCAGTCGGCGGGCCAGCCAGTCGGTCAGGCCCCCGGACGGGGCCTCGGCGGTGTCGAGCTGGAGGAAGTCGGCACCGGTCTCCCCGGTCTCCGCAGCTGAGCCGTCCAAGCCGTCCGAACCGGTCGGCCGAGCCGCTTTGGACCTGTGGTTCCCGGTGTCTTTGGACCTGTTCACCGGACCATACTGGCGCGAGGGTGGAGCCATGACCACCGAAACCAGCGCTCACCCCGCCACCCCCTACGTCCACGGCTACTCGGACACCGAGGCGCAGCGCCTCGGCGACCAGGCCGACACCCTCGCCGAGTTGCTGCACGCGGGCACCGCCTACCCGGCGGGCAGCCGGGTGCTGGAGGCGGGCTGCGGGGTGGGAGCGCAGACGGCGCACCTGCTGGCCGCCAGCCCTGGCGTGCTGCTGACGGCGGCGGACGTCTCGGCGGAGTCGCTGGCCCAGGCCCGGGCCCGGATCACCGCCGCGGCGCCGACCGCCCGGGTCACCTGGCACCACGGCGACCTGCACCGACTGCCCTTCCCGGACGGCACGTTCGACCACGTCTTCGTGTGCTTCGTGCTGGAGCACCTGCCCGACCCGGCGGCCGGACTGGCCGCGCTGCGGCGGGTGCTGCGGCCGGGCGGGACGATCACGGTGATCGAGGGCGACCACGGCTCGGCCTTCTTCCACCCGGAGACCCCGGCGGCCCGCCGCACCGTCGACCACCTGGTCCGGCTCCAGGCCGGGTCGGGTGGCGACGCCCTGGTGGGGCGTCGGCTGTACCCGCTGCTGGCTGCGGCCGGCTTCGCGGACGTGACGGTCCGCCCCCGTACGGTCTACGCCGACGGCGGCCGCCCGGCCCTGGTCGAGGGCTTCACCCGGCGGACCTTCGTCCCGATGGTCGAGGCCGTCCGGGCGGAGGCCCTGGCCGCCGGGCTGAGCACCCCGGAGGACTTCGACCTCGGCATCGCCGACCTGCGCCGGGCGGCCGAGCCGGGCGGGACCTTCCACTACACCTTCTTCAAGGCGGTCGCGGTCAACCCCGGCTGGGGCCGGGCCACCGGATCCGCCTCGGGCTCGTCCGTCAGCGGCACCGATGGCCTCAGCGGTCCGGCAGCAGGCCGAGTTCCGTCATCCGGTCGGTGATCACGTCCACGCAGGCGGGGATGCCGGGCGGGGGCTCCGGCGATGCGTCGCGGATCGCCTTGATCGCGTGGACGTGCCGCCGCGCGGCGAGGTGTTCGTCGACCGTGCGGCGGACGGCGGCGGGGAGTGCGGACCAGATGGCGTCGTCCATGGCCGCCATCCAAGGGGAGGGCGGCCGGGCGCGGCAAACGATTTAGGACAGGCCCCGACGGCAGGTCAGCCGGAGGTGTCGTCCCCGAGGTCGGCGAGCAGGGCGCGCATGGCGTCGATCAGCGCGGCCTTGCGGGTCTCGTCGAACCCGGCCAGCATGCGGTGCTCGTTGGCGATGTGGTCGGGGAGGGCACGGTCGATCAGGGCATGGCCCTCGGGAGTGAGTTCGACGTCGCGGCTGCGGCGGTCCTGGTCGCTGCGGGTGCGGGTGACCAGACCGCGGGCCTCCAGGCGGTCGAGGCGCTGGGTGATCGCGCCGGAGGTGACCATGGCGGACTGCATCAGGCCGGTGGGGGTGAGGCGGTAGGGCGGGCCGCTGCGTTTGAGGGTGGCGAGGACGTCGAAGGAGGGCGCGTCCAGACCGTGTGCGGCGAAGGTGCGGTTGAGTTCGGCGTCCACCAGGCGGTAGAGGCGCTTGATCCGGCCGAACACCTCCATCGGGGAGACGTCCAGGTCGGGGCGCTCGGCGTGCCATTGCGCGACGACGCGGTCGAGATGATCTGCCACGGGTCCAGGGTAGGCGATGCCGACCGGATTCCTTAGCAATGAGGTAACTGTGAGCCACATCACCGGTGGAATCCACCGAAGAATGCCTTAGCACTGAGATACATTGCCTTAGTGCTAAGCAATCGCCTCGCCGTCGTGCTGATCACGGCCCTCGCCCCCGCCGTCTGGGGAACCACCTACCTCGCCACCACCGAACTCCTCCCGCCCCACCGTCCGCTCCTCGCCGCCGTCATCCGCTGCCTGCCCGCCGGGCTGCTGCTGATCGCCCTCACCCGCACCCTGCCGAAGGGCGGCTGGTGGTGGCGCGCACTCGTCCTCGGCGCCCTCAACATCGGCGCCTTCCAGGCTCTGCTGTTCATCGCCGCCTACCGCCTCCCCGGCGGGATCGCCGCCACCGTCGGCGCCGTCCAGCCCCTGATCACCGCCGGACTCTCGGCCGGGCTGCTCGGCGACCGGCTCACCCTGCGCACCGTGCTCTCCGGCATCGCCGGCGTGGCGGGCGTCAGCCTGCTGGTGCTGCGCGCCGACGCCCGGCTGGACGCGGCCGGGGTGGCCGCCGCCCTCGGCGGGGCGGTGGTGATGGCCTTCGGCGTCGTGCTCTCCAAGCGCTGGGCCTCCCCCGCGCCGCTGCTCGCCACCACCGGCTGGCAACTCACCGCCGGCGGGCTGCTGCTGGTGCCGGTCACCCTGCTCGGCGAGGGCGCCCCGCCCACCCGCTACACCGCCGACAACCTGCTCGGCTACGCCTACCTCTGCCTGATCGGCGCGGCCCTCACCTACGTGATCTGGTTCCGCGGCCTGCGCGCGCTTCCGCCGACCTCGCTGTCCTTCCTCTCCCTGCTCAGCCCGGTGGTCGCCACCCTGGTCGGCTGGCTGGCGCTCGGACAGGACCTCAGCCCGCTGCAGGCGCTCGGCGCGGCGGTCGTGCTCGGCTCGCTGATCGTCGCCCAGACCCAGCGGACCCGCCCGGCCGCCGCGGCCCCCGCCGGATCGGGGCCGGACCTCCGCCCGGACCCGCTGCGCGAGAACGCCTGACTCCGCACCCCCGCCCGCGCTGGCCGGGACCGGCTGCTGCTGGACGCCGAGGGCGACTCGGCGATCTCGATGGAGGACCTCGCCGTCGTCCTGCTCGACGAGGCCGAGCGGCCCGTGCACCGGCGCACCCGCTTCACCGCCGCCTACTGAGAACCCCACCTACTGAAAACCCCGCTGCTGAACACCCTGCCTACTGAAGCCTCCTGAGGCCCGTGGTGCTGGATACCCCCCGCCCGGGGGTGTATCCAGCACCACCCCGAACACGGTGTCCTGCATCATCGTGCGTCAACCGCCCGGTCGGACAGGATCGTTCCCGTGAACACCACCGCATCCCGCAGCCGCCGCGCGGCCGTCGTCGCCGCCACCGCGCTCCTCGCCGGCCTCGCCCTGCCCGCCACGGCGAACGCCGACTCCGGCCGCAACCCGGGCGACGCCGGGCGCACCCCCGCCCGCTACGCCCAGCAGGCCCTCGACTGGCAGCCCTGCGCGGGGCAGCCCGCCCTGGAGTGCGCCACCATGGCCGTGCCGCGCGACTGGCACCACCCCGGCGTCGGGGCCGATCTGACCATCGCCGTGTCCCGGCACCGCGCCACCGACCCGGCGCACCGCAAGGGCACGCTGATGGAGACGGCCGGCGGCCCTGGCGGGCAGGGCCTGCTGCGGCCGATGGACCTCGTCCAGGGCGCCCCCAAGGTGGCCGCCGCGTACGACATCGTCAGCTTCGACCAGCGCGGCGTCGGCCGCAGCACCCGTGCCGAGTGCCAGACCCCGGAGGAGTTCCAGGAGTTCCTGGCCGGGGACTACCGCGACCAGTCCCCCGAGGCGATCGACCGGGTCATCGCCAACTCCCGCAAGCTGGTCGAGGGTTGCGAGAGGAACAGCGGCGACCTGTTGCCCTTCCTGACCACCGAGCAGACCGCCCGCGACATGGACCTCTACCGCTCGCTGCTCGGCGAGAAGCGGATCAGCTACTACGGCGCCTCCTACGCCACCATGATCGGCGCCTACTACGGGACGCTCTTCCCGCACCGGGTCGAACGGATGGTGCTGGACAGCAACATCGGCTTCGAGGGCACCTGGGAGCAGTACGAGCTGGGGCAGCCGATGAGCTTCCAGCGCCGGTTCGAGGAGGACTTCCTGCCCTGGATGGCCGCCCGGGACGCCATGTACCACTGGGGCTCGACCCCGGCGGAGGTCGGGGCGCACTGGGAGCAGCGCCGCGCCGCCCTGCACGACCAGCCGATCACCGACGGGTCGTTGACGCTCGGCCCGAACCAGCTGGACAACGGCACGATCAACGCGATCTACAGTGAGAAGGCCTTCCCCCTCCTGGCGAGCGGGCTGACCGCCCTGGACGACTGGCAGGGCGCCGATCCGACCGCCAAGGAGACCGCCCGACGGCTGTTCGGCCAGTACCTCAGCCCGGAGTTCCTCGCCGAGTACTTCTCGGTGACGTGCGGCGACACCCCGTGGACGAAGGACCTGAACACCTGGATCGAGCGCGGTGCGGAGAACACCGCCCGCAACCCGCTGATCGGCGCCCGCACGCTCGCGTTCAGCTCGGTCTGCGCACTCTGGCCGACGGCCCCGGCACCCGAGGTCAAGGTCACCGGCGCCCACCTGCCGCCGGTGCTGATGCTCAACTCGCTGCACGACCCGGCCACCTACTACGAGGCGGCGCTCGGCGCGCACCGGGCGCTGCGCAGCTCCGAGCTGGTGACCGTCACCAGCAACGGCAACCACGGCCAGTACCCGGGCTCCGACCCCTGTGTCACGGACACCGTCGAGCGCTACCTGCTGGACGACCGGGCGCCCGGGCACGACCTCACCTGCCCGGCGCCGCAGGCCGGTTGAGACCGGGGCGAGCAACCTCGGGGGCTCCGGCCCGGAGCAGTCAGGAGCGGTGCTTCGGCCGGAGCTTGCCGCGCAGGTGGTCGGCGGCCACGGCCAGGACGACGAACCCGCCCACGGACAGCTTGATCCCCGCCTTGGCGACGATCCAGCCGATGCCAGGAACGGTCCAGCCCAGCCAGTGGAACGAGGCCAGCAGCGCCGCACAACCGCAGGCGATGGCCACCACGGTGGCGGCGACGGCGGCGACCCGCGACAGCTCGCGCGGGTCGCCGTCCTCGCCGGAGAGCGACGCGACCGAGGCGACCGAGGTGCCCGGGGCGTCCGAAGCGGCCTCCGCCACAGCCTCGTTGGCGGCGCCGCGGACGACGCCGTCGGCCGCCGCGCCGCCCGTCTCGTTCGTACCCCGATCACTCATGCGCAGATCATACGACCTCACCGACAGGAGTGGTGGGTGTCCCCGAGGTGCTCCCCGGTCTCGTCGTCGGGGAAGCTGACGGCCATGGTGACGCGGTACTCGAAGACGTCGTCCCGGTGTCCGGGCACCCGCGCCCAGGCGAGCGAGTGCACCTCGGCCTCCGGGGCCTGCCGGCACCAGGCGGCGGCCTCCTCCAGGGCGCGCGCGGCCGAACGCCCCGTGCACACCACGGCGGTGTAGGCGGCGACCGCGACGTCCCCGCCGGTGGCACGCCCGCTCCGCGACACCGCCCGGACGGCGGCGGCGGCCTGGGTCAGGTCACGGGTCAGGTCGCCCACCACCCGAGGGGGTGCCGGCAGGACCACCGCCCCCTCGGCGACGGTCTCCGGCAGGTTCGCGCTCACGGTTTCGGCCTCCATCCGCATGGTCACGCGGCACAGCATGCCGGACCGGGTTTCCTGGCATGCCCACTTTCACCTGAACGTCATCCGTCCAGGGCCGAGTTGGGGACGCCCTCTGGCGCCGGACCGCCCGTCCTGCTAGGGCGGGCCCGCCACATAGACGGACAATCGTGGCAGGTCAGAGGGGTCGACCACGGGCGCCGCCGGGGAGCCCGAAACGACGCCCACGCACCACCCCCGCGCTTCGAACCGCCCGTCCGACCGCCGGGGCGCCCGGACGCCCGGTGTTGGCCTCCCGGCCAACTCCCGGCCCCGGCCGGGGAGATGGGTGCGGGGCGGACCCCCGGGCGCGACCGCGGACCGGCCGGACCCCGGCCGAAGCGCCACGTCAACCCCTCGATGGGTTACGGGCCGCCTCCCGTCCATCCTGTCCCTGTCAGATCGTCGTGATACTAATCGTCCAGGCGGCGAGTACCGCCGATCGGCGGGCGGGCACGATGACGAAGGCTCAACCGTTCCGGGAGCGTCCGGACGGCGACGGGGAGGGGCAGCAGATGGCGGCGAGGATCGGTAGCGCCGGGGGCGGGCGGAAGGTACGGCTCGGCAAGCGGGTCACGGGCACGGCGGCGGCGTTCGCCGCGCTGGCCGCGCTGACCGGCTCTCAGGTGTCGGGCCTCGGACTCGCCCAGGTCGCGGCCGCCGACGCCGGACCGGCCCAGGACGGCACCGCCGCCCAGGCCCAGGGCGCCTCCACCACCCCCTTCGGCGGCCCGGCGGCCGGCGTCCCCGGCACCGCGGCCGACGGCGGCAGCACCGTCCAGCTGCCGCAGCCGCCCGGCACCCAGCCCGGCCTGCCCGCGGCCGGGCCCTTCACCGCCAACGGCCCCTCGCTGCCCGCCACCGTCTTCGCCGCCTACCAGAAGGCCGAGGCCTCGCTGGCGCAGCGCTCGCCGGGCTGCCACCTGCCCTGGCAGCTGCTCGCGGCGATCGGCCAGGTCGAGTCCGGCCAGGCGAACGGCGGCAAGGTCGACGCCGCCGGCACGACGCTCACCCCGATCCTCGGCCCGGTGCTGGACGGCAACGGCTTCGCCGCGATACCCGACACCGACGGCGGCCGTTACGACGGCGACTCCCGTTGGGACCGCGCGGTCGGCCCGATGCAGTTCATCCCCTCCACCTGGGCCGCCTGGGGCGTGGACGCCACCGGCAAGGGCACGGCCGACCCGAACAACATCTTCGACGCTGCCGAGACCGCCGGCCGCTACCTGTGCGCGGGCGGCCGGGACCTCTCCGACCCGTCCCAGCTGGACCGGGCGGTCCTCAGCTACAACAACTCCACCGAGTACCTGCGCACCGTCCGCAACTGGATGGCGCACTACGGCAGCGGCCAGGTGACCACCGTCGCGGACCGCCCGGGCGCCCCGGCCGTGCCCGGCACCTCGCCCTCGCCGTTCCTCAGGCCGTCCGGCGGCACGGGCGGTACCGGCAACTCCGGTGCCACGGGCACCACCCCGGCCGGCGACGGCGGCACGGGCACCGGCCCGACGCCGAGCACCCAGCCGACGGTGCCTCCGGTGACACCGGCTCCGACGCCCACCGACGCGGCCACGCCCACCGGTTCGCCCTCGCCCTCCGCCAGCCCGACGGCCACCTCGACCGGCACGCCGACGACGACGCCGACCACCACGCCGTCCGGCAGCGCGTCCCCGACGGCCACGCCCAGCGGCACGCCGTCCGGCACCCCGACCGCCACGCCGACGTCCTGCCCGAGCCCGACGGCGACCGCCACGCCCACCGACGCGGCCACGCCCACCGGTTCGCCCTCGCCCTCCGCCAGCCCGACGGCCACCCCGACCGGCACGCCGACGGCCACGCCGACCACCGCCCCGAACTGCCCGACGCCCACGCCCAGCGGCAGCCCGAGCGCCACCACGACCCCTGTGGCCGGCTCGTCCACCGCGCCGAGCGGCAAGCCGAGCTCCTCGCTGTCGCCCTCCCCCTCGGCGCCCGTGAAGCAGTAGCCCATGAAGCAGTAGCCCATGAGGCAGTAGCCCATGAGGCAGTAGCACCCGCACACAGCACCGCCGACGGCGGCAGGACGGCCCGAGGGCCGCACTGCCGCCGTCGGCACGTCCGGACGGCTGCCGGACAGGCCCTACATCCCCAGGCCCCGCGCCGCCCGGTGCTCGCGCCAGCGGCCGAGCATCCCGTGCAGCTCGTCGATCATGAACTCGAAGAAGGCCGCGCTCTCCGCGAGCCGCTCCCCCGCGACCGTGCCCCGGCCGACGGTCAGCTCCCCCTCCTTCATCACCCTGATCCAGCGCAGCAGGATTTCGTCGCGCCGGGTCAGCGATTCGAACCAGACGTCGTTGAGCACCCGGTAGCGGTCCCGGCGGGATCCGGGCTCGCGCTCCTTGGCGACCAGGCCGACCTGGATGAGGTAGCGCATCCCCCCGGAGACGGCCGCCGGGCTGATCTGCAGCCGCTCGGAGAGCTCGGCGGAGGTCAGCACACCGCTCTCCTCGGCCATCAGGCAGGAGAAGATCCGCGCGGGCATCCGGCCCATGCCGGCGACCACCAGCTCGGCCGCGAACCGCTCCACGAAGTCCGCCACGGCCTGGTACTCGTGCCACCTGCCCGGCGCCGGTTCCGTGCCCGGCTCCATGTCCGGCTCCACACCCCGCTCCACACCCCGCTCGGCACCCTGCTCCGGCTCCCGCTCCACCGTTCTCCCCTTTCCGGAGATCATCCGCCCTCCCGATCGAACTTTAACGCCTTCCCAATATTCACGTTTTTCTGAAGCTACGGTAGCTTCAAGAGTATGACCAAGGCCATCACCCTGTCCGGCCTGCGCAAGACCTTCGGCCGGACCACCGCGCTGGACGGCCTCGACCTCACCGTCGAGACCGGCGAGGTCCACGGCTTCCTCGGCCCCAACGGAGCCGGGAAGTCCACCACCATCCGGGTCCTCCTCGGCCTGCTGCGCGCGGACGGCGGCAGCGCCCGGCTGCTCGGCATGGACCCGTGGGACGACGCCGTCGAACTGCACCGCCGGCTCGCCTACGTCCCCGGGGACGTCGAACTGTGGCCCAACCTCACCGGCGGCGAGGCGATCGACCTGCTCTCCCGGCTGCGCGGCCGCCTCGACCGGCGCCGCCGGGACGAGCTGATCGAGCGCTTCGACCTCGACCCGACCAAGAAGGGCCGCAGCTACTCCAAGGGCAACCGGCAGAAGGTCGCCATCGTCGCCGCACTCGCCTCCGACGCCGAACTCCTGCTGCTGGACGAACCGACCTCCGGCCTGGACCCGCTGATGGAGGTGGTCTTCCAGGACGTCGTCCGGCAGCTCAAGGCCGAGGGCCGCACCGTCCTGCTCTCCAGCCACATCCTGGACGAGGTGGAGAAGCTGGGCGACCGGGTCAGCATCATCCGGCACGGCCGGGTGGTGCAGAGCGGCACCCTGACCGAACTGCGCCACCTCACCCGCACCACCGTCGAGGCGGAGACCGACCGGCCGGTGGCCGGCCTCGACACGCTGACCGGCGTGCACGCCCTACGCACCGACGGCCGACGCGTCCACTTCGCCGTGGACGGGGCCCGACTCGACGCCGCGGTAAGGAAGTTGAGCGAGGCCGGACTGCGCAGCCTGGTCAGCCACCCGCCCACGCTGGAGGAGCTGATGCTGCGCCACTACGGCGACGAGCTGGCCGCCAACGGGCACCACCCCGACCCCGAGGCCGTCCGATGACCGCCACCGCCGCACCCACCGCCCGGCGCGCCGCGCCGGACCGCGCCGCCGGACCCGCCGTCCTGGCCGGCACCGCCACGCTGCTGCGCTTCGCACTGCGCCGCGACCGGGCCCGGCTGGCCGCCTGGGTGCTCGGCCTCGGGCTGCTCACCCTGGCCACCGCCGACAGCGTCCACACCGTCTACCCGACCGCCGCCGACCGCGCCGCGATCGCGCGCGGCTCGGCCGGCCCGGCCGTGCTCGCGATGACCGGCCCGGCCCGCTACCTGGCCGACTACACCTGGGGCGCGATGCTCGGGCACCGGCTGCTCGGCCTGCTGGTCGTGCTGGCCGGACTGCTGAGCGTGCTGACCGTCACCCGGCACACCCGGGCCGAGGAGGAGAGCGGCCGGGCCGAACTGGTCCGCTCGGCCGCCGTCGGCCGGCACGCCCAGCTGGCCGCCGCGCTGGCCACCGCCGCCGTCGCCGACCTCGCCCTCGGCCTGCTGCTCGCCCTGGGCCTGCCCGCCCTCGGCGTCCCGGGCCTGGGCACCGGCGGCGCCCTGCTCTACGGCGCGGCAACCGCTGTCGGCGGGCTGCTGTTCGGGGCCGTCGCCGCCGTCACCGTCCAGGTCTCCGCGCACGCCCGGACGGCCTCCGGGCTGGCCCTGGCCGTGCTCGGCGCCGCGTACGCGCTGCGCGCCGCCGGGGACGCCGGGAGCGGCGGCCTCTCCTGGGCCTCCCCGATCGGCTGGCTGCAGCGCTGCTACCCCTTCGTCGAGGACCGCTGGTGGCCGCTGCTGCCCGCGCTGGCGCTGGCCGCCGTCACCGCCGTGGCCGGGTTCGCGCTGAGCACCCGCCGCGACTTCGGCGCCGGGCTGCGCGCGGCCCGCCCCGGTCCGGCCACCGGCAGCCCGGCCCTGGGCACCCCGCTCGGTCTGGCGCTGCGGCTGCACCGCGGCCTGATCGGCGGCTTCGCGGCGGCCCTGCTGCTGCTCGGCGCGATGTACGGGTCGCTGCTCGGCGACGCCGACTCGATGCTCAAGGACGTCGACCAGATCAAGGAGGCGTTGGCCCGACTCGGCGGCCACACCCTCGCCGACTCCTTCGCCGCGCTGACGATGCTGGTCGTCGCGGTGGTCGGCGGCGTCTACGCGGTGCTGGCGACGCTGCGTCCGCAGGCCGAGGAGAGCGCCGGGCGGGCCGTGCCGGTGCTGGCCGCCGGGGTGTCCCGGTCCCGCTGGCTGGGCGGGCACCTGGCGGCGGCGCTGCTGGGCTGCACCGCCGTGATGCTGGCGGCGGGCACGGGCTTCGGCCTGGCCGGGGCACTGTCCACCGGGGACGGGGGCGTGTTCCTGCGGCTGGTGGGCGCGGCGCTGGCCTTCACGCCCGCCCTCTGGGTGACGGTCGGTTTCGCGGCCGCCGTCTACGGCTGGCTGCCCCGGGCGCTGCCGCTGGCCTGGGCCGTCCCCGCCTACGCGTTCGTGATCGGCTACCTGGGCCCGCTGCTGAAGCTGCCCGCGGGCCTGGACGGGCTGTCCCCGTTCGGCCGGGTGCCCCGGCTCCCGGCGGCCGGGATGGACTGGACGCCGCTTGCGGTGCTCACCCTGGTCGCGGCGGCGCTGATCGCGCTGGCCCTGGCCGGGTTCCGGCGCCGGGACGTCGAGTGACGGTCGCGGCGCCGGAACCCGGTGCGGGTCACAGGTGCTTGACGAGCTCCGGCATCAGGTCCTGGAAGGTGCGTCCGCCGGCCGGCTGACCGATCGCGGTCATCTGCCAACCGCCCGGCGTGCGCTGCACCTTGGCCATGATCTGGGCGGTGTACGGGCCGCCGCCGGTCAGGGTGTAGCGGGCCAGCTCGACGCCGGTGGTCTCGTCCACCAGGCGGCAGAAGGCGGCCTCGACCTCCTGGAAGGTCTGCCCGGTGAAGGAGTTCACCGTGAACAGGATCTGGTCGACCTCGGCGGCCACCCCGGTCAGGTCGACCGTGATCGACTCGTCGTCGGTGGCGTCGCCCGCGCCGCCGACCAGGTTGTCCCCGCTGTGCCGGACCGAACCGTCGTTGCTGGTGAGGTGCTGGAAGTAGACCACGTCCTGCGGCTTGCCCTGGGCGAACAGCACCGCGGAGGCGTCCAGGTCGATCTCCTGCCCGCCGGACAGCAGCTTGGCCAGGAAGCCCTTGCGCTGCACCGCCCGCCAGCCCAGGCCCATCCGGACCACGCTCAACTGCCCACCGCCCGGCTTCTCCAGGCTGATCTTCTGCCCCTTGGCCAGCGAAACGGCCATCGTGCCCTCCTCGTTCCCGCCGCCATCCTTGCCGTGAACCTATCGCACACAGAGGAACCAGGATCATCGGACGGCCGACTGCTCCGGGCCGGCCTCGCCCCGGTACGCGGCGGTGACCGTCTCCGTGGCGACCGCCCAGGACGGCTCAGGCGTCGCCGTCCAGCAGGTGTTGGCGCACCTCCTGGAAGGTCCAGGCCCCGCCGGCCGGCCGGGAGAAGACCCAGACCAGGTCGAACCGGTCCGGCCAGGTGCCCGGCGCCCCGCTGCCGGCGGCGCCGAGCGCCTCGACGATCCGCGGGATCCGGGAGTGCTCCCAGCAGATCAGCACCGGCTGCGTTCCGGCGAGGGCGGCGCCGGCCAGCTGGGACTCCTGGGACTCGGCGTAGCCGGTGTCCACGGTCAGTCCGAGCTTGGCCCCCAGCGGGGTGACGGTCTGCCGCATCCGGTGCGCCCCGGCCAGCGGGCCCTGGTCGGTGGCGGCGTAGATCCGGGCGGGGGTGCGCAGGCCGGCCGCGGGCGGGGCGAAGAGGGTGGGCAGCGCCTTGGCCCGGTCCCAGCCGCGCTGGGTGAGGGACTTGCCGTCGTGCTTGCCGTTCTCGTCCAGGCCGGGCTGGTTGCCGTCGGGCTTCTCGCCGTGCCGGATGATCATCACGAAGGCCGCGCCGCCCGGGTCGGCGGCCTTGGTCACCGGACCGTTCTTGTCGGCCTTGTCCTTCTTTCCGGAGGAGCAGCCCGCCAGCACCAGGGGGGCGGCGGCCGCGAGGCCGGTGAGGAGCAGCCGGCGACTGGGCAGAGCGGTCACTTGGCACCCCGTTCCAGCCGCACCAGCGCGTCGATCGCGACGCCCGCTGTTCCGCTCGTCGGGCCGCCGCGGTGGCCCGGTTCGGTGTCGACCTCGCGCCGGACGCGTTCGGCGCGCACGGTGTGCAGGCCGTACGGGGCGAGGTCGGCGAGGACGTCCTCCGGGGTGAAGAGCACGGCCGGATCCTGCGGGCCGCCGACGCCTTCGGTGAGGTTGCTCAGGTCGTGTCCGACCACCAGCAGGGTGCCTCCGGGGGCGAGCGCGTCGGCGGCCCGGCGCAGTGCGGCGCGGCGGTCGACGGCGGGAAGCTGGAGGTAGGCGACCAGGACGAGGTCGTAGCCGCCGGCGGGGGCATCGTGGTCGCGGGCGTCGCCGTGGCGCCAGGTGAGGCGGTCGGCGACCTCGTCGGGCAGTTCGGCGGTGAGGCGTTCGGCGCGCTCGAGGGCGACGGCGGAGAAGTCGAGACCGGTGACCTCCCAGCCCTGGGCGGCCAGCCAGATGGCGTTGCGGCCCTCGCCGGTGGCCAGGTCGAGGGCGTGGCCGGGGGTGCGGCCGGTCAGTTCGCGGACCACCCACCGGTTGGGTGCGGCGCCCCACAGCTTTTCGCTCGCGGCGTAGCGGTCGTCCCAGCCCTGACTGTCCATGGGCGCCTCCGTTCGGCGGGTCTGTTCCGTCCCGGTCAACCTACCGGTCCACCGCCGTTCGCGGCCCGGGGCGGTCCAGCCGGTGGACACCCTTGACGGCGAATATTGGTCCAGTCCAATCTGTTCAGTCGAGCACCCGTCAAGCACGCGTCACCAGCCCGGTCGCCCCCACTGCGCCCGGGCCGGCTCCCCACGGCCCGTCCGGGCCACGCACCGCCGGAACCCCCACACATCCGGAGGACACCCCGCATGCACGACCGCGTCCTGCCCGCACGGCCCGACCTGCCCGCCCAGGGGCGTGCCGCCCGCCGGGCCGCCCGGCGCAGACGGGCCACCGCCCTGGCCCTGGCCGCCACGCTGACCACCAGCGGTGCCGCCCTCGCCCTCACCTTCGGCTCCGCCGCCGCCTCCCCGCTGAACCTGCTGGCCAACGGCGACTTCGAGACCGGCACCCTGGCCGGCTGGACCTGCTCCAACGGCTCGGTGGTCACCACCCCGGTGCACGGCGGGAGTTACGCGCTGAGCGGCGCCGCCTCCGGCTCCGACACCGCGCAGTGCCAGCAGACCGTCGGCGTCCAGCCGAACACCACGTACACCCTGGCCGGCTGGGTCCAGGGCAGCTACGTCTACCTGGGCGCCACCGGCACCGGCGTCAACGCCTCCAGCTGGACGCCCGGCGGGACCGGCTGGAACCAGCTCAGCAGCACCTTCACCACCGGTGCCGCCACGACCTCCGTCACGGTCTTCACCCACGGCTGGTACGGCACCGGCACCTACTACGCGGACGACCTCACCCTGACCGGGCCGGGCGGGCCGACCTCCTCCACCAGCCCGACCGCCTCCGGCAGCCCCACGGCGTCCACCAGCCCGACCGCCTCAGGGAGCCCCACGGCCACCGGCTCGCCCAGCGGGAGCCCCACCGCGACCGGCTCACCCAGCGGCAGCCCGAGCGGCAGCCCCACCGGCAGCCCGACCGCGACCGCCACCGCGAGCGGCCCGGCCGGGGACGGCCAGGTCACCACCCCGACCGGCGTCACCATCAGCAAGGTCACCTCCGGCGCCGTCGTGCTCACCTGGCAGCCGTCCACCCTGAACAGCGGCGACGGCCCGGTCGCCTACAAGGTGTGGTCCAACGGCCAGCTGGTCGCCACCTCGATGGGCACCTCGGTCGCCGTCAGTTCACTGCGGCCCGGCCAGGGCTACACCTTCAGCGTCCAGGGCTACTCGGGCGGCCACGCCTCCGCCCAGTCCGCCCCGGTGAGCACCACCACCGCCGCCGCCCCGGCCCGACAGCCGGTCCGCGCGGCCTACTTCGACCAGTGGGGGATCTACGAGAACGCGTACTACCCGAAGAACGTCGACACCAGCGGCGCCGCCGGAAAGCTGGACGTCATCCACTACGCGTTCGCCAACATCGACCCCTCGAAGTTCACCTGCTTCCAGGCGGTGAAGGCCTCCGACTCGGCCAACGACTCCGACCCCAACGCCGGTGACGGCGCGGGCGACGCCTACGCCGACTACCAGGACGGCTACACCGCGTCCACCAGCGTGGACGGCAGCACCGACGGCTGGGACCAGCCGCTCAAGGGCAACTTCAACCAGCTGCGCCAGCTCAAGGCCAAGTACCCGGACCTGCGCTTCACCATCTCGATCGGCGGCTGGACGTACTCCAAGTACTTCTCCGACGCGGCCGCCACCGACGCCTCCCGGAAGGCCTTCGTCTCCTCCTGCGTCGACATGTTCCTCAAGGGGAACCTGCCGACCGGAGTCGCCGGTGACGCCTCCGGCGGGGCGGCCTCGGCGGCCGGCATCTTCGACGGCGTCGACATCGACTGGGAGTACCCGGGCTCGGCGGGCGGCCACACCGGCAACCACTACTCCCCCGCCGACAAGCAGAACTACACCCTGCTGCTCAAGGAGTTCCGCACCCAGCTGGACGCCCTCGGCGCCGCCCAGGGCAAGCGCTTCCTGCTGAGCGCCGCGCTGCCCAGCGGCCAGGACAAGATCGCCCAGCTGGAGACCGACAAGATCGGCGCCTACCTGGACTACGCCGACGTGATGTCCTACGACATGCACGGCGCCTGGGACGCCAAGGGTCCGACCAACCACCAGGACCCGCTGCACGACAGCCCGGCGGACCCCACCACGCCGATCACCCCCGGCACCCGCAAGTACAACGTGGACACCACGCTCACCGCGTACACCACCGGCCTGCCCGAGTACGGCATCCCCGGCGGCTTCCCGGCGAGCAAGATCGTGCTCGGCATCCCGTTCTACTGGCGCGGCTGGACCGGCGTCCCGGCCGGCCCGAACTCCGGCCTGTACCAGAGCGCGACCGGGCCGACGGCCGCCAAGCCGCTCAGCCAGGAGGCCGGTCTGGCCGCCTGGAAGGAGCTCGATCCGACTGCCGCACAGACCCATTGGGACCCGGTGACGGAGAGCAGCTGGGTCTACGACGGCACGAACTTCTGGACCGGTGACACCCCGCAGGCCGTCCGGGCCCGGGGCGCCTACGCCAAGGGCAAGGGCCTGGGCGGCCTGTTCGCCTTCTCCCTGGAGAACGACGACGCCTCCGGCAGCATGCTCAACTCGATTGACAGCAGCCTGCACTGACGCTACATCAGATGAATGCGGACGCCGGTGGCCCCGTTCGGGACCACCGGCGTCCACTCCGGTTCAGCTCTTCAGGTTGAGCGAGGGGAAGAGGTCCGTGAACGGCTGGGTGGTGACCGAGACGCTCCGGGCGAAGGGGTCGTCGAAGTCCCAGATCATGAACAACAGGAACGCGATCAAGGCGCTGAAGCAGGCTGCCAGGATCAACTCCCGCCGGGTGCGCCGGATCTGCAGGGCGAACAGCATGCCGACGGTCACCACGGCACCGGCGATCAGGCCGAACCAGACCACTCCCGGCATGCCCGGCCCGGCATTCTGACCACGTTGGTTGCGCGCGTCGGAGGCCTGGGCGATCCGGTCCGTCATCGGCTGGTAGGCCTGGGCCTCGAGTTCCGAGGCGGGCGGGCGACTGACGACCTCCGTCTGGATCTTGTCCAGCAGCTCGGTGCCCTTGTCGGTGATCTCACCGTTCTTGCCCATGTAGTCCCACTCGACGTTCACCACGTACGTGACGTAGGCATCCACATCGGCCCGGACCTGGTCGCGGAACTCGACCGGGTAGACCACCGCCCGGTCGCTCACCTCCCGCAGTGACTGCGCCTCACGGAACAGGTCGTCCTGGGCGGCGCCGCGCGCCTCCCAGACACCCGCGATGGCGAGGCCGAGGACGATCGCGTAGACCACGCCGATCATCATGGTGATGTACTCGATGACATCGGGCGTCTCGTCGGCGTTCTTCTCGGTGCCCACCCGGCGGTGCCTCAGCAGCACCACCGCCACGACGACGGCACAGGCCGCGGCCATGGCGATGGCCAACGCCACCCACTCGGACATGGGAACTCCCTTCTCTGGCTTGGCTTGTGACGTGAACGGTGAAGTCGGGGCCGCGCCCCGGGACCTCGACGGGCCGACCAGGGCCCGGAGCCCGGACGGTCAGGACCCGGAGCGGCCACGGCCACGGCCACGGCCGGGCCGCAGCGCTGCCGCCGCCAGGATGGCGGGGACGGTGACCAGCAGCATCGTGGTCGTCACCGGAGCGCTGTGGTGGTGCTGAGCGGCGAGCACCGCTCGGGCGGGCCGGGCGTGGAACACCGGCTGCAGGGACGGGCTCGGCCAGCCCGGGCTCGGCAACACGGGGCTGGGTGCCACCACGGCGGGGGCCGTCGGGTCGGGCACCGCCGGGACCGGTACCGCGACGGGCGGAGGCGGCTGCGGGCCGGGCACCGCGGGCGCCGGGGCCGCGGGCGCGGCCGGCACCGCCGGGGGCGGAACGGCCGGCGCGGGGGCGGGCGGCGCGGGGGCGGGCGGCGGCGGAGACGCGGGTGCCGGGGGCGACGGCGGCGGGGTGGGGTCAGGGGTCGGGCTCGGGGGCGCCGCGGTCGGCGTCGGCGTGGGGGTGTGCGTCGGCGTCGGCGTGGGACTGGGGGTGTGCGTCGGGGTCGGCGTCGGCGTGGGGGTGTGCGTCGGCGTCGGGGTGGGAGTCGGGGTGGGGCTCGGGCAGGGGTGCGGATGGTGATGGTGATGATGATGGTGGTGATGCCCCCCGTGCTCCCCCCGTCCATCGTCGCCGCCGTACCCGTCGTCGTACCCGTCGTCGACCGGCCGCCCCGGCTCCGGCCGGAGTCCGGCCGTGCCGGAGGGCGAGGGCGCCGCCGGCAGCGGCGCCACCGCGGGTGACGGGTGGCAGTGGTGGTGGTCGTGCGGCGGCCTGGGCCCGTGGTGCCGGCCGACGTCGGGAGCGACGGTGACGCCGACCTGGACGTCCACGTCCACTCCGACGTCCACTCTGCCGCCGGGGCCGACCGTGGTCGACACGTCCGTCCCGGTGCACACGCAGGTGTCGACGGCCGGGCCGTTCGGGTGTCCGCCGGGGCGTTCGGCGCCGGAGGCGGTGGCGCCGCCGACCAGGGCGCAGATCGCCAGCACGCCGACCGCCGCGCCGATCAGCCGCATCCGTCGCCCGGGGAGCACGCCCCCGCCGCGGTGCCGCGGTATCCGTCGGAACTGCCGGCGCTGCGGCATGGGCTCCACACACCTCTCGGGTCGCCTGGTGAGGACGGAAGGAATCGGTCTGATCAGCCGACGGAAACAGGCAGCACTGGTCGAATCCGGATCAGGACAGATCGGGTACGACCATGCGCATTCAGACGTGATCAGGCGGACGGCCCGCCTCCGGGGCGGGCCGTCCGCCATCAGGTGGAACGATCTTCGCGCCGACCGGTTACGGCCCGCGCCCGCCGTTCTGCGCGCTCAGTGGCGGCGGTGGGCGATCTCGACGTTCTCCAGCACACCGACCGCGTCCGGCACCAGGATCGCGCAGGAGTAGTAGGCGCTGACCAGGTAGGAGATGATCGCCTTCTCGTCGATCCCCATGAACCGCACGGAGAGCGAGGGCTGGTACTCGTCCGGCAGGCCGGTCTGGTGCAGGCCGATGACGCCCTGGTTGTCCTCACCGGTCCGGATCACCAGGATCGAGCTGGTGTTCTCCTTGGTGATCGGGATCTTGCTGCACGGCAGGATCGGCACCCCGCGCCAGGCCGGCACCTGCTGCCCGCCGAGGTCGACGTGGTGCGGGTAGATGCCCCGGGCGTTGAACTCGCGGCCGATCGCGGCGATGGCCTTGGGGTGGGCCAGCAGGTAGTCGGGGTCGCGGCGGCGGTTGAGCAGCTCGTCCAGGTCGTCCGGGGTGGGCGGGCCGGAGTGGGTCTGGATCCGCTGGTCGAAGTCGGCGTTGTTGAGCAGGCCGAACTCCGGGTTGTTGATCATCTCGTGCTCCTGGCGCTCGCGCAGGGCCTCGATGGTCAGCCGGAGCTGGTGCTCGATCTGGTTCATCGGCTGGTTGTACAGGTCCGCGACCCGGGTGTGGACCTTGAGGATGGTCTGGGCGACGCTCAGCTCGTACTCGCGCGGCTTGAGCTCGTAGTCCACGAAGGCGCCGGGGAGTTCGTACTCGCCGTGGTGGCCGGCCGACATCGCGATCTCGGCCTCGCCGCGCTCGTTCTGCGCCTGCAGCGGCAGGGTCAGGAACTCATCCAGGTGCGCCTGGAGGCTGGGGGCGTTGTCCCGGATGCGGGCGAAGTCGTCCCGGCTCAGGGTGAGGGCGACACCGGAGGTGGCGGTCTTCGCGGTGTACTCCCAGACGGCGTCCGGGTTCAGCAGCGAGTCGTCGCCGAAGCGGTCGCCGTCACCGGCCACACCGACCACGGTCTCGTCGCCGTACTTGCCGGTGCCGATCTTGTTGATCTTGCCGTGCGCGATCAGGAAGATCCGGTCGGCCGCCTCGCCCTGGGTGGTGAGCACCTCGCCCGGACCGAAGTCGCGCTGCTGGCAGCGGTCGGCGAGGGCGGTCAGCACCTCCTCGTCCTCGTAACCGCGCAGCAGGGCCAGCTCGCCCAGCTCCTGCGGGATCACCCGGACCTGCGAGCCGGTCTTGATGAACTCCACCACGCCGTTGCCGACGGTGTAGGTGAGGCGACGGTTCACCCGGTACGCACCGCCGTGGGCCTCGACCCACGGGAGCACCTTGAGCAGCCAGCGGGAGGTGATCTCCTGCATCTGCGGGGCGGACTTGGTCGTGGTGGCAAGGTTGCGGGCAGCGGCCGTCGCGAGGCTCTGCTGCCGGTCCTGCTGTGTCTCCGGGCTCGTCGTGTCCACGGGCATCGGCAGGGGTCTCCATTCGTGTGGTCGGATCACGCAGGCAGGGCGATACCGCTCCGTCCTGGGGCGCGCTCCGCAACGGATCATCAGATCCGCGAACTGGTGGGGAAGTTGGCGAGTTTCGAGAGCACGACCGCCATCGCCCGGCGGCCCATCCGGAACCCTAGATCACCAGAACCCGACGGAGCCCGTACGGCGGCCCACTACCCCCCGATAGGGTGAATCTCCGGTGATCCGCCCCCACCGGCGCGATCGCCACCGGAACGCCCGTTCGCGCCCGCGCACCCCGTGCCCCCGGCGCCCTGGGCGCCCACCCGCCCCGGCCCGCCCCGCCCCCCGCCCTCCCCCGCGACGGACGGCCGTCAACCCGGCACACCGCTCAGGCGACCTCCAGACCGTGCCGCACCCGGTCGAAGCGGCCCGCGGCCAGGTCCTCCTCGGTGATCCAGACCGACACGTTGACGAGTTCGCCCCAACTCGCGGCCACCGCCGAGGCCTCGACCTGGAGCAACGGCCGGTGCCCGTTCGGCCGCGTGGTGCTGTCGCTGTCGCACCAGCCGAGGAGTCGGATGTCGGCGCCGCCGAGGTGCTCGCGGCAGGCGTCCGAGACACCCATGGCCACCAGGTAGTCGCCCGCGAAGAGCTCCCTCAGCTCGTCCTCCAGGTAGGAGGGCGCCGACAGCGCCCAGCGGGCCCGGACCGGCCGGCCGGGCAACGGCCCGATCCCGTCCGGATCCGGCGGGGCCGGCCGCTCCGACGAGCCGGGCGGGAGGTGCAGCACCAGGCAGCTCTCCCCGTCGAGATCGGCCGGCATGGAGTCGTGGAAGAACAGCAGCAGCCCCTCGTCCGGCAGCGGCCAGCGCCCGCCGCCGCCCGCTCGGAAGGCCTCCGCCAGCCGGGCGCAGTCGAGTTGGGCGAGCAGCTCCATCGGGTGGCCGTCGCCCTGGGGCCAGTCGATGCCGGGCGGGAGTGCGGCGGGCCCACCGGTCCGGCCGACCGGCGTCCAGCCGGGCACGCCCTCGGCGATCTCCTCGGTGACGCCCTCGACGATCTCCTCGGTGGCGCTCTCGACAACATCCGGGCGCAGTTCCAGCGAGGGCCGCAGCAGCGCGCCGACCCGTGCGATGTGCTCCGGGCCCATCTGCTTCCCCAGGGCGATGTAGAGCCCGTACGGCATCGGCGGGTCGTCGTCGGGGCCGGGCTGGTAGGGCATCCATGCGTAATCGGGCATGGGCCGATGCTGTCACCCGGGTCCGACAAGCACGGAAGGCCCGTCAGGTGCCGGTACGGGGGTGGCCGGCACCTGACGGGTGTACGGGGGGCGCGGCCGCGAGCAGCCGTGCCCGGGGAGGAGAGGCAGCGTCAGCAGGCGACCTGGGTGCCGGGAATGCCCAGGATGCCGGAGTTGTTCGCCAGGCCGCCCTTGTACTCGTAGTACAGATACGAGTACAAGTCGATCCGGACGCCCGGTCCGCAGGCCGAGTCCGGAGCCACGGTGTAGGTGACCGTGAAGCTGCTGCTGGCTCCGGGGGCGAGCGGGACGTCATAGCGGGCGATGCCGCCGTGCACGTTGTCGCTGCAGCCGTTGGTCTGAGCGCCGCAGGCGGTGGCGGTGAACTTGAGCCCCTTCTCCAGGCTGGTGTCGTACGTCTGCTGGACGCTCTGGTAGACGAACTGGATCGGGGTGTCGTACGGGTTGGTGAGCGTCAGGGTCAGCGTGAACTCACCTCCCCGGCCGGTGGTCTGGTGGTCGGAGACGGCCGTCAGGGGCAGCGGGCTGTCGGCCTGGGCGGGCGCCGCGGACAGCAGCAGACCGGCGGCGAGGGCCGGGCCCGCGACGAGCGCGGCACGGCTCGGATGTGTTCTGCGCATGTCCATGGAGCGTAGGGGTCGGCACCGCCCGGGCCGGGCTCCTCCGCACGAAGCCGTACGGGCGTACGAGCGGCGGGCGGACGCCGGGGGCCGACCGTCCGCGTTCCGGCCCGGCGGAACCTCCGGTGGCCTATGCTTCGCCGCTCACCCTCCGGCCCTGATCCGGAACGCCCCACTCAGGCGCGCCCCACTCAGGCGCGCCCCGCTCAGGCCGGCCCCGGCAGGATGTCGCACAGCGCCCCGAGCGCGGCCGGCCAGGCGTGGTCCGGCGGCGTGGCGTAGCCGACCACCAGGCCGTCGACGGCGGGCGTCGCCCCCGGGTCGGCCGCCGGGTGCCGGTAGTCGGCGAGCCCCTCCACGGCCAGGCCGCGGTAGGTCGCGGCCTTGAGGATCGAGCGCTCGGTACCGGGGGCGAGCCGCAGGACGGCGTGCAGACCGGCCGCGATGCCGGACACCTCGACGTGCGGGGCCCGGGCGGCCAGCGCGGCCACCAGCTGGTCGCGGCGGTCCCGGTAGCGGCGCCGCATCCGGCGCAGGTGGCGGTCGTAGCCGCCGGAGTCGATGAACTCGGCGAGGGTCAGCTGGTCCAGGGCGCTGGCCCAGCCCTCGCGTTCGCCCTTGGCCGCGAGCACCCGGTCGACCAGGTGGTCCGGCAGCACCATCCAGCCGAGGCGCAGCGCGGGGGTGAGGCTCTTGCTGGTGCTGCCGAGGTAGACGACCCGGTCGGGGTCGAGTCCCTGGAGGGCGCCGACCGGCTGGCGGTCGTAGCGGAACTCCCCGTCGTAGTCGTCCTCCAGGACGAGTCCGCCGCGTCCGCGGGCCCAGTCGATCACGGCGGCGCGGCGCCCGGCGTGCAGCGGGCCGCCGGTCGGGAACTGGTGGGCGGGGGTGAGCAGGACCGTGCGGGCCTCCGGGTGCCGGGCCAACTCCTCGATCCGGGCGCCCTGTTCGTCGATCGGCAGGGGAAGGGCGGTGACGCCGGCGGCGGCCAGCAGCCCGCGGTGGAAGCCCAGTCCGTACGCCTCGACGCCCAGCGGTCCCTGCTCGGCGGGCGGCAGGACGGGCACGGCACCGTCGAAGAGCAGGCGCAGCGCGTGGGCGAAGCCGGAGCAGACCACGATCCGGTCGGGGTCGGTGCGCACGCCGCGGGCGCGGGCGAGGTAGTCGGCGAGGACGGCGCGCAGTTCGGGCCGGCCCTGGGGGTCGCCCGGCCCGAAGGCCTCGTTGGGCGCGGCGGTGAGGGCCCGGCGGGCGGCGGCCAGCCAGGCGGTGCGGGGGAAGGCGGCGGCGTCGGGCCGGCCCTGGCGCAGGTCGTGCACCGGGCCGGGCCGTCGCGCGGGGCGGCGGGCCTTGGTGGGCGGGACGGGTGCGGCGCGTTCGGCGACGGTGGTGCCGGAGCCCTGGCGGGCGGTGAGCCAGCCCTCGGCGACGAGTTCGGCGTAGGCCTCGGCGGCGGTGTTGCGGGCCAGGCCGAGGTCGGCGGCGAGGGCCCGGTAGGGCGGCAAGCGGGTGCCGGGGGCCAGTCTGCCGCTGCGGATCGCCTCGCGCAGCGCGGCCATCAGTGCGGCGCGGCGGCCGCCGGTGGCGGGCAGGTCCAGGTGCAGGTCGTTACCGGTCGGGTGGGCCGGCTCGGTGGGGTGCGCGCCCGACGTCTCCGTCATGGTCACGCACCCTACCCGCCGTCACGGCGACGCCCTGCGGGCGGTCGGCCCGCCCGGTCCGGCCCCCGGCCGTCAGCCCTGCTGGTACGGGTTCGCCTGGCCGTGCTGCCGGCCGTACTGAGCGGGCTGGCTATACGGCTGGCCGTACTGCTGGGCGGGCTGGCCGTACGGAGCCGGCTGCCCGTACGGAGCCGGCTGGCCGTACGGAGCCGGCTGGCCGTAGGGGTTGGGCTGGCCGTAGCCGGGCGGCGGCGCCTGGTACTGCGGGGCCGGCTGCGGGACAGCCTGCTGAACGGGCTGCGGCGCGACCTGCGGGACGGCCTGCTGCGCGCCCGCGCGGAAGAGCTGGTCGAAGGCGTGGTAGAGCCGCGGCCCGATCTCGCCCGGCGCGGTGAAGTGGGCGAGCGAGTTGTCCGACATGCGCAGCGTGGCACGCAGTCCGCCCTGCGGGTCGATCTGCTGGTAGTCGATCCCGGCGATCCGCTCGACCGACAGCGACCACGGCTTCGAGGCCGACGCCGGGGTGGCGGCCGGGGTGCTGTCCTCACCGCTCCGGAAGAAGGAGAAGAGGAACCCGAAGAAGGAGAAGACGAGGCCGACCAAGCCGATGACCTCGGCGATCTTCGTCCCGATCCAGTACAGGACCATGCACAGAAGCATGAGGCCGAGGCTGCCGGCGGCGATGTAGACGATCGCGTTCGCGACCTTCGGCGGTACGTGCAGTTTCTCGCCCAGGACGCCGACCCCGAGCATCAGCAGGAAGAACAGGAAGGCGACGCCCCCGGTCCCGAGGACCCAGTCACCCAGGCTGGTACGCGCCTTCTTCTCCCCCTCCTGCCCCTCCTCCTGTTTCTTCTGCGGCTCGACGTGGAATTTGCCGTCCTCGAACCGCAGCGTGGCGACGCCGCCGGGCTCGGCCCGGACCCCCGTGATCTCGATCATGAGAGCGGAGGATAGCGGCCCGGCCGAGCCCGTCCCGCACCGGGCTACGGAACGACGGTGACCGGCCAGCGCCCGGCCTTGACCAGCCGGACGGCGACCGAGCCGATCACCTTGTGCCCGGCCTGCTCGGAGACGCCGACCACCACGGCGTCGGCGCGCAGTTCGTCGGCGAGCTTGGCGAGTCCGGTGTAGGGGTCACCGCGCATGGTCAGGAAGCGCCACTCCACTTTCCACACCTCGCTCACCCGGTGCTCGGCCTCGCGCAGCGCGGCCAGCAGTTCGTCGGCGATCTCCTGGGTGGTCTCCTCGACGGCGGCTCCGGCCAGGGCGGTCGCGGCGCCGAGTATCGGCTGGATGTAGGCCACGGCCAGGAGGGCGCCCTGCCTGCGGGCCAGTCCGGCGGCGTAGGCGGTGGCGCGCCAGGAGGAGTCGGAGCCGTCCAGGCCGGCCAGGATCACCTTCGGCCCGTCGGTCCCCAGCTCGAAGCCGCTCGGCGCGACGGCCGGCTCGTGCCGCCCGTCGTCCCCGCCCCGCCCCTGCCGCCCCTGCTGCCGGTGGTCCGCGTCGGCCGGGCGGCCCGCACCCTCGACGGCCCCGGTGTCGGCCGCGTCGCTGTCATTGCTCATGGCCCGAAGGCTATGCCCGCCACCGGGAGTGGACGGCGGGGGCACTCCGGGTGAGGGCTGTGGCGGGGGCCACCCGGGCGGGCGTGCGGGGGCGCCGCGCCGGCACCCGGGGCAGGCGGGTCGTCACGCGCTGTCGACGATGTGCGCGGCCTCACACGGCCGCTGCGGTGACGGGGGCCACTTCCGGACGCGATTTGATCTTGGAAATAGCAGCAAAAGGGGCCAAATCACCTTATTTTCGTGATAGCTACCTGCGGTAACAGGCCTCTGACGTGCCCAAACCTGCGAATCCTTGAAACCGCCGCCACCACCCCCGTACCTTCGAACCCGTTGCACCGAGCGATTCCGCTCCGGCCGGGCCTCACCGCCTCCCGGGCAGGAACGGTGCCGGACCGCGCGAGCGATGTGTACCCGAAACCGACGGCCTTCCGAGGGCCTGGTTCCGCACGCTCGCACACCCTCTCCGAAAGGAACCGCATGACCTTCCGTAACGAGACTGCCGCCACCACCACTGCCACCCCGAAGCGCCGCAACCGCGTCCGGATGGCTCTGATGGCCGGGGCGCTCACCGCCCTGCCGGTGGCCGGCCTCGTCACGGCCACCAGCGCCTCCGCCGCGCCGGCGTCGGTCTGGGACAAGGTCGCCTCCTGCGAGGCGACCGGCAACTGGGCCATCAACAACGGCAACGGCTTCTACGGCGGCCTGCAGTTCACCTCCAGCACCTGGGCGGCCTTCGGCGGCACCTCCTTCGCCCCGCGCGCCGACCTGGCCACCAAGGACCAGCAGATCTCCGTCGGCGAGAAGGTCCTCGCCGCCCAGGGGCCCGGCGCCTGGCCGATCTGCTCCGTCAAGGCCGGCCTGGGCAAGTAAGCCCGCAGCCACCCGCACACGCACGAAGCCGCCGCACCCCTCGGGGTGCGGCGGCTTCGTCGCGTCACCGGGTCATCGGGGTGGCTTCTGTCCCCCGGGCGGGATTCCCGATGGTCACCCTTCGCGACGCAGAGCTGATGATCCTCGGCGGCCGGCTAGGCGTCGAGCTTGCGGGCCGGCCGGTCGGGGAGCGGCAGCGGGAGGGCGGGCAGGCCGTCGATGCTGGTGACGACGAGCGGCTTGCGCTCGCAGTAGGCGCTGAACTCCTCCTCGTCCTTGCGGTCGAAGTACTGGGCGTGCAGGTCGCGGTCGGCCCGGTAGTCCATGAACGGCACGGCGTACCCGCAGGAGTCGCTGACCCGCTCGGCCCGGACCAGCACGATCGCCCGCAGGCCCGATCCGTCCGCACCGGGCTCGAAGCGGGCGAGCAGCTCGGCGAAGCGCGGGTCGTCGCGGAAGACCGGCTCGCCGCGGCCGTGCACCCGGACCACGTTGGGCGGGCCGTCAAAGGCGCACCACATCAGGGTGATCCGGCCGTTCTCCCGCAGGTGGGCGATGGTCTCGGCCTGCGAGCCGCCGAAGTCCAGGTAGGCGAGGGTGAGTTCGTCGATGATCGCGAGGGTGCCGGAGCGCCCCTTGGGCGAGAGGTTGACGTGCCCGTCGCCGGCCAGCGGCGCGGTCGCGACGAAGTAGACGGGCTGGCGTTCGATGAACTGCCGCAGCCGGCCGTCGATGCTTTCGTACTGCTTTCCCATGTGCGCAAGTGTGCCCGCATCTCGCCCTCCGAGAAAGAAAAATCCAGTTCATGAGACGGCAAGCGGCCCGACCGGGCCGGACCAGCCGCCTAGGATGATCCCTCACAGCTGCCACCCGCCGGTCCGAGCACGGGAGTTGAGATGGCCCAGGACACCCTCCACCCCCTCCCGACGACCGAGCCGGAGACGGTGCTCGGCCTGCCCGCCACACCGCTGCGCCGCTACGTACTGGACTACCGCGGCTACCGGATGGACTTGGACCGCCCGCAGCGACGGCTGGAGGTGCCCACCGACGTGGTCACGGTGGCGCTGGCCTTCGAGGGCCGGATGCGGCTCACCGACGCCCTGTCACCCGCCCTCGCCGTCTCCCTGGGCTCGGTCGCCGCCGGGCTGCGCCGCACCGCCACGATCGCCGAACACGGCGGCCTGCTGCACGGGTTGGCCGTCTCGCTCACCCCGCACGGCGCCTTCCGGGCCTTCGGACCGGTGGCCGGGGAGCTCGGCGGCCAGTGGGCCGAGGCCGGGGACGTGCTGGGGCCCCGACTGGGCACGCTGGCGGCCCGGCTGGCCGACGCCCCCGGCTGGCGCACCCGGTTCGCCCTGCTTGACGCCCACTTCGGCGCGCTGTTCGCCGACGGCCCGCTCTGGGAGCCGGACGTCCGCTGGGCCTGGCAGCAACTGCGGCGCTCACACGGGCGGGTCCCGGTGCGCACCCTGGTGGAGGGCACCGGCTGGAGCCGGCGCCGACTGGAACTGCGGTTCCGCGCGCAGCTCGGGCTGGCCCCCAAGCAGGCGGCCGGCATCCTGCGGCTGCAGCGGACGCTGCGGCTGCTGACCGCCCCGGACGGGCGGTTCGCCGGCGCCGACCTGGCCGCGCTCTGCGGCTACTACGACCAGTCCCACCTGGACCGCACCTTCCGCGCCATGGTGGGCCGTTCGCCGCGCGAGTTCCTGGCCTCCCGCCGCTCGGCCGACGCTCGGCAGCAGCCCGCCGACCGGGTCCTCGGGCGGGTCACCAGCGCCGTCCTCGACACGGACTGACCGGCGCCGCTCCCCGGGCCTGCGGGCTGCGCGTTTTTACAAGACGCGCGCGGGCCCCGTCCGGCACCCTCGGAAGGCCCGGCCGGTGCGGGGGGACCGGCCGGTCACAGGCGTTCGGACGGGGCTGCGCGCAGGGCGGGAGCGCGTCACCGCTTCAGGTAGACGCTGTCCATGAACTCGATGATCTGCTGGTCCGTCAGCCGGTGGCCGTCGCGGTGGCCCATCGCCAGGTCCGCCTCGCTGATCATGCCGACCAGCCGCTCCCCGTCGATCACCGGGATGCGCCGGATCTGGTGCTGCTCCATCTTCTTGAGCACCACGTCCATGCTGTCGTCGGCCCGCACGCAGTGCAGGTGCCCGGCCAGTTCGATGGCCGTCATGGCGGCCGGGTCCTTGCCCTCGGCGAGACAGCGCACCACGATGTCACGGTCGGTGATGATGCCGTGGAGCTTCTGGTCGTCGCCGCAGATCGGCAGCGCGCCGACGTTCTTCTCGCGCATCATCCGCGCGGCCTCGTCCAGGGTCTGGTGGGCGCCGATGCACTGGGCGCCGGTGTGCATGATGTCTCGGGCAGTGGTCACGGGGACTCCTTCGTCGGTGTTGCCCCCCGGCGGCCATCCCCCGGCGGCGCACCGCGCCCCTCCCGGGGTGACCGTGCCCTCACCGTAAGCGACCCCGCTCCCGCCCGCGACCGCGGGCGCCGATACTGGGAGCCGTGACGACGCAAGCCGCCGGGGCGGTCGACGAAGCCGTCCGCGCCCGGCCCGCGACGGCGCTGCGCCCCTACGTGGCCTGGTACTCCGGCTACCGCCAGCGCGGCCTGGCCCCGGCCGTGCACCGCGGCCTGCCCTCCCCGTACCTGACCTTCATCCTCACCCTGGACGAGCCGCTGGTGATCGCCGGCCACCCCGACCCGGCGCAGCCGCCGGGCAGCTACCCGACGCTGCTCGGCGGGCTGCACACCTCCCCCGCGCTGATCACCCACGAGGGCGCCCAGTCCGGGGTGCAGATCGCGGTGCACCCGCTCGCCGCCCGGGCGCTGTTCGGGCTGCCCGCCGGGGAGTTGGCCGGGGTCGACCTCCCGGCGGAGGAGGTGCTCGGGCGGCTCGGCCCGGAGTTGCGGGAGCGGCTGCTCGCCGCCGACGGCTGGACGGAGCGGTTCGCCGTGCTGGACGGGGCGCTGTTGCGGGCCGCCCGGCCGTCCGGGGCGGTGCCGCCGGAGGTGGGCTGGGCCTGGCGGGCGCTGCGGCGCAGCGGCGGGGCGCTGCCGGTGGCGGAGTTGGCCCGGGAGACCGGCTGGAGCGCCCGGCACCTCCAGGAGCGGTTCCGCCGGGAGACGGGCCTCACCCCGAAGGCCGCCGCCCGGGTGATCCGCTTCGACCGGGCCCGGCACCTGCTGGCCGCCGGTTCGCCGCCGCCCCGGCTGGCGGAACTGGCGGCCCGCTGCGGCTACTTCGACCAGGCGCACCTGGCCCGGGAGTTCCGCGCCCTGGCGGGGGCGGCGCCGAGCGCCTGGCTGGCGGCGGAGGGGCCGCAGGAGGGCAGGTTCCGAAACGTCCAAGGCGGGGCGGTGGGCGGAGCCGCAGAGTGGGAGGCGTAACCACCCCACCCGAGGAGTGAGAGTCATGGACACCGAGACCCCTGCCCCGCAGGTCTGGCCCACCCTGCGCGCGACCGACGCCCGCGCGCTGATCCGCTTCCTGGTGGAGGCCTTCGGCTTCCAGGAGGTGGTCGGTTACGGGGAGGGCGAGTTCGTCGCCCACGCCGAGCTGGCCTGGCCGGAGGGCGGCGGCGTGATGCTCGGCTCGGTGCGCGAGACCGCGCCGGGCCGGTGGCGGGGCGAGCCGGGCACGTTCAGCGCGTACGTGGTCACCGCCGACCCGGACGGCGTGCACGCCCGGGCCGTCGCCGCCGGGGCCCGGATCACCACCGGGCTGACCGAGACGGACTACGGCTCGCGCGACTTCGCGGCCGCGGACCCGGAGGGCAACCACTGGTACTTCGGCACCTACCCGGGCGCACCCCGGCCGGTCCCGTCCCGGTCGTGACACCGGCCCCCGTGGAGCGGCGGCTGCGGGCGCCGTGCCCCGGGGCCGGGGCCGCCGCCGTCCCGGGCGGTGGCGCCGACGGCGGGGCAGACTGGCTTGCGGGGGCCACCCGCAGCAGCCTTCGGAGACGACCGTGCCGCAGATGACGGTGGACGGACGCACCCTCGCCCTGTCCCACCTCGACAAGGTGTACTACCCGAGCATCGGCACCCTCAAGGGCGACGTGCTGCGCTACTACGCCGCCGTGCACACCGCCCTGCTCCCCCACCTGCGGGACCGCCCGGTCTCCTTCCTGCGCTGCCCGGACGGCGTCGAGGCGGAGGTGTTCGTCGCCAAGAACCCCCCGCCGGGCACCCCGGACTGGGTGCGCACGGTGGACGTACCGAGCACCGCCGGCGAGCTGCGCCAGGTGGTACTGGAGAACGGCGCGGCGCTGCTGGCGGTCGCCAACCTGGGCTGCCTGGAGCTGCACGTCCCGCAGTGGCACGCCGCCGCGCCCGGGCTGGCCGACCGGCTGGTCCTGGACCTCGACCCGGGCGAGGGCGCCGACGTGCTCACCTGCCGGGCGGTGGCGCTGCTGCTGCGCGAGCGGCTGGCCGCGGACGGCCTGTCGGCCTGGGTGAAGACCTCCGGCTCCAAGGGCCTGCACCTGCTGGTGCCGATCGAGCCCACGCCGAGCGCCGAGGTCTCCGGGTACGCGAAGGCCCTGGCCGCCGCCCTGGAGGCGGAGCACCCGGATCTGGTGGTGCACACCATGGCCAAGGCCCGGCGGCGGGGCCGGGTCCTGGTCGACTGGTCGCAGAACAACGCCAAGAAGACCACCGCCGCCCCGTACACCCTGCGCGCCCGGCCGCTGCCGACGGTCTCCGCGCCGCTGTCCTGGGCCGAGCTGGAGGGGGCCCGAGGGGAGGCGGAGCTGGTCTTCACCCTCGCCGAGCTGCCGGGTCGGCTGGCGGCGCACGGCGACCTGTTCGCGCCGCTGCTGGACCCGGAGCGGGCCCGGCCGCTGCCCGCCGCCATCGCCTCGCCGGCCGCCTCGCCGGCCGCAGCGCCGCCGTCCTCCGCCCCACCCGCCACCGCCCGGCCCCGGTCCAGCGCTACCGCCGCCGCCCAGCCGCGGCAGGTGCTGCACCCGCCCGTCGAGGTGATGCGCCCGGCCGCGGTCGGCGCCGTGCCGCCCGCCGACGGGCTGGGCGGGGGCGGCGTGCAGTACGAGCTGAAACTGGACGGCTTCCGCTGCGTCGCCTTCGCCCGCGGCGACCGCCCGGCGTTCCTGCAGTCCCGCGGCGGCCGCGACCTCGCGGAGGAGTTCCCGCCGATCGCCGCCGCCGTCGCCCGGCTGCCCGAGGGGCTGGTGCTGGACGCCGAGCTGGTCGCCTGGCGGGCCGGGCGGTTCGCCTTCGAGGAGCTCCTGCACACCCGCCGGGCCCGGGCCGCCGCCCCGGACGTCGCGCTCGGGCTGATCGCCTTCGACGTGCTCGCCCTGCCCGGCCGGGACGTCCGGCGCCTCCCGCTCACCGACCGGCGCCGCCTGCTGCTGGCCGCCCTCGCCGACGTCCCGCCACCGATCCAGCCCGTCCTGGCCACCACCGACCGGGCGGAGGCGCTGGAGTGGATGACCCGGCTGGCCGACACCGGCGTGGAGGGCCTGGTGTGCAAGGCCGCGGCCTCCCCGTACCGGGCCGGCGGCGCGGGGCGGGCCTGGGTGAAGTACCGGCGCAGCGACACCGAGGACGCCGTCGTCCGCGCGCTCACCGGCCCGGTGGCCCGGCCGCACGCCCTGGTGCTCCAACTCGACGACGGCCGCGTCCTGTTGACCAGCCCGCAACTGACCCCCGTGCAGGCCCGGGAGGTCGCCCGGGCGGCCGGCCCGCTGCTCGGCCCGTCCGCCGTCGACCCCGAGCACGGCCAGGTGCACCCGCTCACCGGCCCGCTGCGCGCCGAACTCACCCTCACCGGCCGCCCGCCCACCGCCACCTTCGTCCGCCTGCGCGGGGACTGACCCGCGCGGGGGCCGCCGGCTCCGACGGCGGTCTTCGGGACCACGGGCTCCGCACCGGCCACGGGCACCGCACCTGGCCCGAACGGCCCCCGCGGGCCGCTCACTTGCGGCGCGCGGCCGCCGCGTGGGCGAACTCGGTGACCAGCGCGTCCTCGAACACCGGCAGGTCCCCCGGCGCGCGGCTGGTCACCAGCGGGCCCGGCCCGTCCCGGCAGACGTGCACCTCCTCGTCCACCCAATGGGCGCCCGCGTTGACCAGGTCCGTGCGCAGGCTGGGCCAGGAGGTGAGGGTCCGGCCGCGGACGGCGTCGGCCTCGATCAGCGTCCAGGCGGCGTGGCAGATCGCCGCGACCGGGCGGCCGGCGGCGCAGCAGGCCCGGACGAAGGCGACGGCCGCCGCGTCGAGCCGCAGTCGGTCCGGGTTGGCGACGCCGCCGGGCAGCACCAGCCCGTCGTACTCGGCCGGGTCCGCATCGGCCACCAGGCCGTCCACGGCGAAGGTGTCGCCGGGCTCGCGGTGCCGGACGGCCTGGACCCGGCCGGGGGCGGTGGAGAGCAGCCGCGGGCGGCCGCCGGACTCGAGGACGGCCTGCCAGGGCGAGGCCAGTTCCTGTTGTTCGGCGCCGTACGGGGCGACCAGGAAGGCGATCGTCCGGCCGGTCAGGGTGGTGGCGGGCCAGCCCGTGGTTCGGCGGTCCACGGCTCAGCGCCGGCGGTCGGGGGTGAGGTGCTCGGCGGGCGGCGGGACGGCGGTGAGCCGGGCCCGCGGGCAGTCGAGGTGGACGACGCGGTCCAGGTGGTCGATCCGGGCGACCAGGCCGACCGGGGCGAGCACCCGCGCGCCCGGCACCCAGCGGCCGGCGTCGACCGTCAGCTGGTCACCGGCGTCCTGTTCGACCCGGCCGAGCGGACCGTCGGTGGCGTGCACCTCGTACCCGGCCAGGCTGAGGTCGGCGGCGGGGTGGGAGCCCGGGCGGTGCTCCCACAGGTCGGTACTCATGCGCACCTCTCGGTGGTTCGGCCCCCCGTCGGGTCACGCCTCCGGGCGGTCCCAGGGCCTTCGTTCACGGCCTTCGCGCCTCTCCCCGCGGTCACGACGGTCGCGGCGTTCCCGGCGTTCGCGCCCGTCGGACCGGTCCGGGCCGGCGCCGTCCGCGACGCCGTCGCCCCGGGAAGCTCCCCGGCGCCGCCGCAGCAGCACCGTGGCGGCCACCGAGGCCGCCACCGAGGCGGCCCAGACCACCCCGAGGGCGGTCAGCACGGCGACGGCCGGGGTGCGCACGCCGATGCCCGCGCAGATCGCCGTCATCACCAGCGCGGTCACCAGCACCCCGGCCGGGATCCGGCGCCCGGCGCCGCGCAGGGCGCCCCGGAACCGGCTCGGCCGCTTGGCCCCCATCGTGCTCAACTTCCGGTCGAGGCGCGTGTCCTGGCGCAGATCGGACTCGATCTCCTCAAGGAGCCGCCGCTCCCGTCCGCTCAACGCGGGTCCGTCCATCTCGGTCACCTCCGACACTTCCGGTGACGTGCTCGCACCCGGCGGATTGCCCGGTACGGGCCGGCGTTAACCGTTCCGGGGGCCGCCGGTTGCGGCGGCCACGCGCCCGAAGGCCCGGGGACGGGCGAGCAGGCTGTCGTCCAGGACGCGCAGCAGGGCGGCGACGTCGCGGTGCACCTCGACCGCGCCGGCCGCCCTCAGCTGCGGGCCGGCGTCCCCGCCGGCCTCCAGGGCGACGCAGGGCACCCCGGCCCGCCGCGCCGCCAGCACCTCGCGCACGCTCCCGGCGACGGCCACCGCGTGCGAGGGCGCGCCGTCCACCAGGGCCAGCGCGGCCCGCACGGGGTCACCGCCGGGGGCGGTCACGGTCAGGGCGCGCGCCCCGGCCGGCCCGGGGCCGGTCAGCACGACCGTCCAGCCCCGCGCGGCGCACTCGCGCAACAGCTCGGCGCCACCGGGCAGCCGGGGCCGCCAGTCGGTGCCGATGAGGGCCGCCGAGATCACCGTCATGGCCACCTCTCCCGTGCTTCGGCTCCTGTGCCCGGGCTTCCTCCGCCGCAGGCCACGCACCGCGCGCGCCCTTCCAGGTTAGGACGCTCCCGGGCCCGGCGCGCAGCCTGCCGGGGCGGGGTGCCCCGGCAGCGGAAAACCGCTTTGCGACCGGGGCCCGGGAGGCGATACTCCGGACGTTCGTCGACGGGGGGAGAACGGGTGGCGGTGTTCGCGTGCGCGGGGTGCGGTGCTGAGTTGACCGTGCCGGTGGCGGAGGTGACGCTGCCGCCGCACGCCCACCGGGAGGGCGGGAACCGCTACCTTCCGCCGCTGCTGGAGCCGGGCACCTTCGCCGTCGACCCGGAGCCGAACGAAGGGCCCTGGCGGCCCTGGTCCGAGGTCACGGCCGCGGAGGCCGCCGAACGGGGCCTGTACGCGCCGGTCGACGGCCTGTGGAGCGGTCCCGGCGGCGCGGTGCTGCTGGCCCCGGGCGACACCCGCGGCACCGAGCTGATCCCCGAGCGGTGCGAGGGCTGCTGCGCGGCGGCCGACCGCTCGAACCTGGCCTGCGCGCGCTGCGGGCGGACGGTGGGCACCCGGGTCGACGACTGCTACCACTGGCAGGCGGTGTGGCTCCACCCGCGGGCCTTCCGGCGTCTGCCCGTCGAGGGCCCGGCCCGGCCCGCCGGGGACGGCTGGACGGTGCCGCCACTGCCCCCGGTCGAGCCGGACGGCTGGTGGAGCGACCGGTGGAGCGCCGCCGTCGGGGAGGCGCTGGCCGAGGTCCTGGCGGCCTCCGGCGGCGAGCCGGTGGGCGTCGCGCCGGGCCTGCTCACCGAGACCTTCGGCCGCACCCTGCACCGGCTGCTGCCCGCCGGTCCCCCGGCCCGTGCCCTGCGCCCGGCCGGGCCCGGCCTCCCCGCCGTCCCGGCACCGGACCTCGCCCTCGTCCCCCGCCACCCGTGGACCGGCGCCGCCTGGCCGGCGCCGTCCGGCACCGTGGCCGTCCCGCTGGACGCCGAGGTGTGGGCCTACCTGGCCTTCCCGTCGCTGCGCCCCGGCAGCCGGCTGCCGGCCGGGGAGGAGCAGGACGATCCGCTGCCGCTGCGCCCCGACCGCCTGTTCGAGCCCGACCGGCGCCT
Source organism: Kitasatospora sp. NPDC096128 (assembly GCF_040303105.1). Classification (NCBI taxonomy): domain Bacteria; kingdom Bacillati; phylum Actinomycetota; class Actinomycetes; order Kitasatosporales; family Streptomycetaceae; genus Kitasatospora; species Kitasatospora sp. NPDC096128. Next base: position 317,464 of record NZ_JBEOSP010000001.1, on the reverse strand, counting down.
GCTGCGCCACCGCCTCGCCCGGCTGCCCGCCGTCCGGCAGCCCTGGCTGCGCGCGATCTACGATCGGCTCGGCGGCCACCGCCACCACCCGGGCGCATCGGAGGGCACCCCGTGAGGATCAACCTGACCACCGTGTTCGTCGACGACCAGGACAAGGCGCTGCGCTTCTACACCGAGATGCTGGGCTTCGTGAAGAAGGCGGAGGTCCCGCTCGGCGCGTACCGCTGGCTCACCGTGGTCTCCCCCGAACAGCCGAACGGCACCCAGCTGCTGCTGGAGCCCGACAACCACCGCGCCGTCGGGCCGTACAAGAGCGCGCTGGTCGAGGACGGCATCCCGGCCGCCCAGTTCGCGGTCGACAACGTGCACGCCGAGTACGACCGCCTGCACCGGCTCGGGGTGCGCTTCACCCAGGAGCCGACGGCGATGGGCCCGGTCACCGTCGCCGTGCTGGACGACACCTGTGGCAACCTCATCCAGCTCGCCCAGTTCCACGGTCAGCGCGTGCCGGGTGGGTCAGGACGAGTGGGTCAGGACGAACCAGCCGGGTGACACCCCCGGTGAGCTGCGGGACCGCCGACGCGGCGGCGCGCAGTTCCTCCTGCGACGGGGTGAACGGCTCGGGCAGGCTCTCGCCGTAGCACTGGAGGCGCCGGGCGTCGAAGGTCACCGCGCCCGGGCCGTGGGTGTGGCCGTCGGCCCGCGACCGCCCCGGTCCGGACGGCCCGTCACCCGGCGGCCCCCGGGTCGCTCGCCAGCCGGGCGTGCAGGTGCTCGTCGTGGTACGGGCCGTCGCCGTGGCGGTAGGAGGCGCGCAGGGTGCCCTCGTAGGGGAACCCGGCCCGGGCGGCGACCCGGCAGGAGGAGTCGTTGCCGACGGCGTGGTAGAGCTCGATGCGGCGGACACCGGCGGTGCGGACGCCCCAGCGGGTGACGGCGTCGGTGACCCGGGTGGCGAGGCCGCGGCCGCGGGCGGCGGCGAGCAGCCAGTAGCCGACCATCGCGACGCCCTCGCCCCGGTCCGTCCAGATCAGGGCGACGTTGCCGCACAGCCGGCCGTCGGCGCGGTCGGTGACGGCGAAGCAGGCGGTCCCGCCGTCCGCCCAGCCCTGGTCGGCGCGGTCGAGGTAGGCCTCGGCGCCGGCCGGGTGGACGGCGTCGTGCAGCGGGTTCCAGCGGGCGATCTCCTGGTCCGCGGCGGCGGCCGTCAGGGCGGCGACAGTGCCCCCGGGCAGGTCAAGGGCGCGGCCCCAGGGGCGCAGCAGGACGTCCCCGAGGTCGAGGACGTCGGGGCGGAAGGGGCGCCGTTCGGCCGGCGAGTCGCTGGTGCTCACCCCGACTTCCTACCTCCCGGCGCACCGCGCCCGCCAGCGATTAATCCGGCCCGCAGCCGGCGCGCCGGGGCCGCCAGGAGGGCGGCGGGTGGCCGGCCCCGGGGCCGGCCACCCGCGTCCGGACGGATTCCCTCGACCACCGCTTCCGGAGCCGCACCTGCGTGGAGACGGCTCGGACATCGCGTGCGGACTCCGGTCAGATCCGGGCGAGGTAGCCGTTCTCCACGAGCCAGAGCACGTTGAGCTTTGCCGGGCCGCCGGGGACGAGGGTGGCGTCGAGCTGGTACTGCAGGCCCCAGCCGGGCTGGTTGAACCAGGGGGCGATGGGCCCGGCGTGCACCTTGAACGACTTGACCACCTTGTAGTCGTGGTAGTTGCAGCCGGCCGCCGGGACGCTGTCGAGGCTCTGCGGCGGGATGGCGCGGTTGGCGTAGGGCAGGCCCTCGGGGGCGAGGTAGGCGCCGTACTCGCTGCCGTAGCGGTCGATGTTCTGGTTCGGGTAGAGCGTCAGGTCGAACTCGAACGGGCTGCCGTCGGGCAGGGTGACGTAGCCGTCGGCGGGCGGGTAGATCCAGCCGCCCTTGCCGCCGTTGGCGCTCTGGTCGTAGTACCGGGCCAGGAAGTCCTGGTCGCTCGCGCCGCCGGTGCGCTGGTAGCCGGTGAGCTGGCGGCCGACCGGGCCGGTGCTCGGGAGGTCCTCGGGGCCGAGGCGCGAGTCGCCGTCGAAGAACGTCGCGGAGCACTGGTCTGAGGGGGTGGCCGCGCGCGGGTCGGCGACAGCGGCGGGAGTGCTGACGGCGGTCAGGGCGGCGGCCGCGGCGAGGGGCGCGACGAGCAGGCGAAGGCGCACGGTGTCTCCGTCGAACGAGGATCAGTGGAAATAGGGAGCCACGGAGGGCTTTCCGCTCACCCTCCGTGGCCGGTTCGACACCAGGCAAGCGGATTCACTGATCATTCGTCAACACGACTTGGCCGACGGCCGACCGAATTACCGGATTCGGCCAAGGCCGGGCGCCGGGCCCGCTCACCCGGAAGGACGAGCGGTCCGGCGGAACCGGTCTCAGCGCCCCGGGGCGACCCGCCCGACCAGGTGGAGCAGTCGGTCCAGGGCGTCCTTGGAGTCGGGCTCGGTCAGGTTGACCATCAGCCGGAACGCCACCTTCAGCAGCGCCGGGTGGCCCAGTCCGGCGGCCCCTGCCGCGCCGAGCAGCCGGGGGCGGCCGAGCAGGTCGGCGGCCAGCCGGCCGAGCGCGAAGTAGCCCGCGTAGGCGGAGCGCAGCTTCTGCGGGTAGGCGCGCAGGGCGAGTTCGCGGCCGCGGTCGGTGCGGCGGGCGTGCGCCTGGACGACCGTCTCGGCGGCGTGGCGGCCGGACTCCATCGCGTAGGCGATGCCCTCGCCGGTGCCGGGGCTGACCGTGCCGCCGGCGTCGCCGATCAGCAACAGGCCGTCGGCGTAGTGGGGTTGGCGGTTGAGGCCCATCGGGAGGGCGGAGCCGCGGATCGGCTCGGTGACGGCGTCGGGGTGGTAGCCGTAGCCGGGCGGCAGGTCGGCGCACCAGCGCCGCAGCAGGTCCCGCCAGTCGAGGTCGGTCTTCGCGGTGTCGAGGACGCCGAGGCCGACGTTGGCGGTGCCGTCGCCCATGCCGAACACCCAGGCGTAGCCGGGCAGCAGGCGGTGCGCCGGGTCGTCGGGGTGGCGCAGGTCGAGCCAGGCCTCCAGGTAGCGGTCCTCGTGGCGCGGGGTGGTGAAGTAGGTGCGGTAGGCCACGCCCATCGCGCGGTCGGTGCGCCGGTAGCGCTTCATCGCGACGGACAGCCGGGTGGAGTTGCCGTCGGCGGCGACCACGATCGGGGCGCGGTACTCGACGGGCCTGCGCTCCTCGCCCAGTCTGGCGGTGACGCCGGTGATCCGGCCGGACCGCTCGTCCGTCAACGGACCGGCCACGTTGGCCCGTTCGATCAGCCGGGCACCGGCCGCGGCGGCCTTGCGGGCGAGCAGTTCGTCGAAGTCCGCGCGGCGGCGCACGAGTCCGTGGCCGGGGAAGGCGGAGAGCTCGGGCCAGTCGAACTCCAGCGAGCGGTGGCCGGAGATCAGCCGCAGGCCCTTGTTGTGCAGCCAGCCGGCCTCCTCGGAGACGTCGATGCCCATGTCGACCAGCTGCTTGACGGTGCGCGGGGTGAGGCCGTCGCCGCAGACCTTCTCGCGCGGGAAGGCGGACTTCTCCAGCAACAGGACGTCCAGGCCGGTGCGGGCGAGGTGGTAGGCGGCGGTGGAGCCGGCCGGTCCGGCGCCGACCACGATGACGTCGGCGCTGTCCTCGGTCGGGGCGGGCCGCTGCCGCTCCGCTCGCTCCTGCTGCTCTGGGCCGGGCATCGAGCACTCCCCCTGGGTCGGATCGGCTGTCGGCTCGACCGCTTGCTGACGCGGTCGGCCGCACGCACAACGGAATCGGTGGACCGGGCGGTTCCAGACGGGACGATAGAGAACCGCGCCGCACGCCCGCCGCCATGACACGCGGACCCGTGTCGCGGACCGGCCAATACCGGCCACCCGCGGACCGGCCTCCGGTCGCCCGCCGGTCGTCCGCCGCTCGCCGCTGCGGCCCGCCGAGCCGGGCCCGACCGACAAATCAGCACGTCAAACGGCTTTGACGCACATGAATTCACCACAATCGGGTGATCGGATTGTTGCGGGGGACTAGTCGGACCAATCGCCCCCAGTGCTGTATTTCGGCCAAATCCCCCTTGCGTCACGTTTCACGCTGCGGGAACTTTTGTCCCCCTCACGTCGTACGCAGCCGGCCCCCATCCGGCAGGCGACCGAAGGTACCCTCCCACCGCGCAGGCGCGTCCCGGCCTGCCGTACCCGATGGAACACCCATGCACCTTCGCTCCACCGCCGCACGCTCCCTGGTGGCCGTCCCCACCGCCGCCGCCCTGCTGCTGCTCGCCCCCGCTGCGCACGCCGTCGCCGGCGGCAACGGCAAGGGCGCCCCCGGCAACAACGGCACCGTCAAGATCCACGACGCCTCCACCGGCCAGGAGGACGTGCGGAACGAGCCCAAGGTCTGCACCTTCTACCTGGACTCCTTCGGCTTCGACGCGAACCAGGACGTGCTCTGGGCGATCTTCGACCTGAACAGCGACATGACCGAGCCGCTCGTGTACGGCGACCTCCCGGTCGACGACCAGGGCCACGTCCGCACCGAGGACATCAACCTCCCGGACGGCCACTACAAGCTGTTCTGGGCGGCCGTCCCGCTGGTCGACGGCGAGCTGCCGGAGGACCCGGACGTCAGCAACCCCAAGCAGAAGGTCTTCAAGGTCGACTGCGGCGGCCGGACCACGGCCCCGACCGGCAAGCCGACCGCCGTGCCGAGCACCAGCCCCTCCCACACCCCGGCGCCGTCGCACACCCCCGCGCCGTCGCACACCCCGGCGCCCACCCACTCGGAGACGCCGTCCACCACCCCGCTGCCGCCGGTGCCGACCACCCCGGCGACCGCCCCGGCCACCGGGCCGGCCAAGACCCCGGCGCCCACCGCCCCGGCCACCGAGCCCGCCAAGACCCCTGCGCCGACCACCCCGGCCGCCGTGGTCACGACCGGCGCCCCCGGCACCGCTCCGAGCGCCGGCCCGTCCACCGCGCCCACCGCCACCGTCCCGGTGCACCCCGGCGACGGCACCAAGGTCAGCCCGCAGCAGCCGCTGGTGGTGCCGGCCAAGGTCAGCGTCCCGACCCCGATCCCGGGCACCGTCCCGGACGGCAAGAAGCTGGCCAGCACCGGTAGCGACGGCACCCTGCTGTACGCGGGCGCCGGCACCGCCCTGCTGGTCGCCGGCGCGGGCGCGGTGGTCTACACCCGCCGTCGCCGCACCTCCTCCTGAGGTACCCGGTACGCCGGTCCCCGGGGGTCTGAGCCCTCCGGGGGCCGCGGGTCCGCGTCTGAGCCGCGGACCTCGGGGCCGGACCGGCCCCGAGGGGCCGACAGGCCCTGCCCGTCCCCGGCCCGCCGGCAGCGCGGGCCGGGGACGACGGAAGCCCCTGACCGCACGGGGGGACGTGCCAGGGGCTTCCGTTCATCTCCACGGCCGCGGGGGCCTCAGTGGTTCACTCCCGTCACGGGTTCACCGCCAGCACCACGAACTCCGCCAGCACCCCCAGGTGCAGCGCCCCCTGCAGCAGGGTGGCCCGGCGCGGGATGACGGTCAGGGTGCCGAGCACCACCGTCAGGGTCAGCAGCACCAGGTGCGAGGGTTCGAGGCCGAGGACGAGCGGGCCGGAGAGCCAGACCGAGGCGATCGCGACCGCCGGGATGGTCAGGCCGATGCTGGCGAGCGCCGAGCCGAGGGCCAGGTTGAGGCTGGTCTGCACCCGGTTGCGCCGGGCCGCGCGCAGCGCCGCGATGGTCTCCGGCAGCAGCACCATCATGGCGATCACCACGCCGACCACGGCGTGCGGCAGTCCGGCGCTCGCCACCCCGGACTCGATGGTCGGCGAGACGCCCTTGGCCAGGCCGACCACCGAGACCAGCGCGACGGCGAGCAGCAGCAGGCTCATCCCGGCGGCCCGGACGGTGGGCGGCGCCGCGTGGTCGCCGTCCTCCTCCGTACGGACCTCGCCCTCCGGGGTGACGGGCAGGAAGTAGTCCCGGTGCCGCAGGGTCTGGGTGGTCACGAACAGCCCGTACACCACCAGCGAGGCGGTGGCCGCGTAGGCCAGCTGGGTGGTGGAGAACTGCGGGCCCGGGGTGCTGGTGGTGAAGGTCGGCAGCACCATGCTCAGGGTGGCCAGGGTGGCGATGCAGGCGAGCGCCGTGCCGGTGCCCTCGGCGTTGAAGACGGCGGTGCGGTACTTCAGCGCGGCCACGATGATGGACAGGCCCATGATCCCGTTGCAGGTGATCATCACGGCGGCGAACACGGTGTCCCGGGCGAGGGTGGAGGACTTGTCCCCGCCGTCGGCCATCAGCGTCACGATCAGCGCCACCTCGATCACCGTGACCGCGACCGCGAGCACCAGCGATCCGAACGGCTCCCCGGTCCAGTGCGCGATCACCTCCGCGTGGTGCACGGCGGCCAGGACCGCCCCCACCAGGAACACCGCGACGACGCCCACCACCCAGCCGGGCAGGTCCTCGTGCCAGGTCAGGGCGAGGACGACGAACGCCGCCACCGGGACGACGACGGTCCATTGCGCGGAGGCCGCGCGGAGCTTCGTGATCATGCGCCCGAGGATCCCAGACCGGAGGCCGGTCGCCGGGGTGCCCGCGCCGGGCCGTGGGCGGTTGTGGCACGACTCATCCCGGTTCGCCCGTTCACCCTCCGTACTCGGCCAGGTACCGGAGGACCTTGTCGACGTGCGGCCGGACCCGTTCCGGCACTCCTCCGGTGTCCGCCACGGTCTTGTCACTGGTCCGGTACGCGGCGGTGACCAGCGCGGGCAGGTCGCGGGTGAAGCCGTGCCGCTTGAGCTGCTGGTCGAGCCAGCAGACGTAGTTGCCCATCGCGGCGATCGCGTCGCCCGGGTCCAGGTAGGACTTCGGGCCGGGGTGGTTGGCGGCCTTGCCCCAGGCCTCGAACACCGCGGGCGTCCACATCGCGATGCCGTACTCGCCGGTCTCCGGGCTGGACGCGTTCGGGTCGAAGCCGCTCTCCGCCTTGAGCATCGCGGCCAGCAGCACCGGGCTGACCTCCGGTTCGGGGCAGCGCCGGGCGGCCTCCTCGATCATGCCCCGGTAGGCCACGGGGACGTCGGATCCGGCCGGGATCGCCCCGGGCAGCGGCGGCACCGCCCGCGGCCCGCCCGGCCCGGTGGGTTCGGGGCCGCCGGTCAGCACGCACAGGACGGCCGTGCAGACCAGCAGGCCGGCGCCCGCCCGCAGCGCCCGCCGGCGCCCGGGCGGGCGGGCGCCGGCCCGGGCGACCAGGGCGGCGAGGTCGGCGCGGGCGCGTTCCTCCCGGTCCGCGGCCAGACAGGCCGCCACCACGGCCCGCCAGCCGGCCGGGAGCGCCTGGTCCAGGCGCAGCGGGGTCGCGCCGCGCGCGTACGCCTGGGCGGCCAGTGAGCGGGCCCGGGCGGTGGCGCCGAGGAAGGGGTGCAGCCCGCCGGTGAGCAGCTGGTGGGCGATCACCCCGAAGGCCCACACGTCGGCGCTGGGGCGCAGGGCGACCCCGCGCGCCCCGGTGCGCTCGGACCACCATTCGGGCGGGACGTGGTCGGGCGAGCCGAGCGGCGGGGCGTAGGCGTGGGTGCCCTCGAGTTCGGCGGTCAGGCCGAAGTCGGCGATCTTGGCGGTGCCGTCGGGCATCAGCAGGATGTTGGCCGGTTTGAGGTCCCCGTGCACCCAGCCGGCCCGGTGCATGTGGGTCAGCCCGGAGCAGACCTCGGCGAGGATCCGCTCGGCGCCGGGGACGGCCGTGCCGGGGCGGGCCGTGGCGAGGGCGTCCTGGAGGCTGCGGGCGGCGCGTTCCATCACCAGGGCGACGGCGCCGTCCAGTTCGGGGCGGTCCGGGTCGTGGACGGTGACCACGGCGAGGGTGCGGATCAGGTGGGGGTGGTCGGCGCGGCGGCTGAACCGCAGCTCGCCGACGGCCATCTGGGCCATGGTGCGGCGCTGGCCGGGGCTGGAGCGGGCCGGTCCGAGGAGCTTGACGGCGGCCCGGGTGCCGTCGGGGGCCTCGGCCGCGTAGACGCTGCCCCAGGCGCCCGCGCCGAGGAAGGCGCCGGTGCGGTAGCCGGCCAGCGGGTAGCCCTCGGGCAGCTCGAAGGGCGGCCGCCCGTCCGGCGTACGGGTGTCCGGCCGGTCCGCGCGGGGCGGGTCGGCCGGCGGGTCGGTCGGGCTCACGGCCGGCCGGCCGGGCGTCGGGGCGGCAGCAGCGCGAGGTGCTCCTCCCGGACGAGGTCGAAGCGCAGGGCCAGGGCGACCAGTTCCTCGCGCTTGCCGCCGGCGGAGCCCTCCTCGTACGGGTCGCGCAGCCGCAGCTTGGCGCCGACCAGGTAGTCGATGTGGTAGTTCACCGCGGAGCGGCTCAGCCCGTGGCAGGCGGGCAGGGGGCGCAGCCGGGCCAGCACGTCGGTCACCCCGGGGACGGCGGCGGTGGACGGCGAGCGCAGCCGGGGCTCGCAGAGCGCGAGCAGCACCAGGAAGTACTTGGCGGTCGGGTCCAGGGCGAAGGGGCTGACGGTGCGTTCGCCGTCGCCGTCGCACGGGTGGCCGTCCAGGTAGGCGTGCTGCGGGGCGAAGACCTTGAAGGCGGCGGGCTCGCCGAGGGCGGGCAGCAGAACACGCGAGAGCTCGAACGGGACGGGCGCGCCGAGGCGTCCGGGGGCGACCTTGACGTGCTCCCCCGCGCCCTCCAGGTTCTCCACCACATAGGTGGCGGTGGTGCTGAAGTTGGACAGCCGCCAGTAGTCCTCGGCGGCGACCACCTCGCCCGCCCGGCGCGAGACGCCCTGGTCGGGCAGCGGGATGGGGACGGGGCGGCCGGGCTCACCGCGGCCGAACACCGCGGCCTCGCCGGGGCCCATCCGCAGCAGTCCGGGCGCCGCACCGGGTGCCAGGTCCGGCCCCGGGCCGGGCAGTTGCACGATGACCGTGTCCACGCCGCCACCTCCGTGGGATCGGTTCGATGGTATCCGTCCGATTCGCCCCGGTGGCAAGGCGCCACCCGGACGAGTGACGAATGGCAACCAACTCCGTTCGCCGAGGCGGGAGTTGACGGTCAAGGGAGGGCCGCCGGCGGAGGCCTCGCCGATAAAAGGGGAGTTCAAGGACTGGTCAAAGCAGTGGCCTCGGGGTACGGGCGCGAGGCGACAGGATCAACGCACCCCTCCCCGGCACCACGGACACCACCCCCATCCGCCGAAAGCGGGCCGGGTGCGGACCGAGCGCACACCCGGTACGGCCACAGGTCCTCGCAGGTCGGGGAGTTGGGGCGGGTGGCGCCATCGCCGAAGGACTGATCATCCGTCAGGCCGCGACTTGTCCGTATGCTGAACATCCGGCGAACGATTGCAGCCAGTAGTTGAACCGTCACCATGGGTGTGACGCAACGCACACTTGCCGATCCCATGATGTGTGCAAGACTCATCTCAAGGAATGAGATTCCCTTTATTTCCAAGGAGGTTCGTATCATGCGCACTCGGATTGCAGCCGTGATGATGACGGTGGCAGGGATCGCAGGGCTCTCGGCCGCCCCCGCCATGGCCGCCACGGCGACGTCCGAGGCCGGCACCGCGGCCTGCGCCACGGTGCTCAACCGCCCCTGCATCACGCACCAGGCCGACAGCGAAGGCATCGTCGGCATCGCCCAGGTCAACGCGGACCCCACCCAGTTGACGATGGTTCAGGTAGAGGTGCGCACCCAGAAGGCCTGGGGCAGCCCGTGGGAGACGGTCGCCAGTGCGACGACCGTCCGACTCGGCTCCGCCCAGGCCGTCACCTCGAAGGTCACCGCCACCGCCCCCCGCATCATCTGCGCCACCGCCGGCCCGGCGCTGGACGCCGGCAAGCAGGTGACCACCTGTACCAACCCGTTCTGACCCGGCCGGCTCCGCTCCGGCAGTCCGGACCCCGACCGGTCACCGGAAGGACACCAGCCGCAGGAACGACACCGTAGGACAGGGCAGCCCGTACGACCGGGCGCAGGGAGCCGGGGCCTTCGAGCCCCGGCTCTCCGCACATCCGGCCCGGGCTCCACGCGTCCGGCCCGCACACCCGGGAGCCCCCACCAGGCAGAACGCCCGGACCCCAGCACCGGCCCCGGGTGGACCTGGGGCCCCCGTTCACGGCAAACTGGTCTAGACCTTGGAGGTCTAGACCTCAGACTCGCCTCAGAACGGTGGACCCAGTATGGAAATCGTGATCGTCCCTGACGCCTCAGCGGCCGGCGAACTCATCGCCGCGGCGATCACCGATCTGCTGACCGACAAGCCCGAGGCCCTGCTCGGCGTCGCGACCGGCTCGACCCCGCTGCCGATCTACCAGGCCCTCGCCGAGCGGGTCCGGGACGGCCGCCTGGACGCCTCCCGGGCGCGCATCTGCCAGCTGGACGAGTACGTCGGCCTGCCGGCCGGCCACCCGGAGTCCTACCGCTCGGTGGTGCTGAAGGAGGTCGTGGAACCGCTCGGCCTGACCGAGGACTCCTTCCTGGGCCCGGACGGCAACGCCGCCGACATCGCCGCGGCCGCCACCGCCTACGACCGCGCGCTGGCCGAGGCCGGCGGCGTGGACCTGCAGATCCTCGGTATCGGCACGGACGGCCACATCGGCTTCAACGAGCCCTGCTCCTCGCTCTCCTCCCGGACCAGGATCAAGACCCTCACCCGGCAGACCCGGGTCGACAACGCGCGGTTCTTCGACAGCATCGACGAGGTCCCGCACCACGTCATCACCCAGGGCATCGGCACCATCCTGGAGGCCCGCCACCTGGTCCTGCTGGCCACCGGCGAGGCCAAGGCCGAGGCCGTCGCCCTGTCCGTCGAGGGCCCGCTGGCCGCCGCCGTCCCCGCCTCGGCGCTGCAGCTGCACCCGCACGCCACCGTGGTGGTGGACGAGGCCGCCGCCTCCCGCCTCAAGCTCGCCGACTACTTCCGCGACACCTACGCGGCCAAGCCGGCCTGGCAGAAGCTCTGACACCAGGGTCCTTCCGGGGACGGCGAGGGGGCGGGGCACCGATCGGAACCCCGCCCCCTCGCCGTCCCCGCCTCGCCGTCCCCGCCTCGGCCCTCCGCCGGTCAGCGCTTGCGCAGCCAGTCGGCGAAGGCCTCCAGCGCCGGACCCGGGTCACGGCGGCCGACGCCGATCCGGAAGCGGTCGGCCGGGGTGGGGGTGAGCTCGGAGCGGAACATGCTCGCGGGCATCAGCAGCACACCGGCCTGCTCGACCAGCGCGGTGCAGAAGTCCTCCACGCCGTCCGGCCCGAGGTAGCGCGGGTAGGCGACGCAGCCGCCGTCCGGGGCGCGCCAGTCGAAGAGCTCGGGGAACTCGGCGAAGAAGGCGTCGAAGTGCGGCAGGTTCTCCGCGATGAGGCCCCGGTTGCGGGCGAGGATCCGGTCCCGGGCGGTGATCGCGATCCGGGCCAGCACCTCGCTCGGCGCCGAGTTGCAGATGGTGGTGTAGTGCTTGGCCCGCTCCAGCCGGGTGCGCAGCTCGCGGTCCCGGCAGGCGATCCAGCCGATCCGCAGCCCGGGCAGGCCGAGCGACTTGGAGGTCACGTTGAGCGACAGTGCGGTGGCCGAGAGGTCGGCGGCCTGCGGCAGGGTGCGCGCCGGGTCGCGTTCCAGGCCCCGGTAGACCTCGTCCGAGAACAGCCGGATGCCCCGTTCCTCGCACAGTTCGGCGAGCCGGGCGAAGTCGGCGGCGTCGATCAGGGCGCCGGTCGGGTTGTTCGGGAAGTTGACCGAGAGCACCTTGGTGTTCGGGCGCAGCGCCGCCTCGACGGCGTCCAGGTCGAGCGCCCAGTCCTGCCGCTCGTCCAGCGCGACGCCGGTGACCTCGCAGAGCGAGAGCGGGATGGTCTCCGCGGACTGGTAGTTGGGGGTCAGCACCACCGCGTGGTCGCCCGGGCCGAGCAGCACCTGCATGGCGAGGTTGATGCCCTCCTGGGCGCCGCCGAAGCAGATCACGTCGTCCGCGTCGACCCGCTCGTACATCCCGGCGATCGCCTGCCGCAGGCCCGGGTCGCCGAAGGTCTCGGTGTAGCCGAGCGCCAGGGTGTCCCAGGCCTCGCGGTCCTCCGGGCCGGCCAGGGCGAGGAGTTCGGCCATCGTCATGGTCTGGGCGTCGGAGGCGGTGAGGTGGTGGCGGGCGGTGAACTCCCAACGGGTGAAGTAGGTTTCGAGCCGGAAGTCGGGCAGCTGGGTCATCGGGTCCTCAGTCCTTCCCGGGGTCGGCCGGGTGCTTGAGCTCGGCGAGCAGGGCGTAGGCGGTGGAGCGGGAGATCCGCAGGGCGACGGCCACGGCGGGGACGGCCCGGCGGACGGCGAACACCCCGGCCGCGTCGAGTTCGCGCAGGACGGCGAGCCGGTCCTCGCGGGTGAAGCGCTCCAGCGGGCGGCCCTGGGCGCGGACGCGGCCGCCGACCACGTCGTTGATGCGTTCCGTCCAGTCGCGTTCGAACAGCGGCTCGGGGCGGGGGCCGGTGGGTGCGGCGAAGTTCGTCAGCAGGGCCGCGGCCTGGTCCAGCGGGCCGCGGTCGAGGTTGACGCAGAGCACCGCCGAGGGCCGGCCGGCCTCGTCCCGCAGCACCGCGCTGACCGAGGAGAGCCGGCGGCCGTCCGGCAGCAGCTTCTCGTACGGCCCGTAGACGTCCGGGGCGGAGGGGTCCAGTTCGTCCAGTTCGCCGAGCAGGGACGGATCGCCGGGGGCACGGGTGGTCATCGGGTTCCAGATGGCCAGCACCCGGTCGGTGGCGGTGTCGTGCAGCACCACCTCGGCGTACGGCCCCAGCAGCTGGGCGACCGCGCGGCAGACCGGTGACCAGGTCCGCACGCGCGGGTCGGGGGTTTCGGCAGGCATGGATGGACTGTACGTCCGGCTCGGACACTTCGTCCAGTCGCGGGGCGGGGCCGGGCACGGGAGGGCCCCGCCCGGCGGTCCGGACGGGGCCTCCGACGGGGGCGCTCAGCGGCAGGTGATCAGCGCGCCGAGCACGGAGGTGCAGCTGCGGGTGTCCTTGCTGGTGGCGGGCGAGGGGTCCGCGGGGGCGCCGGCGGTGCGGGCCATCGTGACGTCCCAGGAGGTGACCAGGTTCAGCAGGCCGACCCGGACGGAGAAGTGCCGGGTGGTGGTGGCGCCCTTGGCGAGCGGCGCGGCCAGGGTGCAGGCGAGCCTGCCCGCAGCCACCGCGCAGTCGCTCGAGGTCGTGGTCAGCCCGGCGGGCAGGGTCGCGGCGACGGTGGCCGCGGTGATCGGGTCGGGGCCCTGGTCGGTGAGGGTGACGGTGTAGTCGACCCGGCCGCCGAGCAGTTCGGAGACCGGCCTGACCGTGAGCGCGACGGCCAGGTGGGCGCTGGGCGCGGTGTAGCCGAAGCGGTCGGCGGCGACGGCGGCGCTGGTGCCGCCGGGAGTGGTGACCTGGACGTCCACCGGGCCGGTCACCGTGGTGGCGGGCGCGGTCGCGGTGCAGCTGGTCTTCGTGCAGCTGAACGAGGCGGCCGGGCCGGCCGCGCCGAAGGTGACGGCGGTGGCGCCGTTCAGGTCGGTGCCGGTGATGGTCACCGTGGTGCCGCCCGCCCCGGAGCCGCCGTTCGGGCTGATCCCGGTCACCGCGGGCACCGGCAGCGGGAAGTTCAGCACGTCGAGGGCGTCGCCGGTGAAGTCGGCGAGGTAGCCGCGCCGCCCGTCGGCGCTCAGCGCCAGGGTGTACGGGCCGGCGCCGACCGGGACGGTCGCGGTGACGGTCCGGCCGGCCGCGTCGATGACGCTCAGGGTGTTGTCGGCGTAGTTGGAGACGTACGCGGTGGAGCCGTCCGGGGCGAGGGCGACCGAGTACGGGCCGTTGCCGACGGCGACGGTGCCGAGCAGGGAGTTGGCACCGGTGTCGAGCACGGCGGCCGTGGCGTCGTCCCCGTCGGCGGCCCACAGCCGGCTGCCGTCGGGGCTGAGCGCCAGGCCGAAGGCGCTGTGACCGACCGCGACCGTGGCGCTCACCGTGCTGCTCACGGTGTCGACCACGTTCACCGCCTTGGCGCCGGAGGCCGCGACGTACAGCCGCTTGCCGTCGGGCGAGACGGCCAGCCCGTGCGGCTCGGCGCCGACCGGGACGGTGGCGGTGACGGTGTTGCTCGCGGTGTCCAGCACGCTCACGGTGCCGGCCCCGGCGTTGCTGACGTAGGCGCGCGCGCCGTCCGGGGACAGCGCCAGGCCCCAGGGCTGGGTGCCGACGGGGACGGTCGCCGTCACGGTGCCGGTCGCGGTGTCCACGACGCTTACCGCGTTGTCCAGGTGATGGGTCAGGTAGGCGCGCTTGCCGTCCGGCGAGAGGGCGACGGCGTACGAGCCGGTGCCCGCGGTGAAGCTGCCGGTCACCGTCCTGCTCGCGGCGTCCAGGACGCTGACGGTGCCGGTGCTCTGGCTGGTCACGAAGGCCCGGGCGCCGTCGGGGGTGAGCGCCACACCGGCCGGGTAGGGCGCCACCGGCACGTGGGCCGCCACGGTCGGCGGGGGCGCGGCGGCCTCGGCGGTGGCGGGCTGGGCGAGCAGTGCGGCGGTGGCTGCGGATATCGCCGCCACGGCCGTCCAGGTGCGCCGGGGTGCGCGCGGTGATCTCACAAGGCCTCCAGGGGAGTCGAGCCGAGGGGAGGTGGTGCGGGGAGCTGGTGAAAGGCGTGGCTCCGGAACCGCTGCGAAGCGTAGATCGCGTGGTGACGGCACGTCAGGAGCTGATCGGTAATGTCGCCAAGTGTTCAGATTCGACCGGGATGCGACCAGCGGGACCGGTGGGACGGCGCGACCGGTGGGACGGCGCGACCGGGTCCCCGGTCGCGATCGTGCAAGAAATTGGAGTTCTGGAGTCGCATTCGATAGCGTTTCGATCGTGAGGCTGACCAAGAGCACCGACATCGCCCTTCGCATCGCCATGCGGCTCGCCGTCCTCGGCGAGGGCGAGAACCCGACCACCCGCGAGGTGGCCGAGTCGGTCGGCGTGCCGTACACCCACGCGGCCAAGGTGGTCAGCAGGCTGCAGCACCTCGGGGTGGTGGAGGCCCGGCGCGGTCGCGGCGGCGGGCTGATGATCACCTTCGCCGGACGGACCGGCTCGCTCGGCCTGCTGCTGCGCGAGCTGGAGGGCGTCGGCGACGTCGTCGGCTGCGAGGACGAGCCGCCGTGTCCGCTGCGGGCCGCCTGCCGACTGCGCGGGGCGCTGCGCGGCGCCCAGGAGGCCTTCTTCGCCGCGCTCGACCCGCTCAGCATCGACGACCTGGTGGCCTCCCCCACCGGGCCGGTCCTGCTCAGCCTCACCGCTCGACCCGCCGACCGACCCGCCGACTGACCCTGCCGGGCGACCCCGCACCGGAGGGCCGGTCGGCACCCATGCCCTTAAATGCGAGTCTCAGATACCTATTCTGGGACGCCGATTTCCCAGCTACCAGTCAGGAGCTCCTCTGATGCTGTCCGCGAAGTCCGCCGAGGTCGTCGAGGCCACCCTGCCCGTCGTCGGCGCCGCGATCGGTGACATCACCCCGCGCTTCTACGACCGGCTGTTCGCCGCCCACCCCGAGCTGCTGCGCGACCTGTTCAACCGGGGCAACCAGGCCAACGGCACCCAGCGCGAAGCGCTGGCCGGCTCGATAGCCGCCTTCGCCTCCGCGCTGATCGCCCACCCCGACCAGCGCCCGGACGCGATGCTCGCCCGGATCGCCCACAAGCACGTCTCGGTCGGCATCGAGAGCGCCCAGTACAAGATCGTCCAGGAGCACCTGTTCGCGGCGATCGTCGAGGTGCTCGGCGAGGCCGTCACCCCCGAGGTCGCCGCCGCCTGGGACGAGGTCTACTGGCTGATGGCCAACGCGCTGATCGCCCTCGAGGACCGGCTGCGCGCCGAGGCCGCGGCCGGCGGCGACCCGGCCGACCTGTGGCGCCCGTACACCGTGGTCGCCCGCCACCGGGAGACCTCGACCGTGACCACCTACCTGGTCCGCCCGGCCGACGGCCGCCCCGTCCCGGCCTTCCGCCCCGGCCAGTACGTCTCGGTGCGCACCGAACTCGCCGACGGCGCCCACCAGATCCGCCAGTACAGCCTGTCCGGCGGCGCCCACGGCGCCCTGCGGTTCAGCGTCAAGCGCGAGCCCGGCGGCGAGGTCTCCGGCCACCTGCACGACCGCCTGCGGGCCGGCGACACCCTCGAACTGGCGCCCCCGCTGGGCGACATCGCCCTCGCCGACGGCGACGGCCCGGTGCTGCTCGCCTCCGCCGGCATCGGCAACACCCCGATGACCGCGATGCTCGACCACCTGGCCGCGACCGGCTCCACCCGGCGGATCGTCGCGGTGCACGGCGACCGCGACCAGCTCAGCCACGCCTTCCGCGCCGAACTCGAACAGCTCACCGCCGAGTTGGCGGACGCCACCGCCCACGTCTTCTACCAGCGGCCGCTCGGCGACTGGCCGGCCGAGCGCACCGGCCTGGTCGACCTGTCGACCGTCGAGGTCCCGGCCGGCACCACCGCCTACCTGTGCGGCCCGCTGCCCTTCCTGCGCGCCGTGCGCGGCCAGCTGCTCGCGGCGGGCCTCCCGGCGGCGGACATCCACTACGAGGTGTTCGGGCCGGACCTCTGGCTCGGCGCCTGAGGTCCCACGACGGCTGCGGTCACGGCCTGAGTTCCAGGGTGCAGCACTTCGCCCCGCCACCACCCTTGAGCAGCTCGGAGACGTCCACCGGGATCGGCTCGTAGCCCTCCTCGGCGAGCCGGCCGGCCAGGTTCTTGGCGGCCTCCGGGAGCAGCACCCGGCGGCCGTCCGAGACCGCGTTGAGCCCGAACACCTCGGCGTCGGCCCGGTCGGCGAGCACGGCGTCCGGGTAGAGGGCGCGCAGCACGGAGCGGCTGTCGGCGTCGAAGGCCTCCGGGTAGTACATGACGTGCTCGTCGGAGAGCACGGCCAGCGCGGTGTCCAGGTGGTAGAAGCGCGGGTCGACCAGGGTCAGGCTGACCACCGGGACGCCGAACAGCTCCTCCGCCTCGGCGTGGGCGGCCCGCGAGGTGCGGAAGCCCGTACCGGCGAGCACCCGGCGGCCGACCACGAGGTGGTCGCCCTCGCCCTCGTTGACGTGCGCGGCGCGGCGCACCGCGCGGTAGCCGTGCAGCCGGAACCAGGCCTGGTACGCCTCGGACTCGGCGGCCCGTTCCGGGTAGCGGAAGGTCGCCACCAGGGCCCGGCCGTCCAGCACGGTCGCGCCGTTGGCGGCGTAGACCATGTCGGGCAGGCCGGGCACCGGGTCGATCAGCTCGACGGTGTGGCCGAGCCGGCGGTACGTCCGGTGCAGCCGCTCCCATTGGCGGACGGCGAGCGCGGTGTCGGTGGGCTGCGCCGGGTCCATCCACGGGTTGATGGCGTAGTCCACCGTGAAGTACGTCGGCCGGCACATCAGGTAGCGCCGGGGCCGCGCCGTACGTACCGGGGTGTGCGTGGGCATCGCTCAACCGTCCTAGGATCGCCGGGAGTTGGGTGACGCAGGTGCGCGTCGCCCCAGAGGCGGCTGCCCCGTCACCCCCGTTCGCACACCCGCGCGGGCGCCCCCGCCGGGCGCAACCCCCCGCGCACCCGGCGCGAACCCCGGCGCACGGGAATCCCGCACGGGGCGGCCGGCCGCCCCGACCGACCACCCGGCGCCGGGCAGCGGCGGCCCTCGGTCATGCCGACCCACCCGCTCCGCACTCCCCGCCGCTCCCCGGCACGCCGCCGCCCCGCCGCCCGGTCCGTGAACCGGGCGACGGGGCGGCTCCGACTCACGCCTGCGGCGTCTGCGCCTGGGTCTGCTGCGCGGTCGGCCGGTCGCCCGCCTTGTCGACGATCGCGCGCTTCACCACGGCGCCCTGGCCGAAGACCGTACCGGGAGCACCGAAGTCGCTGCCCTGCTCGACGACCTCCCCGCGCTGGCCGAGGAAGGCGTAACTGTCCTTGTCGAAGATCCACTCCAGCCGGGCGCCGTCGGCGACCCGCGCCACCCCGATGCCGTGCCGCCCGGTGATGTCCACCGCGTCGTTCTCCAGGGTGACACCCGGGATCTTCGCCGCCGCCTGGTAGAGCGCGGCGGTGACGGCCGGCGGCGCGATCTGCTCCTTCAGCAGCTCACTGATGGCCTTGAACGCCCGCTCCTCCTTCGGGCGCTTGCCGATGGTCTCGTCGTAGAGCTTCTGGAGCAGGGCGTCCGGGTCGGTCGGGAGCGTGGCCAGGTACTCGTACGTCGGGCTCTCGATGCCGGGCCGGCTGGGCCCCGACAGCTTGGTGTTGCGGCCCGGCAGGCTCGGGCCGGCCTCCTCGATCAGCAGCCCGTCCTGCCGTCCGTCCACCGAGAGCCAGACCTCCCGCTTGTGGGGCACGGCGTCGATCTTCACATGGCCCGAGGAGTCGAACACGTTGTTGGTCACCATCGACTCGGTGTAGACGAACTGGCCGGGCTTCACATCTGCGCCCGGCCGGCTCGCCGCGACCTGGGCGACGTGGTCCAGCAGCTCCACGGCGCTGGCGGGCACGACCTTCGCGGCCGACGACGCCGACGCCCCCGCCGACCCCGTCGCCTTCGCCGGCCCCGACGCCTCCGACTGCTCCGGCGCCGCGATCGGCGCCTGCGCGGGCTTCACCCGCGCAGTGCCGTCCCCGCCGCTCAGCACGACCGCCAGCGCCAGGCCCCCGGCCAGGGCGGGCACGGCCACCCAGCCGAGCCGGCGCCGCTTGGTCCGCGCGCCCGCGGTGGTGTTCTCCCGGCTGATCTCGCTCATCAGATGTCCCCTCAACAGCTGGTGGCGGTCGGGGGGGAGCACCGGCTCCCCTTGCTCTGGCATTCGGTTCATCGGCTGTTCCCCTGTATCGACCGGACCGCTCCGACGCGGTCATTCCGTACCTGTCCGCCACCGCCGGCGGGTTCCACCCGATTTCCCGCCGCCCTTTCCCCCACGGCGAGTTCCGCGTCCACCAGGACCCGCAGCCGGGCCCGGGCACGCGACAACCGGGAGCGCACCGTACCGACCGGCACCCCCAACGCCTCGGCGGCCGCCGCGTACTCCATCCCCGCCCAGACGCACAGGCCGAAGACCTCCCGGTCGCCACGGCGCAGCCGCGCCAACGCCCGCCGCACGGCGGCCAAGCGTCGGCTGTCCTCCAGCCGTTCGACCAACTCGTCGGCGAAGTCCGGCACCGCCTCGCGCTCCGGCAGCCGCTCCATCGCGGCACGGTGCCGGCGGCCCGCCCGGGCGGTGTTGCGCAGCACATTGGTGGCGATCCCGAACAACCAGGGCCGCACACCCTCCCCGTCCTCACGCAGCTTCCCGCGCAGCCGCCAGGCCTCCAGGAACGTCAGCGAGACGACATCCTCCGCCGCCGCCCAATCCCCCAACCGCCGCACCGCGTACCCGTATATCGCCTGCGCATGCTCATCGAAGATCTCCCCGTACGCACATTGGTCCCCGGCGCGTAGGCGCGCCCGCAGTGACAGTTCCACATCCCTCCCTGTCCGCCCGCCCCAGCCGGTTCCCTGTGATCCCCGTCACCCGCACCGCTCCCCGACCGCCCGCAGCCGGCGTGCGGGCCGTTCCGGTGGGCGTCATCATCTCCGGCTGCCTGGTGCCGGGGTCGGTGTGGGCGGGCGCCTCGTGAGAGGCTCGCGCCATGGAACAGCGCGCACTCGGCCGTACCGGCCGTCCCGTCTCGATCGTCGGACTCGGCACCTGGCAGCTCGGTGCGGACTGGGGGGACGTCCGGGAGGAGGACGCCCTGGCCGTGCTCGACGCCTCCGTGGAGGCGGGCGTCACGCTCTTCGACACCGCCGACGTCTACGGCGACGGCCGCAGCGAGCGGCTGATCGGCCGCTTCCTGAAGGAGCGCCCGGAGGCGGGGGTGTTCGTCGCCACCAAGTTCGGCCGCCGGGTCGAGCAGCGGCCCGAGCACTACCGGCTCGCCAACTTCCGTGCCTGGGCGGACCGTTCACGGGCGAACCTGGGCGTGGAGCGGCTGGACCTGGTGCAGCTGCACTGCCCGCCCACGCCCGTCTACTCCTCGGACGAGGTGTTCGACGCGCTGGACACCCTGGTGGCGGAGGAGCGGATCGCCGCCTACGGGGTGAGCGTGGAGACCTGCGAGGAGGCGCTGACCGCGATCGCGCGCCCGGGCGTCGCGAGCGTGCAGATCATCCTCAACGCGTTCCGGCTCAAGCCGCTGGAGCGGGTCCTGCCCGCCGCCGAGGCGGCCGGGGTGGCGATCCTGGCGCGAGTGCCGCTCGCCTCGGGGCTGCTCTCGGGCCGCTACAGCGAGCAGACCGTCTTCGCCCCGGACGACCACCGTACCTACAACCGCCACGGCGAGGCCTTCGACCAGGGCGAGACCTTCTCCGGCGTGGACTTCGCCACGGGCGTCGAAGCGGCCAGGGAGTTCGCCGCACTCGCCCCCGAGGGCGCCACCCCGGCGCAGACGGCGCTGCGGTGGATCGTCCAGCAGCCCGGGGTGACGACGGTGATCCCCGGCGCCCGCAACGTGGCACAGGCGCGGTCCAACGCCGCAGCCGCCGACCTGGAGCCGCTGCCCGCAGCCACGCTCGACGCCGTACGGGAGCTGTACGACCGCCGCATCCGGCCGCAGGTGCACGACCGCTGGTAGCCCGTCAGCTGCTCGCCGAGGCCGGCCGGCCTCGGCGAGCAGCCGCGAGCACGGACCGGGCGGAAGACGCCGCCCGGGCCTGGCAGCACGGCCTCACCCCGGACAGGCCCTGAGCCCCCGGGGGGCCGGGTCACCAGCGCACGGCGGCGAAGTCCACCGGCTTGGTCCGCAGCGCCCGGGCCCGGACGGCGAGGGCGCGCAGCCGGCGGTCGGCCTCCTCGGCGGGCATCCGGCGCTTGTCGCCGTGGCCCGGCAGCAGCCACTCGAAGCGCAGGGCGTCCAGGCCGCGCTCCAGCGAGGCGGCCTGCTCCTCGATCGAGTACCAGGTCACCGCCTCCTGCACCTCGATGTCCCCGCTGGTGCGGGACCAGTAGAGGCTGTCGCCGCTGAAGCAGTAGCGCCCGTCGGCGACGTACAGCACGCTGCCGAGGGTGTGGCCGGGGAAGGGGTGGGCGACCAGGCCGGGTGAGACCTCCACCGGGTCGGTGCCGCGCAGCACCCGGTCGGCGTCCGGGGCGGCGGCGAGGTCGCCCTCGTGGATCCAGAGCCGGGCGCCCAGCCGGTCGGCGTACGCGCGGCCGTGCGCGGCGTGGTCACGGTGGGTGAGCAGGACGTCGGTGACCGGGCCGAGGGCCTCGTAACGGGCGGCGAGCGACTCGCTGTAGCGGGGCGTGTCGATCATCGCCCAGCCGGTGGGGCGGCGGCAGAGGTAGGCGGTGGCGCCCGCGGTCTGCCGGGAGTTGTGGCCGAGCAGCAGCACGTCGCCGGTCTCGTCGAGGGCGAGCGGGAACGGGTCGGTGGCCCGGTCGAGCGGGCCGTCGCCGGGGCGGATCGAGCGGGTCGGGCAGGCGTGGGCGGCGGCGAGCAGTTGGCGGCGCTCGGCCTCGTCGCGCGGCTGGCGGACCAGCCGGGACTTGCGGTCGTGCTCGCGGATCAGGTCGGGCGCGAGCTGTCGGGCGACGTCGCAGTTGGTGCAGCGGTCGTCGACGATCCAGTTCGCGGAGCTGGTCTCGGAACTCTTCGCGGAACTGTTCGCGGAGCTGTCCTCGGAGCTGTTCATGCCGGTGTTTCCCCCAGGGAAAGAACGGCGGCCGGAGCGGCGCGCCGTCCTTCGAGCATCGTCCGGGCGGGCCGGAAAGCGGAAGGGGGCCCGGACCTTGTGCTTTCCGGGGCATGGCGCTCTGCGGCCCGACACGAAGCGTCAACGGGTCGTAGAGGGTACGTGGCCCATCTCACGTTCCGCCAGGGTCACCTACGGTGGCGTAGGTCACTTGAATGGGTGAACTATCTCTTTCATGCCGAACCTCCAGGAGACCCTTGACCTCAGTTCGTACGCCGCCCTCGGGGACAGCTTCACCGAGGGCCTGAACGACCCCGGTGCCGACGGCGCCTTCGCCGGCTGGGCCGACCGCCTGGCCGGACTGCTCGCCGACGGGCGGCCGCCGGGCGGGTTCCGCTACGCCAACCTGGCGGTGCGCGGACGGCTGCTGGACCAGATCGTGGCCGAGCAGGTGCCGCAGGTGCAGCGGCTCCAGCCCGACCTGGTCACCTTCTGCGCCGGCGGCAACGACATCCTCCGGCCCGGCAGCGACCCGGACGAGGTGGCCGTCCGCTTCGAGTCCGCCATCGCCCGACTCGCCGAGAACGCCGGGACGGTGCTGATCTGCACCGGCTTCGACACCCGCGAGGTGCCGCTGCTCAAGCACCTGCGCGGCAAGATCGCCACCTACAACGGCCACATGCGGGCGGTCGCCGACCGTTACGACTGCAAGGTCGCCGACCTGTGGTCGCTGCGCGCGGTGCAGGACCGCCGCGCGTGGAGCGAGGACCGGCTGCACCTCTCCCCCGAGGGTCACCAGCGGGTCGCCCTGCTGGCCGCCCGCTCGCTCGGCCTGCGCACCGAGGAGGACCCGGAGGCCCCGTGGCCGGACGCCCGCGTCCTCACCCCCGCCGACCAGCGGCGGGAGAACCTCCAGTGGGCCCGGGAGTACCTGATCCCGTGGGTCGGCCGGCGGTTGCGCGGCGAGTCCTCGGGCGACCACGTCGAGGCCAAGCGCCCGGACCTGATGCCGCTCTGACGGTCCGTCGGCCGACCGGCCGTCAACTGGTGCCGGGTGCCGCGGATCGGTCGTTCCGACCGGTCGGCGGCACCCGGTGCAGTGCCCGGCACAGCACCCCGTGCAGCAGCGCGGCGCCCGCCGCGCCGACCGGGTACCAGAGCAGGTCCGGCGGGTTGAAGGTCGACCCGAGCACCAGGTGCACCAGCGCGCTGTGCCGCCCCCACGCGTCGGGCAGCCCGGTGGCCTGGAACAGCTCCACCGCCCAACTGACCGCGGTCGCCACCAGGGCGGCCCGCACCGGTCGTACTCTGGGCGCCACCAGCACCACCAAGGCGTACACCAGGACGGTGTAGAGCGCGTCGCCCGCGTACTTGGCCACCCCTCCGGACAGCACGGCGCGCGCGCCCAGGCCGGCCGCCACGGTCAGCAGTGCGGCCGCGGCCGCGGGCAGTCGTACGGCCAGGCCGCTCCGAAGGTCATCCATCCGCCCCACGGTAGGCCGTCGCCCGGCCGCGCGACACGGCGGGGCCACCGGGCCTCACCCGGCCCGCCCGGCCCACGCGCCCCCGTCGGCCCACGCGCCCCCGTCGGCCCCGGGAACCACCGCGCCGTCCCGGACGTCACTCCCCCTGACGAGCCATCCGTGCAGGTCACGGGCGGGAGTTCGAGCAGGGCGGGCGGGGCGGGGAGCAGTGGCGGACAACGGAAGCACCACGGCACGGCGGCAGTTCGGCGTCCCCGGGTTCGCGACCGGCCCGGACGGCCGGGCGCAGCGGGCCCGCGAGCAGGGGAAGGCCCTGCGGGAGCGCGTCCCCCGGGAGCGGCACGCGGAGTTCGCGCCCGCGCCCGACCGGCCCACCGCCGTGGCCGCGTTGGAGGCCTCCAACGCCGGCCGGCTCCCCGGGCTGGTGCCGATCCGGGTGGGCCGGATGGCCGCCACCCCGTTCGCCTTCCTGCGCGGCTCGGCCGGGCTGATGGCCGCCGACCTCGCGGGCACGCCGGTGACCGGTGTCACCGCGCAGCTGTGCGGGGACGCCCACGCGGCCAACTTCGGCCTGTACGGCGACGCCCGCGGCCAACTGGTGATGGACATCAACGACTTCGACGAGACCGTGCCCGGCCCCTGGGAGTGGGACCTCAAGCGGTTGGCCACCAGCCTGGTGCTGGCCGGGCGGGAGACCGGGGCGAGCGAGAGCACCGCCCGCGCCGCCGCCGCGCACGCGGCCGGCTCCTACCGGCGCACCATGCGCACCCTCGCCAAGCTGCCCGCCCTGGACGCCTGGAACGCCGTGGCGGACGAGCAGTTGGTGTCGTTCGCCGAGGCGCACGACCTCGCCGACGTCCTGCGCAAGGTCGGGGCGAAGGCCCTCGGCAACACCAGTGCCCGGTTCGCCGCCCGCAGCACCACCCGTACCGCGGACGGCGGTTGGCGCTTCACGGCCGCCCCGCCGGTGCTCACCGAGGTCACCGACGCGACCGCCCGGGCGGTGGCCGAGGCACTCGGCCCGTACGTGGCGACGGTGCCCGCCGAGGTGCGCACCCTGCTGTCCCGGTACCGGGTGCAGGACGTGGCGTTCCGGGTGGTCGGCACCGGCAGTGTCGGCACCCGCTCGTACGTCGTGCTGCTCACCGACCACCGGGACCAGCCGCTGGTGCTGCAGGTGAAGGAGGCCCGGCCGTCCGTCCTGCTGCCGTACCTGGACGGCGGCCGGGGGCAGCGGCCGGCGGAGCACGAGGGCCGCCGCGTGGTGCTCGGCCAGAAGCACATGCAGGTGGTCAGCGACACCCTGCTGGGCTGGACGACCGTCGACGGACTCCCCTACCAGGTGCGGCAGTTCCGCAACCGCAAGGGCAGCGTCGACCCGGCCGCGCTGCTGCCGGGCCAGTTGGACGACTACGCGCGGATCACCGGCGCGCTGCTCGCCCGGGCGCACGCCCACACCGCCGACCCCGGCCTGCTCGCCGGGTACTGCGGCAAGGGCGAGGCGCTGGACGAGGCGGTCGCCGCCTTCGCCGTCGCCTACGCGGACCGCACCGAGGCCGACCACGCCGAGTTGCTGACGGCGGTGCGCAGCGGGCGGCTGCCGGCCGAGCAGGGCGTCTGACGGCGGTTGTCGTACCTCGGCGCTAGATTCCGGGGCCATGGGACTGTCGATCATTGTGGGGACGCTCGGTTCCCCGGAGCTGCGGGACGACGCCGAGGTGCTGCACCGGGCGCTGGCGGCCGAGGGGGTGGCCTGGCGGGAGCCGGCCGCGCCGGGAGGTGCCGGCGTGGTCTTCTCGGCGGGCTTCCCGTACAGCTACCTGTCCGGGCTGCGGCGGGTGTACGTGCTGCACCGGCTGGGCGAGCCGGTCACCGGGGCGCGCGGGGTGAGTCGGGAGCAGTACGAGGAGGAGCTGGGGCTGGTCGACGACGAGACCGTCATGTTCGACTCGCACCTGCTCTGCCACGCCGACTACGCGGGTTACTACATACCGGCGGAGCTCCCCTTCGAGGAGCCGCTGTTCCTGCCGGAGGAGTTCGGTGTGCCCGGCGGCGGCATGGTGGGTTCGTGCGGCGCCCTGCGCGCCGAGCTCCTGGGGTTCGCCGCCGCCATCGGGATCCGGCTGGAGGCCGACGGCTCGCTGGGCCCGGCGGAGGAGTCCCGGCTGGCCGATCTGCCGGGGGACGACCCGTTCGAGCCGGAGGTCTACACCTGGCTCCAGCTGTACCGGGCCTGCCGGGCCGGCCTGGACAGCGGGAGCGCGATCGTCTTCTGCTGACCCCGACGGGACGGGCCGCTCAGGGCGCCAGGAACGGCGCCACGACGGCCACGTACTCGGCCGGCCGGGCGCTGTGCACCAGGTGCCCGGCCTCGATGGTGACCAGGCGGCAGTCCGGGATCAGCCGGGCGAGTTCGGCGATCTGCTCCTGCGGGATGTGGCTGGCGGCGCCGCCCGCGACCACCAGGGTGCGGGCGGTGATCCGGGTCAGCCCCTCCCGCCAGGCCGGGTCGGGGGTGTCGATCTGCGCCTTGACCGCCCGGACCATCGCCCAGTCGAAGTGCGCCGGTTCCTCCGCCCCCTCGGCCGGCCCGCTCGCCGGGCGCGGGTACGGGGCGGGGATGTCCTCCAGGACCAGTCGGCCGACCCGGTCCGGTGCGGCCTGGGCGAGCAGGTGGGCGACCACGCCGCCCATCGAGTGGCCGACCAGGTCGATCCGGGCCAGGCCGAGCGCGTCGAGGAAGGCGAGCACGTCCTCGCGCATCTCGGCCAGGCCGTAGCGGGCGGTGCGGCCGCTGTCGCCGTGGCCGCGCAGGTCGAGCGCGTACACGTGGTGGTCGGGGGCGAGGTCGGGCAGCACCGCGTCCCAGTCGGCGGCGCGCTCGCCGAGGGCGTGCAGCAGTACCAGCGGCGGGCCGTCGGGGCGGCCGCTCTCGCGGTAGGCGAGCGTGACCTCGGGCAGTTCCACGGTCCGTGCTGTCGTCATGCCCGCCACCGTACGCGCCGACGAGGCCCTAACGAACAGCCGTTCGCCCTCGGCTCACCGCGGCCGCGTCCTCGGGGGTGCGCTCCCGACCGGTCACCCGGCCGGCGAACACCGAGGCCAGCACGGCGAGTCCGGCCACCGCCGCGCAGACCAGGCTGGCCGCCAGGTACGCCGAGCGGTGGCCGCCGCCCCCGGCCGTCTCCCGCAGGTAGACCCCGGACAGCGCGGAGATCGCGACGGCCGCCGCGATCCGCTGGGCCATCTGCAGGATCGCCCCGCTCACCCCGGCCGCCTCGGCGGGGGCGTGGCGCAGCACGTAGGCCTGGTTGGTGGAGCCCATCAGGCCGACCGAGGCGCCGCTGAGCAGTTGGAGCAGGGCGAGCAGCCAGGGCAGCACGGCGGCGGGCGCCCAGTGCGCGACGGCACCGCTGAGCAGCATGGCCAGCACCGAGCCGATCATCCCGAGGGTGACGGTGCGCCGGCCGAGCCGCTGCACCACCCGCCAGGCGAGCGCGGAGGCGATCGCCATGGCCAGGGCGGAGGGCAGCGAGACCAGGGCGGCGCCCATCGGGGACAGGCCCAGGCCGTCCTGGAGGAACATCGTGAGCACCAGCGAGGCGGCCAGCGAGGAGCCGAACTGGGCCATCGCGGTGGCCGTGCCGAGCGCGTACGGCGCGGAGCGGGTGAGCGCCGGGTGGATCAGCGGGTGCCCGCCGGTCCGGGCGTAGCGGCGCTGCCACCCGACGAGCGCGCCGAGCAGCGCCAGCGCGCCGGCCCCGAAGGCCAGCCAGCCGGCCCAGCCGGGCGGCTGGACGAAGGGCAGCATCAGGACCAGGGTCAGCGCGCCGACCAGCAGCAGGCCGAGCAGGTCGAGATCGGCGTGCCGGGTGGCCGGGCGGGGCTTGGGCAGGTGGCGGACGGCCAGCAGCAGGGTCGCCAGGCCGAACGGGACGTTGAGCAGGAAGGTCAGCCGCCAGCCGAGCCCGGGACCGGCCGCCGCCAGCACCAGGCCGCCGATCGGCGGGCCGAGGGCGAAGGCGAGGCTGCCGGTGACGGCGTACATCCCGAGGGCGCGGGCCCGCAGTTGGCCGTCGAAGACGTCCTGGAGGGTGCCGATCATCTGGGAGTTGACCAGGCCGGCGCCGACGCCCTGGAGCAGCCGGGCGGCGATCAGCACCTCCGGGTCGGTGGCGGTCGCGGAGACCAGGCTGACCAGGGTGAACAGGGCGAGGCCGGTGACGAAGAACCACTTGCGGCCCTTGACGTCGCCCAGCCGCCCGCCGGGGATCAGCGCGAGGCCGAAGGCGAGCGAGTAGCCGGCGACGATCCACTGCAGGTGGGCGGGCTGGGCGTGCAGGGTCTCGCGCAGGGCGGGGATGGAGGTGTTCAGGACGGACTGGTCGATCAGGGTGGTGAAGCCGCCCGCGACGCAGACCAGCAGGACGCGGCGCCCGGCGGCGTCGAAGCGCTGCTTCCCCGCCTTCCCCGCCTTCCCCGCCTTCTCCGGTATGGGGCCGGTGGCGGCGCTCACGACTCGACCACCACGAGGGCGTAGCGGGCCTCGCCCGGGCCGAGGCTGCGGAAGCGGATGCCGCCGGAACCGTAGCGCAGGCAGTCGCCGGGGCCGAGCAGCTGCGGTTCGCCGTCCAGGGTCAGCTCCAACTGCCCCTCGAACAGCCAGAGGTGGTGTTCCAGCCCGAGCAGGCAGGGGCGGTCATAGGCGATGTCGGCGCCGACCGGGAGGCGGCCCTCGATGATCTCCGCGTGCAGCGAGCCGTGCGGCGGGGAGACCGAGCGGCGGACGAAGCCGGTCGCCTCGTCGCGCCAGAGCTGCTGGTCCTCGGCCCGGACCAGCCGGGCGGGGCCGGACTCCACCTCGGCGAGCAGCCGGGACATGGTCCGCCCGTGCACGGCGCAGAGCCGCCCGAGCAGCGCGGCGGTCGGGCTGACCTCGGCCCGCTCCACCCGGGACAGGGTGGAGCGGCTGACGTCGGCCAGCCGGGCCAACTCCTCCAGGGTCCAGCCGCGTTCGACCCGCAGTTCGGCGAGTCGTTGTGCGAGCCGCTCGTCGGCGGCGGTGTCGATTCCCATATTCGTGATGCTATCCCGGATACGGGATCATCTTCCCGGGGGTTTCCGACGGTCGATGGAGGTCTGACGGAGGCTCGGCTTCGGCTCGGCTTCGGCTCGGCCGCCCCGGGCCCCAGACGGGCGGGCGATCATATGATGTCCGCCGACATGGGGGTCGGTCAGCGGCTCAAGGGGCCGGTCCGCGGGCCCATCGGCAAGGGGGAGCAACGATCGTGTTCGGCATCATCAGACCGTGCAGGCACGTACTGTCCGAACGCCTCCAGACCTCCTGGATGGCACACCTGTGCGGGCTCTGCCTCGCCCTGCGGGACGACCACGGGCAGCTCGCCCGGACCGCCACGAACTACGACGGTCTGATCATCTCCGTCCTGGTCGAGGCCCAGGCCGCCCTGGAGGACCCCACCTGGCGCCGCACCGCCGGGCCCTGCCCGCTGCGCGGCATGCGGACGGCCTCCGTCGCCAAGGGCGAGGGCGCCCGGCTGGCGGCCGCCGTCTCGCTCACGCTGGCCTCGGTGAAGATCCGCGACCACGTCGAGGACCGGGACGGCGTCTTCGCCCGCCGCCCGGTGGCCGCCGGAGCCCGTGTGGTGACCAGGCGCTGGGAGTGCCGGAGCGCCGGCAGCGCCTCCGCGGTCGGCTTCGACACCGCCGTCCTGCTCGACGCCGCCTCCCGACAGGGCGAGTTGGAGCGTTCGCTGCGGCCCGGCGGCTCCGTCCTGCTGGTCACCGAGCCCACCGAGACCGCCACCTCGGCCGCCTTCGCGCACACCGCCGTGATCGCCGGACGCCCCGGCAACGCCGCGCCGCTGGCCGAGGCCGGGCGGCTGTTCGGCCGGCTCGCCCACCTCCTCGACGCCGCCGAGGACCAGGACGCCGACGCCGCCTCGGGCGCCTGGAACCCCCTGACCGCCACCGGCACCGACCGCGCCGAGGCCGAACGGCTCTGCCGGGACGCCGTGCACGGCATCCGGCTCGCGCTGCGCGAGGTCGAGCTGACCGACCGGGCACTGGTGCACGTCCTGCTCGCCCACGAGACGGAGACCGCGGTGGACCGGGTCTTCGGCCGGGCCGGGCACGCGGCGGGCTGCCGCCGCGGTCCGGCCGGTGCGGGCGGCAGCACCGGCGCGGGAGGTAGCACGGGCGCGGGAGGCGGCGTCGGTACGGGAGGCAGCGGTGCCGCCCGCGCCGCCGGCGAGCACCCGCAGGACGCGCCGCCGCGCCAGGCGCCGCCCGGCGGGGCCCCGGACCAGGCGCCCCTGCCCCCGGGAGTGCCCCAGGGCCCGGGCTTCCTCCCGCCGCCCGGCGGCAAGCCGCCGCACCCGCGCAACCTGCTCGCCGGGTGCGCGGTCTGGGCCCTGACGGCCTGCTCCTGCCGGCTGCTCTGCTGCGAGCACGACGACCCGTTCAGCCGGGAGCGCCGCAAGGGCTTCTGCGAACGGCACGACTGCTGCAGCTCCTGCGACTGCTGCGACCCCAGCTGCTGCGACTGCGCCAGGTGCGGGTGCACCTGCTACGACGACTGCGACGGCTGCGACGGCTGCGACTGTTGCGACTGCGGGTGCGACTGCTGAGGCTCGATCAGTCCTCGTCCGACACCAGGACCCGCTCCGGCTCCTGACGGTCACGCTCGGACGCCACCGGCCCGGGGTGCCCCCGCAGCACCCCGGGCCGGTCCGCGTCCCGGCGCCCCTCCCCGCGCCGCCAGAGCGGCAGCACCATCACCGGGCCGCGCGGCCCGGCGGCCTCAGGCCTCACGCCCCGCCACCTCCCGGTCCGCCGCCAGCGAGCTCTCCAGCCCGGCCAGCAACTGCCGGAACCGTTCGGTGTCCTGCTCGGTCATCCGCCCCTCGGGCGCCGCCCCCGGCCACTCGGCCGTCCTGTCGTCCATGGCCCCGACGCTAGGCGGGGGCGATCAACGGGCGATAAACGAGGGACCGGTGGGACGGAAGGGGCGTACCCGCACCGAACTCCACCCCTTCCGGCGGCTTGGCGGGCGTGCGGGTTGGTGGTTCAATTCCACTCGTTAGGAAGGTTTCCTAACAACGCACCGCCGAACCTGAGCCCGCCCTCCTCCCCACGAGAGGACGACTTCCCCATGAGTCGTAGCACCGCCAGGAAAGCCGCCGGAACACTGATCGCCGCGGCCGCGGCCGCCGCCCTGCTCCTGCCCGGCACCGCCGCTCCCGCCGAGGCCCACACCCCGGCCGCGACCGCGGTCCCGGTCCCGGCCGGCCGCTCCCAAACCGGCTTCCAGCACCCCGGCGTGCTGGTCGGAGCACAACAACTCGCCTTCGTCAAAGAGAAGTTGGCCGCCGGGGCCGAGCCCTGGACCGCCGCCTTCGCGGACCTGCGGGCGAGCAAGTACGCCTCGCTGGACTGGCAGCCCAAGCCGCGCGCCACCGTCGAGTGCGGCTCCAGCTCCCACCCGAACAACGGCTGCTCGGACGAGCGCGACGACTCGATGGCCGCCTACGCGCACGCCCTCCAATGGTCGCTCACCGGCGACCAGCGGTACGCCGACAAAGCGGTCTCCATCATGGACGCCTGGTCGGCCGTCATCCAGGAGCACACCAACACCAACGCCCCGCTGCAGACCGGCTGGTCGGGCAACAACTGGGCCAAGGCCGCCGAGCTGATCCGCTCCTCGGCCGCCGGCTGGCCGGCGGACTCGGCCGCCCGCTTCGCCACCATGCTGCGCACCGTCTACGTTCCGCTGCTCACCCCCGGCAGCCCGCGCAAGAACGGCAACTGGGAGCTGATCGAGACCGACGCCCTGATGGGCATCGCGGTGTTCCTGGACGACCGCGCCCTGTTCGACCAGGCCGTCGACCTGTGGCGGCACCGCCTGCCCGCGTACGTCTACCTCTCCTCCGACGGCGACCTGCCCGTGCCGCCGCCGAACGCCGGGATCGACGGCGAGTCCGCACTGGTCAAGTACTGGAACGGCCAGTCCACCTTCGTGGACGGCCTCTCCCAGGAGACCTGCCGGGACTTCGGCCACACCGGCTGGGGCCTGGAGGCCGCCGCCCAGACCGCCGAGACCGCCCGGCTGCAGGGCCTCGACCTGTGGGGCGAGGGGCGCGAACGGCTGGTCAAGGCAATGGAGTTCCACACCGCCTACGACAACGGCGCGAGCGCGCCGGACTGGCTCTGCGACGGCTCGGTGAACACCGGCCTCGGCCCGGCCGTGCAACTCGCGTACAACGAGTACCACCTGCGCGAGGGCCTCGCGATGCCGCAGACCGAGCAGTACGTGGCCGCGCACAGCCCGTTCGGGGCGAACTACTTCATCGGCTGGGAGACCCTCACCCACACCAGCGCCCCCTGACCCCACCGCTCCTCCCCCACCCCCACCTCCTCCGGCGGTCGCACCCCGGAGATCGGAGCACAACCATGCGCGTTTCCCGAACCCACCGCCTCGCCGCGGCCACCGCGGCGGCCGCCCTGGCCGCCCTGGCCGCCGGCATGGCCTGGGCCGCCAACCCGGCCCAGGCCGAGCCCGAGCACCCGGCCGCCCCGACGGTCGCCGCCGCCCCCGCCGCCGCCCCCACCGCGGCCGGGGCCGCCGCCCAGCAGCCGGGCGCCGCCCCGCGGGTGGCCGCCGGCGGGCTCACCCCCGACCAGCGCCGCCGCGCCGACCAGTTGGTCAGCGTCTTCGAGAACAGCACCACCACCATCCAGTACGGCTACGCGGAGAACATCAACGACGGCCGCGGCGTCACCGCGGGCCGGGCCGGGTTCACCACCAACGACGGCGACGCCCTCAAGGTGGTCCGCGCCTACACCGCCGTCGCCCCCGACAACCCGCTCGCCCGCTTCATCCCCGAGCTCGAGCGCCTGGCCGCCGCCGGCAGCGGCGACACCAGCGGCCTGCCCGAGGCCGACTACATCGCGGCCTGGCAGCAGGCCGCGCAGGACCAGGCCTTCCGGCAGGTCCAGGACGACCAGGTCGACCAGCGCTACTTCACCCCGGCCATGGACCAGGCCGACCGGCTCGGCCTGACCACCGCGCTGGCCCGCGCCGAGCTCTACGACGCCTCCATCCAGCACGGCAACGGCAGCGAGTACGACGCCCTGCCCGCCCTGATCGACCGGACCACGGCCAAGGTCGGCACGCCTTCGGCCGCCGGTGAGCGCGCCTGGCTGGACGCCTTCTTCGACGTCCGGATCGACGACCTGAACAACCCGGCCAACTCCTCCACCGCCGAGGAGTGGCGCAAGTCCGTCGACCGGGTCGAGTGCCTGCGGCGGATCGCCGCCACCGGCAACTACGACCTGGACGGCCCGTTCACCATCACCGCCTACGGCTCCGGCTACACCATCGGCTGAGCCGCCCCGCCCCGGGGTCCGGGAGTGTGGGCCCGGACCCCGACTCCGACCCGGCGGAGCGCTACCGCTTCCGCCCGCGCGTCGCCGCGTCCAGCAGCACGTCGGCGGCCTCCCGGGCCTCGGCGGCGGCGCCCGGGTCCCCGTGCACGGCCGCGACGGTGATCGCGCCCTCGGCGAGCAGGGAGAGCTGGGCGGCGGTGGCGGGCGGGGCGCCGACCGCCTCGACCAGGCCGGCCAGGTAGCCGGCGAACTCCGCCTTGTGGTGCCGGGCGGCGGCCGCGACGGCGGGGGTGGTGGCGCCCAGCTCGCCGAAGGAGTTCACGAAGGCGCAGCCCCGGAAGCCGGGTTCGGCGAACCAGTCGCCGAGCCAGTCGAAGACCGCGAGCACCTGCTCCCGGGGCGTGCCGCCGGCCCGGGAGACGTGGACGGCGAGGCTCGCCCGCCAGCGCGCGTCACGGCGCAGCAGGTAGGCCTCGACCAGGTCCTCCTTGGACGGGAAGTGCTGGTAGACGCGGCGCATGGTCAGCCCGGAGGCGGCCCGGACGGCATCCATCCCGACCGCCTGGACGCCCCGTCCGTAGAACAGCTCCTCGGCCGCGTCGAGGATCCGGGTCCGCGGGTCCACCTGTTCCATCTGCCGTGCCCTTTGCGTGAGAACGATGATTCTCCTAGAGTAGCGACTGACGTGAGAACGATCGTTCTCACTGGCGGAATGCCCGTTCCCGAGGAGAATCCCATGACCGACCAGCGCCCTCCCGCACCGCCCTTCACCGAGGAGACCGCCCACCGCAAGGTGCGCGCCGCCGAGGACGCCTGGAACACCCGCGACCCGCAACGGGTCGCCCTCGCCTACACGCCCGACAGCCGCTGGCGCAACCGCGCCGAGTTCCTCGCCGGCCGCGAGCGGATCACCGACTTCCTCACCCGCAAGTGGCAGCGCGAACTCGACTACCGCCTGGTCAAGGAGCTGTGGGCGTACGGCGGCGACCGGATCGCCGTCCGCTTCGCCTACGAGTGGCACGACGACGCCGGGCAGTGGTACCGCTCGTACGGGAACGAGAACTGGGAGTTCGCCCCGGACGGCCTGATGGCCCGCCGCCTCGCCTGCATCAACGACCTGCCGATCGCCCCCGGGGAGCGGCTCCTCCACTGGGCGGCCGGCCCCCGCCCGGACGGCCACCCAGGCCTCACCGAGCTTGGCCTCTGACCCTGCGGCACACACGAACTGACGCCGCCTCCGATCGGAATGTTCCACGGCTGTGACGCTTCGACCACCGGACCCTGACCTGGGTCTGCGAATCTCTGTGTCGAACAACGAACAGCACCCGAGGGGGACCCCGAGATGTCCGTGCGCAACAGATTCGGCACCGCCGCCGCCATCGCCCTGATGACAACCGCCGGCGCGCTCCTGCTCTCCGCCTGCGGCCCCGACAACAGCGACCCCGGCTCCACCGCCGCGCCCAGCGCGCCCGGTTCGGCCGCCCCGGGCACGGCGGCGCCCGGCACGGCGGCGCCGGGCGGCGGTTCGCACTCCGGGAGCCCCGCACCGGGCGGCAAGGAGGTCAACGGCACCTCCGCGGCCAACCACCTGACCATCAGCACAGGCACCAGGACCGTCGCGATGAACGGCGCCACCGTCGATTTCGGCACGGTGGTACGCGACCTCGCGTGGTCCCCCGACGGCAAGAAGGCCGTCTTCGTCAACGGCGACGGCGACCTCCTGACCGCCAACCCGGACGGCAGCGGCAAGGCCGTCCTCGCCAAGGCCCCGAGCGGCGAGGCCTGGTCCCACCCGACCTGGCAGCACGCCTCCAAGGGCCCGAGCGGAAACGCCGTGCCCGGCGAGACCGAGCGCTTCAACAACATCGTCTTCGCGTCGAGCAAGGGCGGTGTGCTCCAGCTGGAGGCCGTCCCCGTCAAGGGCGGCACCCCCCAGGTGCTCACCCCGAGCAGCTCCGAGGGCGGCACCGACAACGGCATCCCGCAGCCGCCGAAGACCGGCAACACCTGGGCTTACGCGGGCGGCCAACAGGGCAGCATCGCGTACGCCAACACCCCGACCAACGAGGTGTACGTCTACGACGACTACATCCGCCCGAACACCCACGACATCGGCAAGGGCTCCCAGCCCGCGCTGTCCCCGGACGGCGGGCACGTCGTCTTCGTCCGCTCGGTGGACGGCCACGACCACCTGTTCAGCCGCTCCACCGACTACGAGCAGAAGACCGAGAAGGACCTCACCCCCTCGGCCACCACGGACTACACCGAGCCCGCGTGGTCACCGGACGGCAAGACCCTCGCGGCCCGCACCCCGGACGGCGTCAGCACCCTGCCTGCCGACGGCTCGGCGGCGCCGACCCAGGTCTCCACCATCAAGGGCCTGCCCTCCTACCGACCCTGAGCCCCGGCTTCACCGGTCGCCCCGGCTTCCCCGGTCGCCCGAGCCTCCCCGGTCGCGCGCGCCAACTCGGCGCGCAGCTCGGGGAGGTGCTCGTCGGCCGACTCGTGCGGCCGGAACTCGACCAGGTCGAGGAAGCGGAACAGCACCCGGGTCGCGGTGACCGCGTACTCGTAGTCGCCGAACCCGACCACCGCCCCCGTCCCGCCACGCGCCGCGCCGCGGACGGCGGCGGCCGTCAGCCCGTCGCCCGCGCCGTCGGCGGTCAGCCGCCGACGGGCGTTGGGCCGGGCCAGGTACGGGCACACCATCGACGCGTACAGCATGCAGGCCCGGTGCCCCGGGCCCTCCATGGTCGGCGCCAGGTTGCGGTACGGGCGCCCCGCCGCGAGCGCCTCCGCGATCGCGGCGCTCTCCGCGGGCCCGACCACCCGCCACACCGGACCGCGCGGCATGAACCCGCCGCACACCGAACAGCGGCGCTCCAGCGCGCAGTCGGCGCTGCGCCCGTGATCGGTCAGGGCGAACTGCGGCTGCCCGTCCCGCCATGGCGTGATCGCCGGCACCGGGTACCCGCGGTCGTCCCGGGGGCGCTCCCCCACCTCGTCCGGCATCGGCACCTGTTCGAATCGCACGACCCTATCGATACCAGTCGGGCACCCGACCCCGCCACCGGCCCCGATCCGATCCGATCCCGACCGTGCCCGGCCCGCCCGCGGCCGGCCCACCCGCGGCCGGCCGGGGCGGGGCGCCGGGCCTGCGACCGGTCAGCTCCAGATACCGCTGACGTCCGCCACATTGGCCGCGTTGCCCGCGTGGCCGCTCGCCCCGGAGAGGTCCTCCAGGGTGCGCAGCACGTTGTAGTGGTTGTACGTGGTGGCGCTGCTGCTGCCCGGAGTGACGTGGGCGCCGTAGAACAGGGTCGGGATGCGGTTGCCGGACAGGCTGTTGTCCTCGTCGAAGGTGACGACGAGCAGGCTGTTGTGGCTCTGCGCCCAGGCCGCGTACGCGCCGAGGTTGTTCTTGATCCAGGTGTCGCCGGTGCCGACCGAGCAGTCGTGCATGTCGCTGCACAGGTTCGGGATCACGAAGGACACGTTGGGCAGCGTGGTGTAGTCGGTCGGGAACCGGGTGAACGTCTGAGCGCTGTTGAGCGGGACGTTCCCGAAGCCGAACCACGGGTTGTGCTTCTGCGCGTACTTGCCGCTGCTGCACACCGTGCTGCCCTGGCCGGGCAGGGACTCGTTGTAGCTCGCCCAGGTCTTCCCGGCGGCGAGCACCTCGGAGGCCAGGTTCGGGGCCTGGAAGCCCCCGACCGTCACGCAGCTGTCGTCGACCGTGCCCTGGGTGGAGCCGGAGAACAGCGCGTAGTAGTTCGGCTCGCTGGGGTGGGTGATGGCGTAGGACTGGGTGAGGAGGGCGCCGCCCGCCTTCAGGGTCTTGTTGAGGTAGGGGGCGCTGCTGCTGCCGATGATCTGGCTGTAGGCGTGGTTCTCCATCACCACGACCACGATGTGGTCGGGCGCGGGCAGCCCGGCCGCCTGCGCGGTGCTGGTGGTGGCGGCCCACAGCCCGGCCGAGGCCGCGACCAGCGCGACGGCCGAGCCGATCGCGGTCGCGGTGCGGCGGGAGCGGGGGCGGGGGGCGTCGTTCAGGGGCTTCGCGGACGAAGTCATGACGTTTCCTCGGGTGGAGGGCGGCCCCCGGTGGGGCCGCCCGGACGGGAGGTGCCTGGGTGACTGAACCGACCAGCCGGAACGGGCTGGGCCGAAAAGGCCCTAGTAGGGCGTGCCGTTGGCGAAGTCGGTGGCGAAGGTCGACTCGATCGTGCCGAGCACCCCGGAGTCGGCGACGATCAGGCCCAACTCGCGGTTGTTGTTCAGCGAGTTGTCGGAGAAGTTCTCCGAGCCGGCGAACACCTTGGCCGTGGAGGTGCCGTAGTCGGCGGCGATGGCCTTGGCGTGGATGTACAGGCCGGTGGTCGAGGAGTAGGTGACCACCTTGGCTCCGGCGGCGGTGACCTGGTCGAAGGAGGAGCCGTACGAGCTCGGGTTCATCCCGACGACGCGCACGGTGACCCCGCGGTTGGCGGCGGCGGTGATCGCGTCCACCAGGGCCTGGTCGCCGAACTCCAACTCCTCGACGTCCAGGGAGGTCTGCGCGCCGTTGATCAGCGCCAGCAGGCGGTCCTGGGAGTCGGTGGGCGACCAGACCAGGTTGTCGCCGTCGGAGGGGGTGATCGAGGTGTCGGCGTAGTCGGCGGCGAAGACCTGCTCGATCGCGGCGACGTCGTTGGCGTCGGTGTCGAAGACGCCGTAGTCGCGGCTGCTGGAGTAGTAGGTGGAGTCCAGGTTCCCGGTCAGGATCAGGGACTTCACGCCGTCCACGGTGACGGTCTTCTGGTGGGTGTAGACGAACGCCGAGGAGGAGTACGTCACGCCGACGCCCGCGGCCCGCAGCGCGGAGTAGGCGGCGCCGTTGACCGAGGTGTGCCGGCTGTCCAGGATCACCCGGACCCGCACCCCGGCCCGCTGACGGGCGATCAGGGCGTTCACGGCCGTGGTGTCGCGCAGCTCGTACATCGTCACGTCGACGGACTTCACGGCCGAGTTGATCAGGCCGTAGACCGCGCTGTGGTCCTGGTCCGGGAAGACGATCGTCGAGTAGCTGCCGGTGACGGCGTCGGCGTGGGCGGCGCCGGAGGCGGATATCAGGCCGGCGCCGACGAGCAGCAGGGCGCCGGCACGGCGCGCGAAGGTGGCCAGGGACATGGGGGCTCCATGGTCGGTGGGGGGAGGTCGGCGCGTGGAGGCGCCGGAGAGCGGACGCGCGGACGGCGTGGACACGACGAACGGGGCGCTCGAACAGGATGCGGGCGGGCTGGTCGACGCGGGTAGACGACGGGAGGTAAAACCTTGCCCCCGGACCGGGAAACGAACGGTGCGCAGGACAAAACCCACCGGCAACGGACGATGCGGCCGATCGGGTTCACATTGCCACGGGCCGCGCGAAGCGGTGATAGTGATCATCGAACGACGCGACCCGACACCGCGTCAGCCCACGAGAGAGCCGAGGAACATGGCGAAGACCCGTCTGCTGCGTCCGCTCGCGGTGGCCGCCGCCGCTGCCGTCCTGGCGGCCACCGGAGCCGTACCCGCCCTGGCCGCCGCCCAGGACGCCCCGACCCTGCCCGTCCCCGACACCGCCGGAGTGCTGAGCGCACTTCAGGCCACCATGGCCGCCGGCGCCCCCGGCGCCTTCGCGGTGATCCGCGACCACGGCGACGACGACCGGACCCGCTCCCTGACCGTCGGCAAGGCCGACCTGGACGGGACGCCGATGAACTCCGCGTGGAGGTTCCGGGTCGGCAGCAACAGCAAGATGTTCACCGCCGTTCTCGTGATGCAGCTGGCGCAGGAGGGCCGGATCGACCTCGACAAGCCGCTGCGCGACTACCTCCCGGCCGGCACCCTCCCGGACGGCTGGACGATGACCGGCCGTCAGGTCATGGAGCACCGGGCCGGCATCTACGACCACACCAACGACCTGCTGGAACAGGCCGGCGAGGAGACCACCAGCGCCTTCGAGGCACGCATCCGCACCAATGTGTACGCCCCGGCGGACCTGGTCGCGATGTCGGTCAAGCACGGCCAGCAGTACGCGCCGGGCAGCCGCTACTCCTACTCCAACACCGACTTCGTGCTGCTGGGCCTCGCCGTCGAGCACCTCACCGGCCGCCCGTTCGCCGACCTGCTGCGCGAGCGGATCATCGAGCCGCTCGGCCTGGAGCAGACCTCCTTCGTCGTCCCGGACCAGCGGATCGAGGGCGCCCACGTCACCGGCTACCTCACCAACGACGACCGCACCAAGCCGCTGCTGGACTCCACCGAGCAGACCGGCTCCTGGGTGTGGTCCGCCGGGGCGGTCATCTCCTCCGCCGGGGACCTCGACCGCTTCCTCACCGCGCTGATGGCCGGCGGCGACGGCGGGCTGGTCTCGGACGACTCGCTGCGCCAGATGGAGGCCGCGCTGCCCACCCCGACCGCCAAGATCTCCTACGGCCTGGGCCTCCGCCGCATCTCGCTGACCTGCGGGGACGTGTACGGGCACGGCGGGATCGTCCAGGGCTTCCAGACCCAGTCCTTCGTCGGCGCGGACGGTCGCCGCTCGGTGGTGGTCTTCGCCAACGCCTCCAACAACGGCTCGGTCACCCAGGGCCTGATGAACGCGCTGGAGCCGGCCTTCTGCGGGAAGAAGCCGGCTGCCGCGCCGCGCACCGGCTCCGCCCCGGCCGCGCAGAACCACCGGGCCGTCCAGCACGACCAGGGCCTGCCGGTGGTGGAGGACACCCGGATCTGACGCGCCACGCCCGGGCCGGGTCGGGCCGTTGCGAACGGGCCGTCACGGCCCGGGTCGTCACCGGGCGACGGCCCGGCCGGGGCGGCCGTCCGCGCTCAGGTCGGTGAGCGCCTCGGTGAGGATCTCCCGGGCCTCGTCGGCCCGGCCCTGCTCGATCAGCGCGGTGCCCAGCTCGGTCAGCGCCTTGGTCATGCTGTCCGGGCGCCCGATCGCCTCGTAGTGCACCAGCGCCTGCCGGTAGGCCTTCTCGGCGGCCGGCCAGCGTTTCAACGCCGCCCGGTCCTGGCCGAGTTCGTGCGCCGTCATCGCCGCCAGCAGGTGCATCAGCGGCGAGGACCAGCGCTCCACCAGCTCCAGCGCGCCCGCCAGCGCGCGGCGACGGGAGTCCACCGCCTCCTCCGCCCGGCCGAGGTGGCGAAGGCAGGTCGCCGCGCCGCGCAGGGTGACCAGCCGTCCGATCAGCGCGGCCCGGTTGTCGACCTCGGCGAAGGCGTCCGCCGCCCGCTGGTAGCTCTCGCTCGCCTCCCGGTAGCGCTGCAGGTGCCGCAGCCCGGAGCCGAGGTAGGTGAGCGCCCAGCCCTGCTGCTCGTGGTCGCCGAGCGCCCGGGCCAGCTCCAGCCCCTCGCCGGCCAGTTCGATGCCGCGCTGGTAGCGGTGCAGACAGGTGATGTACGTCCAGGCCAGGTAGTTCACGTGCGCCGCCTCGGCCCGCCGGTCGCCGCACGCCCGGGCCGCGTCCACCGACAGCTGGAACACCTCGCCCCAGAGGTCCCAGCTCAGCAGCCGGTCGGAGAACCAGTGCATGGCCTCGGCGGTGTCGATCACCTCCCGGTGCCGGCCCTCCCGCTGCGCCCGGTGGAGCGCGGCCAGCCACTCCGGGTGCTCCTCCTCCAGCCAGCGCGCCGCCTCGGTGAGCGGCACCGACCCGCCGTCGGCCGGGCCGGTGCCGACGGCCCCGACGGCCGCCGTGCGGTCGGGGTCGAACCGCAGTCCGTGGGCGGCCGCCTCGCGCAGCAGCTCGGTCCCGGCCTCCCTACGGGCCGCGGCGACGGCCCCGGCCGGCTCGTCGGCGGCCAGCCGCTCGCCCGCGTACAGCCGCACCAGGTCGTGCAGCCGGTAGCGCTCCGGGGTGGCGGGCTGCACCAGGCCGGCGTCGACGAGCTGCTCCAGGACCAGCTCGGTGCGCGCGGCCGGCAGCCCCGCGTAGTGCGCCAGGACTGCCGCGGTGAAGTCCTGCCCCGCGGTCAGCGCGCAGCGCCGGAGCACCAGCTGGGACTCCGCGGGCAGCCGGCGGTAGGACAGCTCGAAGGCCGGACGGACCGCCAGGTCGCCCGTCTCCAGCAGGTCCAGCCGGTTCTCCTCGGCGGCGAGCTGGCGCGCCAGCTGGGCCACCGGCTGCTGCGGACGGGCCACCAACCGCTGCCCGGCGATCCGCAGCGCGAGCGGCAGGTATCCGCACAACCGGGCCAGCTCGGCGGCGGCGTCCGGCGCGGCCTCGACCCGTTCCGGTCCGGCGATCCGGGCCAGCAGGGCGGCGGCCTCGGCCGAGGACAGCACCTCGAGCTGCAGCCGGTGCACCGCCTCCAGGCCGGGCAGGGCGTTCCGGCTGGTCACGATGGTCACGGCCGGGCCCGCGCCGGGCAGCAGCGGGCGCACCTGGCTCTCGTCGGCAGCGTTGTCCAGCACCAGGACCAGTCGGCGGTCGCGCACCAGGGCGCGGAACAGCCCGGCCCGCTCCTCCGTCCCGGCGGGCACCGCGCCGTCCGCGACCCCGAGGGCGCGCAGCACCTGGCCGAGGGCCTCCCGGGCGGGCAGCGGGGCGGCGCCCATGCCGCCGAGGTCCAGCGAGAGCTGGCCGTCCGGGAAGGCCGGGGCGAGGGCGTGGGCGGCGTGCAGGGCGAAGGCGGTCTTGCCCAGGCCGGGCTGGCCGCTGATCAGCACCACCCGGGGGTGGGCGGGGTTCCGGTCCGCGGTGAGGGCGGCGAGGTCGGCGAGCGCCTGCTCGCGGGCGGTGAAGTCGGCGAGGTCGCGCGGGAGGGCGAGCGCGCCCGGGACCACCGGGTCGGCAAGGGGGACGGGCGACGACCCGGGCGGCGAGGCCTCGCGGTCCGGCGCCGCGGGGGCGGTGGACCGGCCGCCGGGGCCGGGGGCCTGGGACTGCGGGGGCACCTGCCGCACGCCCCGGGGCCGGCCGGCCTGGGCGGCCCGCTCCAGCGCCGCGGTCTGCGGACCGTCCAGGCCCAGGGCGGCGGCCAGCGCCTGCACGGTGCGCCGTTGCGGTCCCCGGGTGCGGCCGCGCTCCATGTCCCCGAGCGCGCGCAGGCTGACCCCGGCCGTGGCGGCCAGGTCCTCCTGGGTCATCCCCGCCGTCACCCGGTGGCCGGTCAGCAGCCGGCCGAACTCCCCGGTTCCGCTCACGACCGCCATCTCTCCGCCCCGCCCCCCTGGTCCGCGCTTCCGCGGTTCTGCCGCAGTTCTGCCGGGCCGCGCGCCGGGCAGTTCGTCTCAGGCAGAAGTATGCCCCGCGGGACGGGCCGCGCGTACCCGGCCGCGGCCTGCGGGGACGCCCGGGACGCGGGCGCCCGGCGAGCGGTTCCGCCTGTCGGAACCGCCGGTACTTCCGCCTGCTCCCTTGCCCGGGGAGGCAGTTGTGCCCCCGGGCGGGCCCTCGGGCCTGTCCGGCGGATCTTGCCGGGCGGGCCCTAAAGCTCCTCCCCCGCCACCAGCGCCCGCTCCTGCCGTCTGGCCTCCGACCCCTCGACGCTGCGGCCGAGCTCGAACAGCAGGTCGGCGAGCAGTCTGTGCGAGCGCGCTTCCACGGCGGGGTCGCCGACGGTGCGGCCGAGGGCGACGGCGAGCTGGGCCGAGGAGAGCGCGGCGTCCCGGCGGCCGAGGGCGTGCAGGGCGCGGGCCCGGCCGTGGGTGGCGAGCACCGCCGCGACGCCGCCCGGTCTCCCGGTCGAGCCGGCGGGGGAACGCCCGGCCGCACTGCGGTCCGTTCCCGGCCGGTCCGTTCCCTGCCGGTCCGTTCCCTGCCGGTCCGTTCCCTGCCGGTCCGTTCCCTGCCGGTCGGTTCCCTGCCGGGTGGGGCCCGGCCGGCCGTGGGCGGTACGGCCGGTGGCGATCCGGACCGCCTCGTCGGCGTGGGCGAGCGCCCGCTCGGGCGCTCCGACCACCACCAGGGCCTCGGCGAGCTCGGTGAGCGCCCCGACCAGCAGGTGCTCGGCCGCCGGGGTGCGAGCGGCGGTCACCAGCTCGGTGAGCAGCGGCACCGCCCGGTGGTACTGCCCGACCCGGACCAGGGCGGCCGCCACCCGGCTGCGGCAGTGGTGGCGCAGCAGCGTGTCCCCGGAGCGGTCGGCGGCCGCGACGGCCGCGTCAAGCTGCTCCAGGGCGGTGCGGTGGGCCGCCCGGTGGACGTGCAGGACGGCCAGGTCGGTGCCCAGCCGGGCGAGCGCCGCGTCGTCCCGGGCGGCCTGCGCGGCGCGCAGCCCGATCTCGGCGACGGCCCGCCGGTGCGCCCGGTCCTCGCCGGAGGCGGCCGCGGACGGCTCCGACAGTTCGGACAGCCCGGACAGCCCGTACAGCTCGTACAGCCGGCCGATCCGGTGGGCGAGTTGCCAGGCGGCGTCGGCGCGCCCGTACTGTTCGGCGCGCAGGACGACGGCGCGCAACGCGCTCTCCTCCCGGCGGAACCAGGCCGGCGGCCGGGCGGCACGGCCGCTGCCGACGCCCGGCCCGCCCGGCCCGTCGGCGTCCGGGCCCCAGGGGGCGGTGAGCTCCAGGTAGTGGGCGATCAGCCGGTCGAGGGCGCCGAACCGCTCCTCGCAGTCCAGTTCGGCGGCTTGCCCGGCGGCGTAGCGGCGGACCAGCTCGCGGCGGGCGTACCGGCCGGGCGCGCGCTCCGCCAGCAGGTGGACGGCGTCGAGCGCGGTCAGCAGGGTGCGGGCGGCGGCGGGCCGGAGGTCGGCGAGCGCGGCGGCGGTGGCGGTGTCGATCACCGCGCCGGGGTGCAGCCCCAGCAGGGTGAACAGCCGGGCGGCGGCGGGCGGCAGGGTTCGGTACGTCCGGTCCAGGGCGGCGGTGATGCCGCTCGGGCCGTGCGCGGTGCCGACGTCGGCCAGGGCGGTGAGGCCGGTCTGCTCGTCGGCGAGTTCGGCGGCGAGGTCCCCCGGCGACCAGTCCGGGCGGGCGGCCAGTCGGGCGGCGGCCAGCCGCAGGGCCAGCGGCAGGTGGTCGCAGCGCTCGGCGAGTTCGTCGAGTTCGGCGGCGGTCTGCGGCGCGGTGGCGGGGCGGTCCGGGCCGAGGGCGCGGGCGAGCAGCGCGCGGGCGTCCTCGGCGGCGAGCGGGCCGAGCGGGAGGGCGAGGGAGTCCTCGTGGAGCAGCAGCTCGCGCAGCCGGTTGCGGCTGGTGACGACGGCGACCGGGCCCAGGACGGAGCCGGCCGACGCGGGCCGGCCGGGCAGCAGCGGGGTGAGCTGGCGGTAGCAGGCGGCGTCGTCCAGCAGGATCAGGATCCGGCGGTCGG
The DNA here is from genome assembly GCF_040303105.1 of Kitasatospora sp. NPDC096128. NCBI lineage: Bacteria > Bacillati > Actinomycetota > Actinomycetes > Kitasatosporales > Streptomycetaceae > Kitasatospora > Kitasatospora sp. NPDC096128. The sequence continues at coordinate 273,581 of NZ_JBEOSP010000001.1, read as the reverse complement.
CGAGGAGTTCGCGGTAGCGGGCGGCGCGCTCCTCGGGCTCGGCGGGGACGTCCCCGGGGGCGACGCCGAGGTCGGTGAGGAACCCGGCCAGGACGTCGGCGGGTTCGCGTGGCCCGGCCGGGTCGGTGCCGCGCAGGTCGGCGCGCAGCACGCCGTCCGGGAAGCGCTGCGCCGCCCAGTGCTGGACCAGGGCGCTCTTGCCCACTCCGGCCGGGCCGGTGACCAGGATCGGGCGACCGGTCCGGGCGGCGACGGCCAACGCCTCGTGCAGCCCGGCGAGTTCGGCGGCGCGCCCGACGAAGCGCCGTTCCGGCGAGGCGTGCCGGGCCAACTGCTCGCCCGCCAGCCGCAGTTCCGGCCCGGGCGGGCCGGACAGCCGGGCCAGCGCATGGTCGTACCGGGCCCGGGCCTCCAGTCCGCGACCGGCCTGTTCCAGGCACTGGACCAGCCGGGCCGCCAGCGGCTGCCGGCCCGGGTGGGCGTCGGCCGCCTCGCCGAGCTCGGCCACCAGCTCCCCGCCGCGGCCGGCCAGCAGCAGCCGCTGGGCCAGCCGGTCCAGGACGCGCAGCCGCTGGTCGGTCAGGTCGGGGAGGGTGCGCGCGCGCAGCAGCTCGGACCCGCAGTCGGCGAGCGCCGGGCCGCGCCACAGGTCGAGGGCGGCGCGCAGCAGCGGGACGGCCGGGTCGTCCGTGCCGAGCCGGGCGGCGGCGCCGGGCAGCAGCACCGCGGAGCGGTCGTGGAGCGCGCCGAAGCGGACCAGGTCCACCCGGTCCGCGTCCCCCTCCAGGACGTACCCGCCGCCGCGGGTGCCGAGCACCAGCCGGGGGTCGTCCAACTGCTGGCGCAGCGCGGCCACGTGCCCCTGGAGGGCGGCCCGTGCGGTCGGCGGCGCGGCGCCGTCCCAGACCAGCTCGATCAGGTCCTCGGCGCCGACCGGCTGGTTCAGCCGTACGGCCAGCGCGGCCAGCAGCGCACGCCGCTTCGGGGCCGAGGGCGTGACCACCGTGCCGTCCGCCCGTCGGACCGTCATCGGCCCGAGCAGCTCGATCTCCATGCTCCCCCTTCATAGGAGTCGACGCCCCGGCGGGCCGGGGCGGTTCAGTTGCCGGACTCGCCGTCCGCCCCGGCCGGGGTGTCCTCCCGGTCGGCCCAGGCCGGTGCGGTCCGGCGCTCCGGCCCGGCGAGGACCTGGACGTCGAAGGGCGAGAACTCGTTGCCGTGGTCGCGCGCGGTGTAGCCGGCCGCCGTGAGGATCGCGGTCATCGCGGTGGCCATCGCCGTCCGGGCCTCGTCCGACTGCCGGACCGCCGGGGTCGCCCCGTCGGCCCGCCGGGCGTCCTCCTCCGCCCGGCCGCGCAGCCGGGGGCTCACGTGCCAGCTGACCAGCACCTCCGGGTCCGCCGCGCCGAAGTGCTGGTTCCAGGTGCTCACCCGGACCTCCGCACCGGTGGCGAAGCCCCCGTTCAGGCCCGGGGCCGTCACCGGCAGCCCGGCGGCGGCGAGTTCGTCGCGGACCCGCTGGGCCAGCCGCTCGTACCGGGCGTTCACGTGTCTCTCGGAATGCTCGTCCATGCCCGCACGCTATCCGGCCGGTCCCCCGCACCGGCAACCAGCCGGGTCCGGCCGCCGCAGCCGATGCGCCGTCCGGGCCGGGCAACCATCCGGCGCTCCCCGGGGCTCTGTATCCCCGGCGGCCCGAGCGGCGACGAGCGTCCGGGCACGAACCGGACACCTGTGAGCACTACACTGCTCCCCTCCCGAAGGCCGCCGTCGGAACTCGGGTGCGGTGAGGTGGGGGTACTGGTGCGGATTCGGCTGCTCGGCCCGGTGGAGTTGCGGCTCGCGGCGGGCGGTCCCGCCACGCTGGCGGGGGCGCAGCGGCGCGCGGTCCTGGCGCTGCCCGCGCTGCGGCTGGGCGAGGTGGTCAGCATGGACCAGTTCTGCGAGCTGCTGTGGGGGGAGCGGGCGCCGGCCAGCGCCCGGGCGGCGGTGCAGGGGCATGTGGCGGCGCTGCGCAAGGTGCTCGCCGACACCCCCTTCGAGCTGCACACCCGGACCTGCGGCTACCAGTTGAGCGGCCCGGCCGAGGAGGTGGACGCGCTGCGGTTCGCCCGGCTGACCCGCCGGGCCTCGGAGTGCGCCGACCGCGGTGCGGACGGGGAGGCGATCGCGCTGCTGGAGGAGGCGCTGCGGCTGTGGCGCGGCGAGGCGCTGGCCGATCTGCCGGACACCCCGTTGCGGGCCGCCACGGTGGACCACCTGGAGCAGTCCTCGACGGCGGCCCTGCTCAGCTGGGCCGGGCTGCGGCTGGGGCAGGGCACGGGCGCGGCGGCGGTGGATCTGCTGGAGCGGAGCGTCCGGCGGGACGGGCTGCGCGAGGAGCTGGTGGCGCTGCTGATGCGCTGTCTGCACCAGGCCGGGCGGCCCGCGGACGCGCTGACCGCCTTCCACCGGACCAGGCTGCGGTTGGACCGCGAGCTGGGCATCCGGCCCGGGCCCGCGCTGCGGGCGGCCTTCGCCGAGGTGCTGGCGGACGACCGGCCGGCGGCACCGGCGGCGGTGACCGCCCCGGCCCCCGCGGCCGCTCCCCCGCCCGCCGAGCCGCCCCGGCCCGTGCCCCAGCAGCTGCCCGGCCAGCGGGTGGAGCTGATCGGGCGCACCGCCGAGACCCGGTGGCTGGACCGCGCCTGCGCCCCCGACCGGGCCACCGACGGACCGGCCCTGGTGGTCGGCCCGGCCGGCACCGGCAAGAGTGCGCTGGTCACCGCCTGGGCGCACCGGGCCGCCGACCGCTTCCCGGACGGCCGGCTGTACGCGGACCTGCGCGGCCTCGACCCGGCCGGCCCGGCCGAGCCCGGGGCCGTTCTCGGCCGCTTCCTGCACGCCCTCGGCATCCCGGCGGACGCCCTCCCCGCCGACCGGGCCGGCCGTGCCGCGCTCTACCGGGAGCGCACCAGGGGCCGCCGGCTGCTGGTCGTCCTGGACGACGCCGCCGACGCCGACCAGCTCGCCGACCTGCTGCCCGAGGGGCCGGGCTGCGCCGCCGTGGTCACCGCGCGCGGCTCCCTGGAGAAGCTGGTCGCCACCGACGACGCCGCCCTGCTGCGGCTGACCGCGCTGCCCGAGGACGACGCCCTGGGCCTGCTGGAGCACCTGCTGACGCCCGGCCGGCTGGGCGCCGAACCGGCCGCCGCCGTCGAACTCGTCCGGCTCTGCGAACACCTGCCGCTCGCCCTGCGGATCGCCGCCGCCCGGCTGGCCGCCCACCCGGACTGGACGGTCGCCGAGCTGGTCGCCGAACTGGCCGACGAGCACGGCCGGTTGGCCGCCCTGGAGCTCGACGACCGCACCGGCCTGCGCCAGCAGCTGCTCCTGACTCATCGCCAACTCCAGCCGGAGGCAGCGGAACTGCTCGCCCTGCTGGCCGTCCATCCGGGCCCCGAGGTGGACGGCCGGGCGGCCGCCGCCCTGCTCGGCGGCGACCCCGCCACCGCCCACCGGGCGCTCGGCGACCTGGCCTCCCGCCACCTGCTCACCGGTACCTCCCCCGGCCGCTACCACCGCACCGAGCTGGTCCGGCTGTTCGGCGTCCACCTGCTCGCCGAACGGCCCGAGCAGGTCCGGGTGCGGGCCCGCACCCGGCTGCTGGACCACTACCAGGCCGCCCTGACACACTGCGGCGGCTACCTCGACCCCGGTCAGGAGGACGCCGGGGCGCCCGCCCGGGCGGCGCGGCCCGTCCCACCCGCCGTGGACATCCACACCGCGCTCGACTGGTTCCGCACCGAGGAGCCCGCGGTCCGGACGCTGATCGACCAGGCCGCCGTCACCGACCCCGACCGGGCCTGGCGGCTCGCCCTGACCACCGGTTCGCTCTACTACGGCGCCAGCCGCTTCACCGACTGGCTGGCCCGCGCCGACGTGGGCCTGGCGGCGGCCGAGCGCTGCGCCGACCCGGTCGCGGCGGCGTTCCTGCACAACTGCCGGGCCCAGGCGCTGGTCGCCCTGGAGCGCCGCCACGAGTCGGCGGAGGCGGCCCGGCGGGGGGTGGCGGCCGCCGAGGCGGCCGAGGGGCCGGCCGCCGTCTCGGCGCGGGTGCGGGCGCTCGCCACGCTGGCGATGGTCACCGCGATGCTCGGGGACTCCGTCGGGGCGCAGCGGCTGGCCGCGGAGGCGACCGCGCTCGCCGTCGGTTCGGGCGACCGGAAGCGGCTGGTCGACGCCCTGGTCCACCAGGGCTGGGTGTGTCTGGCGACCGGCGATCCGGAGGGCGCCCAGCGCCTGTCCCGGGAGGCCCGGGAGCTGCTGCCGGCCCGTCCGGTCACCCAGGTGCACCTGTGGTCGCTGCTGACCGAGGCGCAGGCCCTGCCGCCGACCGTCCGGGACGCCGCCGCGGACCTCGCCTGGCACCGGCTGCTGGCCGCCTGCGAGGAGGCCGGGCTGCTGTACCTCCACGCGGTCACCGAGCAGTCCTACGCGGCCCACCTGGTGGCCCGGGGCCGCGCCCCGCAGGTGCGGCAGCGGCTGGCCTCGGCGCTGGACCGGTTCCGCCGGCACGACCGGCTGGCGGGCCACCGCAGCGAGTTCACCGCCGGCCTGGAGGCGTCGCTGAGCTTGCGCGCCGAGGGCGCGCCGGAGTACGGGGGCCCGCCGGGCGACGAAGACCCGTCGGCCGGCGCCGGGGGCTTCCCGGGCCTCGGCCGGGCCGTCGAGGACGGCCCGGCCGGCGGCCCGTCGTTCAGCTGGTGACCGGCGCGTACCCGTGCTCCGCCGCCAGCACCGGCCGCATGGCCCGGACGGCGTAGAAGTTCCGGGACTTGACCGTCCCCGGCGGCACCCCCAGCTGCGCCGCGGCCTCCAGCACCGAGCGGTCCTTCAGGTGCAGCTCGACCAGCACTTCGCGGTGGTGCTTCTGCACCCGTCGCAGCGCCAGCGCGATGTCCCGGGCGACCACCACCTGCTCGTACGGGTCCTCGGCGAGCGGGCGGTCCTCCACCGGCTCGCCGATGGCCTCCTGGGCGCGGGCGGCGGCCATCCGGTAGTGGTCGATCGCGATCCGGCGGGCGACGGTGAACAGCCAGGGGCGGCTGTGCTCCGGGCCGGCGGCGAGGGCCTCCGGGTGCTGCCAGGCGCGCAGCAGGGTCTCCTGGAGGATGTCCTCGGCCTTGCCGCGGTCGCCACCGGTGTTGCGCAGCAGGGCGCGCAGCAGGTAGCCGCCGTGCAGCCGGTGGATCTCGGCCAGGGTGTCGGGGTCGAGGGTCCGTCGGGCCGGGGCCGGCTCCGGTGCCGCGACGGGGTCGGCAGGGGGGCCTGCGGGCGGCTGGACGACGGACGTGGGCGGAGCGACGGACTGCTTCGACACGCGCTACCTCTCAGGTCGGGCAAGGGCACATGGCAGGGCTTCCGCCGGACATCCCCCGTGGCGGCAGACAGCAGCCTGCCGGGCGGCGCCAAGGACCTGCCAACGATCCGCCAACGCCCCGGACCGGAGGGCACCCGTCCCGTCGCCCGGCGCCGCGCCCGGCCTCCGCCGGGTGCCGGGTTCAGTCCGCGCCGGGCGCCGCCGCCGGGCCCTCGTTGAGCGCCCGCACCAGCTCCTGCACCCCGTCCTCCCCCCGGTGCTCGATCAGCACCGCGACCCAGCCCGCCAGCCGTTCCCGCTCGGCCACCGTCCACCCCGGCGCGGACGGGTGCTCGTCCACCACCAGCGCCCGCGCCAGGCCCAGCAGCCCCGGGGTGGGCTCCGCGCGCCGCTGCCGCTCCGGCAGCACCCGCAGCGCCAGCCGCCGGGCGACGGCCGTCACCTCGGCCGCGCCGCAGGCCGGCACCGCCAGCCCGGACGGCCCCGGCACCACCGGCGCCCCCATCCCCACCAGGGCCGCGATGTACGCCCGCACCTCCGGCCCGTCCGCTTCCATTCCCGCGTTCCTTCCCCGTCCCGTTCCGTCCCGCTCAACGTGCCTGGTGCCGGGCGGGGTTCAGCCACGGCCCGCCGACGTACCCGCCGGTACGGGTAGGACCAGGAACCGCCCGTCCGGGCCGGACCGCATTGTCCCCGGCCACCGTGAGGGCCGTGCGGTCGGCCCCGGGTTCGTCCTGTCCGGGGCGTGGCCGGCCGCGCCGACAGACGGCGGCGGCCGGCCGGGGGCGGGTGCCCCGGCCGGCCGCCGGTACGGGGTGGGGCGTCACTTCTTCGTCTGCGCCACCGGGGTCTGGTAGGGGTGGTGGTGGGTGCCGCCGACGTGCAGCTCCTCCTCGGGCTTGCCCGCGAGCTTGGGCAGCACGTGGGTGCCGAACGGGTCGGTGACGGTCACCGTGGCGCCGTTGCGGTGCACCTGGTGCGGCGAGCCGATCGAGTACGAGGCGAGCGCGAGCGCGGCGCTCGGGCTGGACGCGCCACTGGTGGCGGTGCCGAACAGGGAGCTGGCCACCGAGAGGCTGGTCGGCGCCGTGCCGAGGGTGGTGTAGCCGGACTGCTCGCCGCCGTACGCGCTGCCGAAGGCGGCGCCGCCGGTCACGGTGGTGCCGGTGGGCACGGTGACCGGGACACTGGTTCCGGCCGGGCCCTGGACGGTGACCACGCCGCCCTGGACGTAGCCGCTGACGGTGCCCGCGGTACGGGTCTGCTGCCAGGCGGTCTGCTGCTGCAGGGAGGTGCCGGCGTCGGTGAGGGTCTGGTTGACCACCGGGGTGGCGGCCGTGTACCAACCGCGGTACTCGGACAGGATGCCGGTCAGGGTCTGCAGGGCCAGGCGGTCGTCGGCCAGGTTCGACTGGTGCATGAAGAACGGCCGGGGATCGTTGCTGAGCACGTACCCGAGGGTGATCTTCTCCTGCATCGGCAGGACGTAGTTCGCCCAGCCGCTGTTCAGGTCCAGCGGCGTGATGCAGGTCGTGGTGGCCGGGTTGGCCTCGCAGTTGCCGCTGCCGCCGTTGGCCTTCGAGGTGTAGAGCCAGTTGTACTCGCTCACCTCGTCGGACTGGGTGGAGACGTTGTAGAAGACGTTGACCGGGTGCCGGGGCACGCCGAGCGCCGAGGCGATCTGCCGTTCGCCGGTCTCCCGGGAGGCGTCCACGCCGAGCCACTGGATGTTGTTCTGGCTGAGCGCGGCGAGGAAGTTCGGGTTGTCGTTGGGCTGCTGCGGCAGCATCACGGTGCCGGAGTGCTCACCGGCGACCAGCTCGCCCGGCCGGAACGGCAGCCCGTTGGCCTGGCCGAACTGGATGTTCTGCTGGATCTGGCTGTTGACGGTGGCCTGGTCGACGTACTGGATCGCGCCGGTGGAGTCGGTCTGGCACTTCCACGGGATCACGGTGAAGTTCTGCACGCAGCCCAGGAACGGGTGCTGGTAGGTGTGGTTGAGCCACATGAAGCTGTTCTTGTTCGCCAGCAGGGCGGTGGTCAGCGGGTCGGTGCCGCCGTTGGCCGCCGCGTAGTCCAGGCTGGGGCCGCCGTTGAACAGGAAGTCCAGGGTGTAGTTGTTCTGCTGCTCCCAGGCGACGGTGGCGGTGACGTCCGCGGGCGTCATCCGGATCGCCGTGGTCGCCGGGACGTTGCCGACGCAGTCGCCCTCGCCCGGGGTGCAGTGACCGCTCTGGCTCCAGCGGGAGTTGGCGTTGAAGAGGTCGTCGACGTGGGCGGAGAAGTAGTTGCGCCAGTAGCCGAGGTGGACGCCCTTGGTCACCCAGTCGACGATGCCGTGCGCCAGCAGCCGGAACTGCTGCTGGTAGTAGTTGTAGGCGAAGGTGAGCACCAACTGCTGGCGGCCGCCGGAGGTGTAGACCCCGGCGAGGGTGCCCTGGGTGCCGGTGCCGGGGATGGTCTCGGTCACGTAGGGCTCGAAGTGCGAGCCGGTGGCCGGGTTGTCGGGCAGCGGGGTGGGCAGGTACCCGTACGATCCGCTGCCGCCGGCGGTGCCCTCGAATGCGACCGGGCCGTTCAGGTACTGGAAGGCGTCGCCGCGGGCGGCGGCGGTCGCGGTGGCGGTGGTGGCGTCCAGCGAGCCGGACCAGGTCGGCGCGTTCAGACCGGTGCCGGCGCCGGGCCAGACGTAGGCGTCCACCTGGCGGACCTGGTAGCTCTGCTCGTAGCCGGTCAGCGCGCTCAGTTCGGCCGCGGAGAGCTGGCTCGGCGCGTCGTTGGGCAGCACGACGCCCTCGAAGTGCCCGTGCGGGGTGCCGTCGGCCAGGGTGTCGGCGAGGAAGCCGGCGGTGAGGGTGGCCCGGCTGCTGCTGGTCAGGTCGATGACGGTGGTGGGCACGCCCTCGGCGGAGAGCTGCTGCCGGATGCCCTCGACCCAGGGGTTGCCGTCGGTGACCACCAGGACGTTCAGGTCCACCCGCGAGCTCGTGGCGGAGGCCGGGACGACGGTGGCCAACCCGATCACCGCGGTGGCGACGGCCAGCGCGACGACGGGGAGGAAGCGGAAGGCCTTCACGCGAAAGCCCCCTGCGATATTACGGTGAGTCGACTCATGGCAGCCGATAATGCCCGTCCGGAACGGCTCCGCGCAGCAGCCTGGGAACAAGATTTACCAAGGTCTGGGGAATTACTGGTGGAAGACCGGGCGGCGCCGACTCGCGGTCAATGTCAGCCGGGTGAACGGAATTTGATGAAAGCATGACCAAACGGTCGCGACCAGCGGCTTCGCCCCTCCGGAGCCCTTCGCCGGAGCCGCTCCGCACGGGTCTGGCGGGCGCCTGACAATTCCGCCCCGGTACCTGCCGTCCCGGCATTTCCGGGCCACCGCCGGAATACCGGTCAGGTCAATTCCGACACCCCGGACGAAGGCCCACCCGAAGGCCCGGACGGCGAGTTCGGCCACGACCCGGCCCGCCGCCTCGCGGCCCTCCGGGTGCGAACCCCGCAGCCGCGGCCGTCAGGGGCTCGTCAGCAGGGCGTCAGCGGTGCGTCAATCCACCGGCGGGCGGGGCGGCGGCGGCGCAAGCTGGGGGACGTACCTGCAGGTCCGCAGGTCCTTCCGGAGGTGAGTCGCATGTCCGTGGTCGCTGCGTTCCATTCCGTCGTGCCCGACGTCCGCCGCCGGGGACACGGGCTGCGCGCCGCGTTCTCCCAGGTGCTGGAGCGGCTGGCCGCCAGCCCGCTGGACAGCCCCGTCCTGGGCGCGATGGGCGCGCCGCGCTCGACCGACCGCCCCGCCGGGCTGCACGCCCACTGGCACACCGTCACCCGCGAGGACGGGCGCACCGTGTTGGAGGCCGACTGGCGACCCGGCCGCTGAGGCCGCCGGGTCGCTGAGACCGCCGGTCCGCCCCCGGGGCCGCCGACAGCCGCCCCACCTCCTTCCCGGGAGCGTGGGGCGGCCGTCGCGCGCCGGTGGTGTCGCGGCCCGCGCCCTCGGTTTTGCCCCTGCGGACCCGGGACCGGTAGACACGGCCTCGACACGGTGCGTGACGAAACCGTGCGTGACCTCCGGAGGCCCCGCCATGAGCGTGACGAGTCGGTACCGGGAGGCCTGGGAGGGCTTCTGGAGCGAAGCGCCCGCGGAGCCCGGCTCGGTGATCTGGGACGCCGAGCCCGCCATCACCGCGGAGCGCCACCTCGCGCTGTTCCGCCCCCACCTGCACGACCCCGGGCTCCCCGTGGTCGACCTGGGCTGCGGAAACGGCCGCCAGACCCGCTTCCTCGCCGAGCACTTCCCCCGGGCCCTCGGCGTCGACCTGTCCGGCACCGCCGTCGAACTCGCCCGGCGCCAGGACCCGGCCGGGCGGGCCGAGTACGCCCAGCTGGACGCCACCGACCCGGCCGCCGTCCGCGCCCTGCACGAACACCTGGGCGACGCCAACGTGTACGTGCGCGGCGTGATCCACCAGAGCGAGCCCGCCGACCGGCGGCGCGTCGCCGAGGCCGTCGCCACCCTGCTCGGGCAGCGCGGCCGGGCCTTCCTGGTCGAACTGGCCGAGTCCGCCAAGGAGGTGCTGCGGGGGCTCGCCCAGGCCCCGGCCGGGCCGCCCGCGAAGCTGCGCCCGGTCTTCGCACACGGGCTCGCCCCCGCCGAGGTGGCCGACGCGGCCTTCGACGGGCTGTTCCGCTCGGCCGGCCTGGCCGTCCTGGCCACCGGCGAACTGCCGCTGTCCCTGACCGAGTTCACGGCCGGGGGCGAGCGGATCGAGCTGCCCGCCTGGTGGCTGGCGGTCGGTCCGAGCGGGGCGGACGGGCCGGCGCACGGCCCGCGCTGAACCCGTTGACGGCGCGGGCGCGTTCGACCAGTGTCAGGACCGACGGAGTGTCAGGACGAGTCGTCGCAGCCGCTCGCGGGGCAGAGGGAGCCGGACCATGGGCATCGCACGTCGTGATCTTCTCAGGTGGGGCGTCGGCGCGGGCGGCGCGGCCGCGGTCGGCACTCTGCTCGGGGCGCCCGCCGGAGCCTTGGCCGCGGGCCGGGCGACCACCCCGGGCGGGGTGACGACGGACAGCTGGATGGGCCGACTGGACGGGAGCCTGCCCCTGCTCGACCTCACCGTCCCCGGCACCCACGACTCCTGCTGCCAGAACCCCTGGTACGGCACCGAGTGGTCGCACACCCAGAACTGGGGCATCCCCCAGCAGTTGCAGGAGGGCGTGCGCTTCCTCGACATCCGCTGCAACGGCCTCCAGGGGGCACCCGACGAACTCGGGATCTACCACTCCGACGCCTACCAGCACATCCGGCTGCAGGACGTGCTCGACCAGTGCCGCGCCTTCCTGGCCGCGCACCCGGGCGAGACGCTGCTGATGCGCCTGCGCAACGAGCGCGCCGGCGGCCAGGCCCTCGACGACCAGGAGTTCCGGCGCAGGGTCGACCACTACCTGGACGGCCTGGGCTACCGCGGCCTGTTCCACTTCTACGGCTGGCCCACCCTCGGCGCCGCCCGCGGCAAGGTGGTGCTGCTCGCCGACTTCGCCAACCCGTGGGGCCTGATCGACTGGTCCAGCGGTCAGAACTCCTGGTTCGACACCCAGGACGTCTGGCAGACCGCCGGCACCGACCCGCTGGGCGACAAGGGCCGGTACGTCGTGGCCCAGTTCGACAAGGCCTTCCGCAGTCCCGGATATCCGCGGATGTTCGTCAATTTCCTCAGCTACGCGGGCGGCTTCTGGCCCAGGACCAGCTCGCAGGCCGTGATGGACCGGGCGGTCTACCCGTACCTGAGCGCCCGAACCGGGCAGCGCGCCCGGTTCGGCATCGTTCCGATGGACTTCCCGGACTTCCACGTGAACGTGCTGCAGATGCTCATCGACAAGAACTTCGACTGATCACGGTGTGGACGTCGGGCTTGCGGGGGCGACGAGGCTGGTGACGGACCTGGTGCAGCCGTCGCCCTCCGGCTGGTGGCCGCACACCTGCAGGACGGTGTCGGCGGTGGCGGCCTCCACCATCATCGAGTAGTTGTCGTAGCCCCAGTGGATCAGGGCGGTCTCCTGCGAGCCGGTGCTGGTGGTGATGGTGGCGGTGTCCCCGGGGGCGCCGTCGGTGATGCCCGCCCAGGCGGCCCGGCAGCGGGCGCTGTAGTGGACGTACAGCACCACCTTGCCGATGGTGCCGGTCACCAGGGTGCGGTCGTCGGCCTCGCACCCCATGGCCTGCGGGTCCCGGCCGGCGCAGCCGACGGCCTGGCAGAGCTGGGCGGGCAGGGCCACCGGGCGCGCCCCGGCGGTCGGGCGCCCGGCGGAGGCCTCGGCGGCGCTGGTGTCGGCGTTCAGGCCGTGCAGGTAGAGGCCCGCGAGTACGAGGAGGACGGCGACGGCGGCAACGGCGGCCAGGACCGGTGGCCGCCGCCAGCCGGGGACCCGGGCGGCGGCGGGAACGGGGACGGGTACGGGGACGGGCAGTGGGAGGGGTATGGGAACGGGGACGGGAACCGGGACGGTGGCGGCGGCCGCGGGTTCGGCGGCGGGTCCGGGTACGGGGGGTGCGGCGGCCGGCTCGGTCGCGCCGCGGGCGGCCTCGGCCTGGCGCAGCAGGGAGGTCAGCAGCACGGCGTCGCAGTCCACCGTGGCGATCAGGCCCGCCAGGGCCTGCGAGGTGATCAGACGCTTGCCGTTCAGCCAGCGTTCCCAGGAGGCCTTGCTGAGGTAGGTCCGCTTGCCGAGTTCGGCGAGCGAGATCCCGTGGGCGTCCTTGACCGCGCGCAGCTCCTCGGCCAGGCGCCGAGCGGGCTCCGACAGGTCGTCAGGCAGCGGTTTCCAGGACTGACTCATCGTGAGGTCACCTCTGGCGGTCGACGGTGGGCGCAAACTGATCTTCTTTCGGATGATCAGTCTAAGGTGCCCGGCGTCTGACCCCCGCCCGCCGCCCGCCGCGCCCGGCCCATCGTCTCAACCGCTTCCCGGTCCGCGTCCCAAGTCGCAGCTCAGAGGCCTGGGGGCGGTTCGCATCGTCTCAGAACGATCGGAGACGGTCGAAGATCGGTGCACGATCCCGCAGAGTGGGGCGCGCCGGGTAGCCCCGAGGTCAACACGGGTTCTGGTCCGGGTAAAGACCTCGCGGAGTCGGAGCACACGTCAGAGCAGACGAGGGCGCCCCGGTGCAGTTGGATCCATGCACCACAACGGTCATCTCAGAGGAAGTTCGGGGAAACCTCATGGGCCGCCACCACGCGTCCGAGATCACATCACCATCACCGGCGTCACCAGCCGACCGGCTCGCCGGGGAGCTGCAGTCATTGAAGAACGGGTCGGGCCTCACCTACGCCCGGCTCAGCGAACGCACCCACTACGCGAAGTCCTCGTGGGAGCGCTGGGTGAACGGGAAGCAGTTCCCCCCGCGCGACGCGGTGCAGAGCATCGCGGTCGTCTGCGGGGGCGATGCCCGGCTCCTGCTGGAACTGTGGCAGCTCGCGGAGAGCCGCCGCCTCATGCTCGCCGCGCCGGGCGTCCCCGGGCCGGGCAGCGGCCCGGTTCCCGGCGCCGGTCCGACCGCCGGATCGGCCGGAGCCCGGTCGGCGGGACCGTCCGTGGGGACGACCGACCTGCGGGACGCGGACGCTCCGACCGGGGAGGAGCCCCCGGAGTGCAAGCACCGCCGGCAGGCCGCCGTGCTGCGACGGGTGGCCCTGGTCTCCCTCGCGGTCGGGGCGGGCGGGGTGCTGGCCGCGGCCGGCCGCCGGACCCTCCGACGGGAGGCCTGACCGCCCGCACCCACCGTCCTGGTCCCTGCGGGCAGCGCAGGAACCTCCACTCCCCACCGGCACCACCGGCACCACTGGCACCACTGGCACCACCGACACCGTCGGCAGCACTGACAGAGCGGCACCGCGCCCCGTGGGGAGGGCGCGGTGCCGCCGCCGTGGGGGGCCGCCGCCGTTACGCGACGCCGTCCTGCCACCACCAGAAGCCCGAGCCGTAGTTGGAGTGCTCGACCCGGCTGTCCACGTGCTGCCAGGAGACGGTGTGGGTCTCCAGGCCGGAGAAGCCGCAGGTCTCGGCGATCCGGTAGACGTCCAGCGTGGACAGGCCGGAGACCGCCGTGTCGGCCGCCACCCCGTAGGTGTGCATGGAGTTGCCGGCCCCGCCCACCGAGGCGTTGTACGAGGTGCTGCGGAAGCCGGAGTTGATGGTGATCGCGCGGTCACCGGCCTTCTTGCGCAGCGCCTCCAGCTTGTACATGGTGCGGCGGACGTTCTCCTTCACCTCGTCGGCGCCGACGTTGCCGCCGCCGAAGCCCGAGCCGTCGTGGCTGGTGAACTCCGACCAGTTGAAGTGGGCGGTGGAACCGTCCGACTTCTCCAGCGCGTTCAGCACGCCGAAGGTCTGCGGACCGGCCACGCCGTCCGCGCTGAGCCCGTAGGCGGCCTGGAACCGGCGCACCGCGGCGGCGGTGCCGGGGCCGAAGGAGCCGTCCACGGCCACGTAGGTCTGCGAGGCGGAGTCCGCCGCCCAGCCCGCGACGCGGATCTGCAGCTCGGCCACGGCCGAACCGGACGAGCCCTGGCTCAGGTTGCCCGACCAGCCGTAGGCGGCCGCCGGACGGGCGAAGCCGATGTTGGCGACCGCGGCGAGCCCGGCGGCGGCCACCGCGCCGGTGCCGTAGCGCAGGAGGGCGCGGCGGTCGAGGGAAGAGCTGTTCACAACGTGCTCCTTCGAGGAGTCGGCAGGGGAAGGCGTCGTACGGGGCGGTACGGGGAGCCGGTCAGGACGACGGGCCGGTCAGTACCAGTTGTGGGCCTGCCAGAAGCTCCAGGCCGAGCACGGGGAGCCGTAGCGGTCCTTGATGTAGTCCAGGCCCCACTGGAGCTGGGTGGCCGGGTTGGTCTGCCAGTCGGAGCCCGCGCCGGCCATCTTGTCGCCGGGCAGCGACTGCGGGATGCCGTACGCCCCGGACGAGGGGTTGGTGGCGTAGACCTTCCAGCCGCTCTCGTGGTTGTAGATCTGGTCCAGGCAGCCGAACTGGCCGCTCACGCTCCAGCCGTGGCTGGGGAACTTCCACTGGGCGGTGATCTGCACCGTGCGGGCGACGCCCATCGCGTTCATGGTGGCCGGGCCGGCGATGCCGTCGTCGCTCAGGCTGTGGGCGTGCTGCCAGTTGCTGACGGCGCTGGTCGTACCGGAGCCGTAGGCGCCGTCCGCGCCCGAGCCGGCCACCCGCTGGACCTCGGCGACCTTGTTGTGCAGGGCGAGTTCGGTGCGGGGGCCGTACACGCCGTCCTCGTCCAGGCCGTTGTCGTGCTGGAAGCTGCGGACGGCGGCGGCGGTCTGCGGGCCGTAGTTGCCGTCCACGCCGCTGCTCGCCAGGTAGCCGATGCCCACCAGGTTGCGCTGGACCCAGGTGGTGCTGTCGGTCGCCTGGGCCTGCGCGGGCAGCAGGGCCAGCGCGACGAAGGCGAGCACGGCCGCGGCGAGTACGCGCAGGGCCGAGGTTTTCTTCACGGTCATCCCATCCCCTCAGGTGCCTGTCGGATGATCAGGCGGTGCCGCCCACTCTCGGGGGGCGGCCGCCCGTCCCGCCAGGAGTCGGCGGCACCAGGGACGTCCCGGGCCGTCCGGGGACGCTGCGGAGACGCTGTGGGAGGGCCGTGGGACGGGGTGGGACGGGCCCCGGCCGGGCACGCACCGGGCATGGGACGCGGGTGGGGACGGCTGTGGGACGGCCGTGGGACGCCGGTGGCCGGCCCGTTCGCGCTGGAACGGGCCGGCCACCGGACGGCGGGTCAGCCCAGCAGCCGGCTCCAGGTCCGGGCGTCCACCAGGCCGTCGGCCGGCAGCCCGGCCGAGGACTGGAAGGACGTCACCCCGGCCTGGGTGCCCGGGCCGAACGCGCCGTCCACGCTCACCTGGATGCCGTGCGCGACCAGCTGGCTCTGCACGGCCTGCACCGCACTGCCCGAGGCGCCGCGGGCCAGCGGTGCCACGGCCTGGCTCCAGGTCTGGTTGCCGGCGACGCCGTCGGCCGAGGCGTGGGTGGTGCTCTGGAAGGCCGTGACGGCGGCCTGGGTGGCGGGCCCGTACGCCCCGTCCACGGTCAGCGACTGGCCGCGCTGCACCAGCAGGTACTGCAGCGTCTTCACGTTCTCGCCCGAGGCGCCGCTGCTGAGCATCGGCCAGACCGGGCCGGTCGGGTCCCCGCCGATCCGGGCCGCGACGTCCCGGCGGATCTGCGGGATCAGCGCGTAGAGGCGGTCGCCGGGGCACTCGGTGGTGTTGAAGTCCCGGTGGCCGTACACCTGGTAGGCGCGCAGCCCGTACTGCCGGCAGATGTAGGTGATCAGGTCGATCAGCGCCGCGTACTGCTGGCTGCGCGGGTCGACGGTGCTGTAGGTGCCCTCGTTCTCGATGCCGATGGCCACCGTGTTCTGCGCGGTGCAGTGGGCCCCCTCGACGTGCTGGGTGCCGCCGCGCAGCGTGGCCAGGCTGCTGTGGCGGCCCTCCATGATGTAGGCGCCACGGCTGACGGTGAAGTGCTGGCCGGTGTCGATCCAGTTCTCGCTGTCCATCTGGTAGGCCTGCATCGAGCGGGCCAGCGCGAACGCGGCGGCCTGGGAGTAGTCCGTCACGTTGGGCGTCGCGGTGTGGTGGACGATCACCTTGTCCGGCGCGCCGGACACGAAGTTGAGCGGGCTGCCGGCCGCCCGGGCACCCCAGGTGCCGGTGTCGGCGATCACCGGGCCGGTGGCGGCGCGGGCCGCCCCGGCGGTCAGGGCGGAGCCCAGCAGGGCGCCGGTGCCGACGGCGAAGGCGCCAGCCAGGAAGGTGCGGCGGCCGGGTCCGACGGGGGCGGAGGCGGGGTTCACGGGGTCCATGCGGGGGTTACCTGGTCCTTCAGGGGTTCGGCGGGGAGACGGAAAGACCCCTGCCCCCGGGCCTGCTGACGGCGCGGGGGCAGGGGTGGCAGGGGTGCGCGTTACCGGGACGGGCCCCGGTCAGGAGCTGGTGGGCAGGGCGGCCCGGCACTTGCCGTCCCAGCCCTCGTCGCCGTAGGCGAGCAGCATGTCCCCGGTGAGCGGGCCGACGATGCCGTCGGAGCTCTTGGTGTAGCTGATCAGCTTGTTCTGGAACCAGTGGATCGCGTTGTCGGTGTTCGAGCCCCAGTACCCGTCCTCCTTGAGCGTCGGGTACCACCCGCCGCCGGCCTGGCTGAAGTGGTTGATGTCGTGCTGGACGCACTGCACGGCGGTCCAGTTGTTGGCCTGGCCGGGGCCGACGTACCCGGCGTTGGTGTTGGCGCTGGCGGTACCGGACACGGTGATCAGGGCGACGGCGGCAGAGGCCGCCACCACGGCGGCGCGCTTGACCAGGGCGTGGATGGCCACGGTTCTCCTCGGACTGGGCTGGGGTCCGCACCTCGGCGGACCGGACGGCAGCCACGCTAGGAGCGCCGCGAGGCCGTCCACCACGCTTCGCCGTCCCTCCCGCGTCCCAGCGCCGTCCCGGGACGGCGGCGGGCGGGCCGAGGCGCCTCCGCGCTCCCGGGCCCCGGCACCTCAGGCCCGGCGCACCCGGACGCCGCTCTCGGCGATCGCCTTCTCCTGGGCGTCCGGCAGGCCCGCGTCGGTCACCAGGTCGTGGACGTCGGAGAGCGGGCAGATCGAGGCGAAGGTGACCCGGCCGACCTTCGTCCGGTCGGCGAGCACGACGGTGTGGGCGCTGCTGCGCAGGAAGGCCCGGTCGGTCTGGGCCTCCATCTCGTCGTGGGTGGTGCACCCCTGCTGGACGGTCAGGCCGTCCACGCCGATGAAGGCGAGGTCCAGGTGGTACTGGTCGAGCATCCGCTCGGCGGCCGGGCCGACCAGTTCGTAGCTGGCCGAGCGGGCCAGCCCGCCGATCACGACCAGCCGGACCTCGGGGCGGACGATCAGCTCGGCGGCGATGTTGACCGCGTTGGTGACCACGGTGAGATTGCCGCGCTCGGCGAGCACCCGGGCCAGCTCGGTGGTGGTCGTGCCGCCCGTCAGGCCCACCACGGCGCCGTCCGGCACCAGTTCGGCGGCGGCCCGGGCGATCCGGCGCTTCTCCTCCGCCTGCTGGTCGCTCCGGTGCCGCAGCGGGATCTCCAGGTTGACCGCCCCGGTCACCGCACCGCCCCGGGTGCGCTGGAGCAGCCCCTGGTCCTGCAGTTCCTGCAGGTCCCGGCGCACGGTCGCGTCGGACACCCCGAGCAGGTCGGAGAGCGTCCGCACGTCCGCGCTCCCCGCCTCGGCGATGTGCGAGACGATCCTGGCGGCGCGATCAGCTTTGAGCATGGACGGAGTGTAGTTCAGCCGGGTTCGACGGTCGGTGACCGCGCACCTCTCCCCGGTGGCCCGCCCCGCGCACCGGCTCGACGGCGGCGGTCCGCCGGATTCGCTGCGCACATCCGATCGGACCTCCCGGTGTTCGAACAGCTACGGGCAGGGCGGGCCGGTGAACCGCGCATCCCCGGACGCGGAGGGAGCAGCGCTCAGGTCAGGGCCCGACGGCGGACCGGTCGGCCGGGTGCGGCGCGGTCAGCACGGCGAGCAGCCGGGCGACTTCGCGGGCCACCGCCGCCCGGCCCTCCCCCAGGTACCTCCGGGTGTCCACCAGGGCCGGGTCGGCGGCCAGGCTGCGGCGGACCGCCTCGGTGAAGGCCTTGTTGAGGTGGGTGGCGATGTTGACCTTCGTCATCCCACGGGCGACCGCCGCTGCGAGCACCGGCTCCGGCACCCCGGAGGAGCCGTGCAGCACCAACGGCACCGGGACGGCGGCCCGCAGCGCGGCGATCAGGTCGAGGTCCAGGGCGGCGGTGCGGGTGAGCATGGCGTGCGAGGTGCCGACGGCCACGGCCAGTGCGTCGACGCCGGTGCGCCCGACGAACTCGGCGGCCTGCGCCGGGTCCGTCCGGGCGCCGGGGGCGTGCACCCCGTCCTTGCCGCCGACCTCGCCGAGTTCGGCCTCCAGCCACACGCCCGCGCCGTGGCACAGCCGGGCCACCTCGGCGGTGGCGCGCACGTTCTCCTCGTACGGCAGCGCCGAGGCGTCGAACATCACCGAGCCGAACCCCAGCCCGAGGGCCTCCGCCACCAGCGGCCGCTCGGTCGCGTGGTCCAGGTGGACGGCCACCGGCACGGCGGCGGCCCGGGCCACGGCGAGCGTCGCCGCACCGATCGGCGCCAGGCCGCCGTGGTAGCGGACGGCGTTCTGGCTGAGCTGCAGCACCACCGGCGCCCCGGCGGCCTCGGCTCCGGCGACGATGGCCTGGGCGTGTTCCAGCTGGATGACGTTGAAGGCTCCGACGCCGCGGCCGCCGCTCAGCGCGGGCACGACGATCTCTCCGGTTCCGACCAGGGTCACGGTTCTCCTCGGGGCTGGGCCGTCGGTCGGGGCGGGGGCGTCGGTCGGGACTCGGCCGTCCGTTGGGGCCGGTCCGACTGCGGACCGTCCGGTTCGAGCGGCTCGATCCGGACCTCGCCGAGCAGCCGCCGGTAGGCCCCGGCGTCGTACTGCCCGGCCACCGGGGCGAGCACGGTGGCCGCGGACAGCGCAGCGGCCCGGCGCAGCCGCTCGGGCCAGGGCGTCCCGTCGGCCAGGCCGAGGGCGAGGGCGGCGACGGCCGAGTCGCCCGCCCCGATCGGGTTGCCGGGCAGCGCCTCGGGCGGGCGGGCCCGCCAGCGGCCCTCGGCGGTGGCGGCGAGCAGCCCGTCCGGGCCGAGCGAGGCGACCACCGCGGCGGCCCCGGCCGCGCGCAGCCGTTCCGCGCCCCGCACCGGGTCCCCGGTGCCGGTGGCCGCGGCGAGCTCGTGGGCGTTGGGCTTCACCACGGCCGGCCCCGCGGGCAGCGCCCGCAGCAGGGCCGGTCCGTCCGCATCCAGGACGGCCGGTACGCCGTGGGCGCGGGCCAGCCCGATCAGGACGGCGTAGGCGTCCGCGGACAGTCCGGGCGGCAGGCTGCCGGAGAGCACCGCGACGGCGGCGCCGGGCAGCAGTCGCCGGTAGTGCGCCAGGAAGCGCCGCCACTCCGGGGCGGTGACGGGCGGCCCGGGTTCCAGGAAGACGGTGGTGTCCCGGTCGTCCGCGACGGCGACGGTGCGGCGGGTCTCCCCCGCGACCTCGACCAGTTCGTCGTGCAGCGCGGCCGCCGCGAGGTCCGCCCGCAGGGCCTGGCCGGTGGGGCCGCCGGCCAGGCCGGTGACGATCGCGGTGCGGCCGAGCGCGGCGAGCACCCGGGCCACGTTGATTCCCTTGCCGCCGGCCTGCTGCCGGACGTCCCGCACCCGGTTGCCGGCGTGCAGGCGGACGGCGGGGAGCCGGTAGGTGAGGTCCAGCGCCGGGTTGAGGGTCACGGTGAGGATCACCGGCGGCCGCCGCCCGGCCGCCGGGGCCGGTCCGGGCCCGGCCGTCCGGTCACGGCTGGTCCAGCACGATCGAGCGGGTGAGGTGGCGCGGCCGGTCGGGGTCCAGGCCGCGCCGGACGGCGAGGCCGACGGCCAGGCGCTGGACCCGGACCAGTTCGGCCTGCGGGTCGAGCCGCGGCACGCTGATCGTGGCGCCGGTCGCCCCCGCCTGCCGGACCAGGCCCGCGGGCGGGGTGTCGAGGAACCAGACCAGGCCCTCGGGGCCGCTGACGCTGATCGGGCCGTGCCGGTACTCCATGGCCGGGTAGGACTCGGTCCACGAGGCGGCGGCCTCCCGGACCTTGAGCGCGGCCTCGTTCGCCAGCCCGCAGCTCCAGCCGGTGCCGAGGAAGGTGAACTGCCGTGCCTGCACCGCTCCCGGCGGCAGCGGTGCGGCGAGCGCCGTCCGGGCCTGGGCGGGCAGGTCGGCCGGTGCGGCGCCGAGGTGGGCGCGCAGCAGGGCGAGGGCAGTGGTGGCGAACCGGGTCTGGACGACGGACCGCTCGTCCGCGAACTCCAGCGCCACCACGTGGCGTGCGGCGGCGCCGACCGGGGTACGCGGGTCGGCGGTGATCGCGACCGTCTCGGTGGTGCCCACCGCGGCGAGGACGTCGAGCACCTCGGTGGTGGTGCCGGAGCGGGTGAGTGCGACGATCCGGTCGTACGGGCGGCCGGCCGGGAACTCGGAGGCGGCGAAGGCGTCGGTCTCGCCGAATCCGAGGGATTCGCGCAGCACCGCGTAGGCCTGGGCGATGTAGAGCGAGGTGCCGCAGCCGATGACGGCGACCCGCTCGCCGGGTTCGGGCAGGTGCCGCGGGGCCAGTTCCAGGGCGCGCTGCCAGCAGTCGGGCTGGCTGGCGATCTCTTCGTCGACGTGGGCCATCAGGTCCTCCTACGCGAGACTGCACGAACATGCGTGAAGATGATCGATTTATAGTTCAGCTCGCCATCATTGCGCAATAGTGCGCATCCTCGATCATCTTCGCGCAGCCGACCCCGGGCCCGCACCGCCCCGTCGGCGCACTCCCCGGGCGTCGGACTTCTCGAACACCCGACGGGGTGGTTGAGATCATCACGCTATTCACCGGTCCGAGCGATTCCGGCCCGTCCGTGTATCCGGCGGTGACTAAGCTGCCCGTTCTGTGACCGAACGTCAGAAGAGCCCAGCAGAGCAGCAGAGCGCCGATGTCGTGATCCTCGGCGCCGGACCGGCCGGACTCACCCTGGGGAACATCCTCCACGCCGCCGGGATCGACTGCGTCGTCCTCGAACGCGCCGACGACGCCCACGTCCGGACCAGGGCCCGGGCCGGCTTCCTCGCCGCCAACACCGTCCGGGTGCTGGAGCGCCACGGCCTCGCCGACGGGCTGAACCGGCGCGGCCGGCCGCACGGCACCTGCGAGTTCCGCACCGAGGACGGCAGCTTCCGACTCGACTACGGCACCCTCGGCCGCCGCGAACTCCACACCGTCTACCCCCAACAGGACCTGGTCACCGACCTCCTGGCGCGCTACCTGGACGCGGGCGGCCGGATCGCCTTCCAGGCCGAGGCCCAGACCGTGCGCGACGCCGACGGCCCCCGCCCCACCGTCACCGTGCGCGATGCCGAGGGCCGCCCCGGC
The DNA here is from genome assembly GCF_040303105.1 of Kitasatospora sp. NPDC096128. Classification (NCBI taxonomy): domain Bacteria; kingdom Bacillati; phylum Actinomycetota; class Actinomycetes; order Kitasatosporales; family Streptomycetaceae; genus Kitasatospora; species Kitasatospora sp. NPDC096128. The sequence goes on along the minus strand of NZ_JBEOSP010000001.1, from coordinate 252,171 downwards.
CTCTGGCGCGCCCGGTACGTGGCCGGCTGCGACGGCCGCCACGGCGCCGCCCGGCGCTCCCTGCCCCCCGGCACCCGCCGGCACCACCGCGACCACGGCGTCACCTGGCTCGGCCTGCTCGCCGAGGCGCCCCCGAGCATGGACGCCGTCGGCTACGCGATGCACCCCGACGGCTTCGCCGGCCACATGGCCCGCACCGCCGACATCACCCGCTACTACCTCCAGTACGAGCCCGGCGCCCCGGCCGACGCCTGGTCCGAGAAGCGGATCTGGGCCGCCCTCGACCGGCGGATGCGCACCGACGAGCACGGGCCGCTGCACCACGGGCGGATCCTCCAGCGCTCCGTCATCCACCTGGAGTCGGACGTGGTCGAGCAGCTGCGGCACGGCTCGCTGCTGCTGGCCGGGGACGCCGCCAGCCTGCCCGCCCCCGCCGCCGCGAAGGGCGCCAACCTGGCTGTCCTGGAGGCCGAACTCCTCGCCGAGGCCCTGATCGACGAGCTCCGCCGGGGCGACTCCCGGGCGTTGGACGGCTACTCAGCGCGCTGCCTCGCCCACATATGGCGGGCCCAGGAGTTCGCGCACTGGATGATCCAGTTCCTGCACTCCCCCGTCGGCCCGGCAGGGGAATCGTTCTTCCACGAATCCATGCGGCGCTCCCGCGTCGAATCCCTGCGCACCTCGCGCACCCACCAGGACTGGTTCGCCGAGAACTACGTCGGCCTCTGACCGGCCCCGCCCACCGGACACCCCAGCCCCCTCAGCAAGGACCCCCTCGCCATGACCGCGACACCCCACGACGACACGGCCCTCCTGCGCGCCACGGCCGACTTCGTCCGGGAGCACGACACCGCGACCCTGCTCCCGCTGCTGCTGCCCGAGCTCGACGGCCCGGAACTCCTGGCCCTGGCCGAGCGCTGCCGCTTCTCGCACGCCGCACTGCTCGTCCTGCCCCCGGACCGAGCCGCACTCCACCGCCAACTCGCCGACTGCGGGCTGGACTTCGACGCACCCCCACAGCCCAGCGTGGTGGTCCGCGGCCGGCTCGCCCGCCGGCACGGACGCCCCGAGGCCGAGCTCGACGTCACCATCCTGCGCCCGCCGGTGCCCGGCCCCCACGGGGAGCGGAGCGTCGAGGTGTTCGCCCTCACCGTGCCGCCGGGCTCCGACCTGGCCGGCCTCGCCGCCCACGAGCGCGCCCACCAGCACGAGGCCCACCTCGCCTTCGACGTCGCCCACCCCGACCCGCTGGCGCTGCGCGGCCTCTGCGCGCTGTTCGCCCGGCACGGCGCCGCCCCGGACGGCGGCGGCTACAACCCCCACGAGGACTCCACCGTCCTCTACTTCACCACCCCCGCCGACTCCCGCACCGGCTACCGCCGGGTCGAGCTCCACGCCCACGGCGACCACCGCACCGTGCTCGCCGACCACCTGGGCGAGGAGGCCACCCAGCGGTCGGCCGAGACCCTGCTGCACCAGCTGACCGGCGCCTGGACCACCCAGGCCCTCGCGGTCGCCGCCCGCCTCGGCCTGCCCGACGCCCTGGACACCCGCACCGCCACCGCGCCGCAGGACCTCGCCGGAAAGCTCGGCGCCGACCCGCAGAGCCTCGCCACCCTGCTCCGCTACCTCGCCATGCTCGGCGTCGTCGCCGAACACCCCGACGGCTACCGGCTCACCGGCACCGGCGCCCTGCTGGGCGCCGACGCCCCCGGCTCGATGCGGCCGCTGGCGCTGATGTACGGCGGCCCGTTCTACCGCTCCTTCGCGGAGCTGGAACACACCGTCCGCACCGGACAGGCCGCCTTCGACCACCTCTTCGGCGAGAACCACTTCGACCACTTCGCCCGCGACCCCGAACTCGCCGAGCTCTTCGACCTGTCCATGGCCGCGAGCGCCCGGATGTTCGACCCGCTCCCGGACCACCCCGTCATCACCGCCGCGGGCTCCCGCACCCCCGGCGGCACCGTCGTCGACATCGCCGGCGGCAACGGCGAACTGCTCGGCCGCCTGCTCGCCGCCCACCCCCGGCTGCGCGGCGTCCTGCTGGAGCGCCCGCACGCCGTCGAGGCGGCCCGTCGCCGGCTCGACGCCGACGGGCTCGGCGAGCGCTGCGGATACGTGGCGGGCGACTTCGCCGACGTCCCCGGCGACGCGGACGTCTACGTGCTGTCCCGGGTACTGCACGACTGGGACGACGAGCGCTGCACCGGGATCCTGCGGCACTGCGCCCGCGCGATGCCCGCCCACGCCGACCTGCTGATCGTCGAACGGCTGCTGCCCGCCGACGGCTCGACCTCGCTGGCCACCGCGTGGGACCTCCACATGATGGTCAACACCGGCGGCCGCGAACGCCGCGCCGACCACTACGGCCGGCTGCTCGCCGACACCGGGCTGCACCTGCTCGGCCACCGCCCGCTCCCGCTGGGCGCCGCCGTCCTGCACGCCCGCAAGGCCGCCGTCCCGGCGCCGGCCGGGCCGTCCCACGCCCCGGCCCGCTCCGGGGCGTAGCGCCGTCCCCGGCGTCACGTCGGAGGACGACGGGCCACCGGGCCCGGGGTCAGCGCAGGCGCGGCTCGACGTAGTCGACGGTCTGCATCATCCCGAGGTCCTCGTGCTGCAGCTGGTGGCAGTGGGCGACGGCCCGGCCGGTGAAGTCCTCGTACCGGACCAGGAAGGTGACGGTGTCGCCCGGCCTGCCGCCCGCCAGGTCGACGGTGTCGTGCCAGACCGGGGGGTCGAGCCGGTCGCCGTTGCGGTGGGTGACCAGGACGTGGTTGGTGTGCAGGTGGAAGGGGTGCTGGAAGGCCGGGTTGGTCTCGTCGGTGCGCAGGGTCCAGCGCTCGACGGTGTCCAGTTCCAGGGTGTGGTTGACGTAGCCGGGGTCGAACAGGCCGTAGGCCGGGTCCCGGGTCGGGTCGCCCGCGGGGTCGGCGGCGGGGGTCGGGTTGCTCCCCAGCATCCGGAAGGCGTTGGGGAACGAGCCCGGGAAGACGCCCGGGTCGACGTGGAAGACCACCTCGCGGTCCGCGTCCGGGTTCGCGATGTCGCCCTCGTCGAGGAACGGCTTTCCGGCCGGGAGCGTGGTCGGCAGCCCCATCGGCGGGTCGACCGCCTCGCCCGTCACCTCGACCGTCATCAGCGGCGCCGCCCGCCCGTCGGCCCGCAGTTCGTAGCTGCCGGGGTCGTCGGCCCGGACCAGGACGTCGGCCCGGTTGCCCATGGCCAGGCGCACCGCGTCGGTGGCGACCGCGGCCGGGAAGGTCACGCCGTCCTGGGCGATCTGGTGGAGGGTGAGGTCCCGGCCGCCGCCGGTGAGCCGCAGCACCGGCGCGGTGAACGCCGTCGCGCAGACCAGCCGCCAGCGCTGCACCTCGCCCGGGCGCAGCGTCACGGTGGGGTTGACGGCGCCGTTGACGGTCAGCACGGCCGGGACGGCGGCCAGCGCGTTGCCGGAGGTGAAGTCGGGGACCTTGCCGCCCTTGAGCCTCAGCTCGTTGAGGCAGACCACCAGGTCGGCGGCGGCCGCGATCTCGGGGACCTCGTCGACGTCGCCCTCGACGACGAGGACTCCGGCCATCCCGCCGACGATCTGCACGGAGGTGGCCCCGTGCAGGTGGGGGTGGTACCAGTAGGTGCCGGCCGGGTGGCCGGCCGGGACGTCGACGGTCGTCACGTACCGCGGCTCCGGGGCGCCGGCCTCGACCTCCTCGGCGGTGCGCGGCTCGAACACCCGGAGCACGTTGTCGGCCTCCCCGGACGGGTCGACGTGCAGGCCGTGGGTGTGCAGGTTGAAGCTGTTGAAGCCGTGCGGCCGGTTGTGGTCGCCGTCGTGGGGCTCGTTCGGGGGCAGGCCGTTGACCTGGGTCAGCCGCAGGGTGTCCCCGGCGCGCAGCCGCAGGGTCGGGCCGGGGATCGTCCCGTTGTAGGTGCGGGTGGTGACGGTGCCGTAGCCGGGGACGACGGTGTCCGTGAACCGCACGTCGAGCGTCTGCTCCAGTACCGCCCCCGGGTTGCCGGGCACCCGCCGCGCGGTCCGCAGGGCGGGCTGGGGGAAGGGCTGCGGGGCGGCGGCGGCGTGCCGTCGGGAGAGGATCCCGTCGGACGCGGCCACCAGGACGGCGGCGGGCAGCGCCTTGAGCATCGACCGACGACTGATTCCGACATTTTCGCTCATGGTCGGGCAATCTAGGTCAACTCATCGACGGAGTCCGGAAAGCTCACCGGACACCCGGCGGACATCGCCCATTGACGCCCCCAGCTCATGACCCCAGCTCATGACCCTTCAGCTCATGACGCCCGGCTCAGGACCCCGACTCATGACTTCAGCCGGACCAGACCGTCACCGTGGCCTCCACCTGATAGTCCGCCGGGGCGATGGAGTCGACCTTGATCAGGGCGGTGCGGCCGCCGGGGCTCTTCAGGCAGACCAGCGTCCCGACGCTCACGTGGGCCGAGGAGCCCGGGTGACTGGCGGCCCAGTCCGCGCAGGCGGCGCCGGACGGCGGCGCCTGCCCGGTCCAGATGCCGAAGCTGTCGTGCTCCGACTGGATCTCCTCGCGCAGCACTGCCGTCGTGTCGGTGAAGCCCGTCGCGTAGATGCCCTGCGGGAAGCCGGGGTGGCGCCCCGGCGGGGTGAGGTCGAAGTCGGCCCCGCCCTCCATCGTGATGGCGACCTGACCGCTCCAGGCCACCACGGGCCCGGCCGAGGAGGGCGCGGGCGGATTCGGAACGGCCGTGGTCGCACTCCCGGCACTGGCGGTGGCCGGCCCGGGCAGGACAACGCTCGGCCCGGGCGTGCCCAGAGTCGTCGGCAGGGCCGTCGGCGAGTCGCTCTTCGGCCGGATCGCCGTCCCCAGGATCAACGCCAGCACCCCGACGGCGACCACCCCGACCCGCGCTCCCCCGCTCTTCGGCCCCGGCAGGCTGATCCCGGCCCCGCTCGCGGCCTCCTTCGCGAAGGCCACGACGAAGCAGAGCAGACCGAACACCCACAACGTGATGGTTCCTGCCACGGACCCGTCCCCCACCTGCGCAGCCGACCTCGAACGCGCAGATGCTACAAGGAAGCTGACGCCCCGGCAGGTCATTTCCCCCGTCCTTCGGGGTGCGGACCGCATCCGCCCCGCTCAACCCCTGCGCCCCGGCCGCCCGCCGGACAGGCCCTGAGGCTGCGCGCGCCCGGTCAGCGGTCGGGCCGCTGCGCGGGCCGGGCGTCGATCTCGGCCCAGACCGTCTTGCCGTCGTCGTGCGGCACGGCGCCCCACCGGGAGGCGGCCTTCTGCACGATGACCAGCCCGTGTCCGCCCGGCAGGCCCGGGCGGTGCGGCCGGCGCGGCTCGGGCAAGGCGGTGGAGCGGTCGCTGACCTCGATCCGCAGCCGGGCCTCGGAGGCGTCCAGGACGAGGTCGACCGGGCCGCCGGCGTGCAGCATGGCGTTGGCGACCAGTTCGGCGACCAGCAGCACGATGTCGTCCTCGGCCCCGGCGGTGCTCGTCGGCCAGGACCAGTCGGCGACGGCCTGCGCGGTGTACGCCCGGGCCCGGGCGACGGGCTTGGGCTGCCCGGCCAGGTGCAGGCGCCGACGCTGACCCCCGGGCGGCAGGGAGGGGCCGGTGCCCGGCCGGTCGTCGTCCAGGGTGGCCCGGCTGGTCGTCATGTGCGGGATCCCCTTCGGTTCCGGTTCGGTTCCGGCGCTGTGTTCCGCCTCGTTCCGCTGTCGTCTGCTCGGTTTCCCGACCAGTGACGAATTATGCGTGCTCTCGACCGGCCGCGGCGGTCTCCGCCGGTCTCCGCCGGTCTCCGCCGATCACCGACGGTCACCGGGGTGCGGCGGCCGCGGCCTCCACGGTCGGGTGGAGCGAGAACACGGAGTCCGTGCAGGTCAGTTCCAGCAGCCGCTGCACCGTGCCGGACGGCGCGGCGAGGCGGAAGCCCACGTCCGCCGCCGCGGCCGCCATCCGGGTCTGAAGCAGCAGGTTGAGACCGGAGGAGTCGCAGAAGCCGACCTGGGCGAGGTCGACGACGAGCAGCGGCGGGCGCTGCGCGACCAGCTCGTCGAGGGTGCTCCGGGCGGGGGCCAGGGTCTCGATGTCGAGGTCGCCGGCCAGGGCGCAGACGGCCGCCCGGCTGTCGGTGTACCAGGTGTGCACGGCCAGGTCGGGCCCGGACGGGGCGGGCCCGGACGGGGCGCCCGACCGGGAGGGGTCGGCTGCGGTGGTCGGCGGCACGGTCACGGACTCGTTCTCTGCTGGCATCGTCTTCTCGGCTGGCATCGTCGTCGTGTTCCCCTCCACGGGTGTGCTCCACGAGCGTACGCACGCCACCGGGCGCAGGACCAGGCCGGGGGCGGACCGGCCCGGTCCGGCGCAGGGTGGCGGCGGGCGGCGACGGGTGCCGTGCGCGACGTGGCGGGGCTCCCGGTGCCGTGCGGCGGCTCAGCCGGCGGTGAGGTCCGCGCGCAGGTGCTTCAGGGTGCGGCTGAGGAGCCGGGACACGTGCATCTGCGACAGCCCCAGCCGGGCGCCGATCTGCGACTGGGTGAGCTCCTCGCCGAAGCGCATCGACAGGATCTGCCGGTCGCGTTCCGGCAGGGCGGCGACCAGCGGCTTGAGAACGATCAGGTTCTCGACCGTGTCGAACCTCGGATCCTCCTCGCCGAGCCGCTGGGCGAGCGGACCCGGGTCCTCCTCGCCCTCGGTCACCGGGGCGTCCAGGGATCCGGCGGTGTGGCCGTTGGCGGCGGTGAGGCCCTCGATCACCTCCTCCTGCGAGAGGTCGAGGTGCACGGCCAGCTCGGCCACCGTCGGCGCCCGGCCCAGCCGCTGGAACAGCACGTCGCGGGCCTTGGCGAGGGTGATGCGCAGCTCCTGGAGGCGGCGCGGCACGTGCACGGCCCAGGTCGCGTCGCGGAAGTGGCGGCGGATCTCGCCGAGGATGGTCGGCAGCGCGAAGGTCACGAACTCCGCGCCGTGGTCGGGGTCGTAGCGGTCGATCGCCTTGATCAGGCCGAGCGAGCCGACCTGTATCAGGTCCTCCTCCGACTCGCGCCGGTTGCCGACGCGGCGGATCGCGAACCGCACCAGCGACAGGTTGAGCTCGATCAGCGTGGCCCGCACGTACGAGTACTCGCGGGTGCCCTCCTCCAGCGTGACCAGCCGGGCCAGCAGCACCCGGGTCAGCTCGCGCGCGTCGCCGGGAGCGACCTGCCGCGGGTCCTCGACGCCGGCGAGCTCGGGCAGGTCCGGGCACCCGGCGGGCCCCGGGACGGCGGGCCGGCGGGCGGCCGGCACGTCGGGCGTGGCGGCCTCGTCCGGGCCCGGGGCGGTCGCGCGGTGGAGGAGTTCGTCACTGGTCGTGGCCATGTCGGTCCTTTCCCCTCGGCGTACGGTCCGTCCCCGGGTACCCGCCGTGGCCGGTTCCATTCCGGTTGCCGTTGTGAGGATTACGTGAACGAAGGACCCGGACGGCGGCGCAGTGACGGCCGACACACGCCGTGCATGCCGGGCGGGGTACGGGGCACCCGGACCGGTGCAGGACCGGAGCGCAGGAGGAGAAGGAGGACCGGACGATGGGACGGATCGAGGAATCGGTCGAAATAGCGGCGCCGCTCGGCGAGGTCTACCGGCAATGGGTGCACTGCGAGGACTTCCCGCAGTTCATGCGCGGCTTGGTCAGCGTGGACGTCTCCGGCGGCGGAAGCAGCAGCTGGGTGGTCGAAACCGCGGGCGGCCGCCGGGAGTTCCAGGCCGTGACCACCGAGGTGGTGGAGGGCGAGCGGGTCGCCTGGGACGGCGGGACCGGACCGGTGCGGCACAGCGGAGTGGTGACCTTCCACCACGTGGACGACCGCAGCACCCGGGTCATGCTCCAGCTGGAGGTCGAACCGCACGGACTCTGGGCGCACGTCGCCGAGGCGCTCGGCTTCGTCGACCGCCGGGTCATCGACGACCTGAACGACTTCAAGCACCACGTCGAACGGGGCGGCGGCCGGGAGGCCGGTCCGGACGCCGGCCCGGGAGCATGAACTCCCGCACCGGGGGCAGCCGAACCGTACCGGCCCCGGAGCGGACCAGCCGGACCGGAATGAAACGAGACGAACGGAGGCAGTCATGACCGCACGCCGCACCATCTGGGAGTTCCAGACCTCCGCCGGGCACACCGCCGGCACCGACCTCATCGGCTTCCACGTCGAGGCCACCGACGGCTCGATCGGCACGGTCGACAAACTGTCCGAGGAGGTCGACGAGCAGTACCTGGTCGTCGACACCGGGCCGTGGATCCTCGGCCGGCGCGTCCTGCTCCCGGCCGGCACCGTGACCAGGATCGAGATCGGCGAGCGGAAGGTCTACGTCGACCGCTCCAAGGACGAGATCCGGAACAGCCCGGACCTCGACGACGGCGGGCCCGACCAGGAGACCGACACCCCCGGCCGATTCGGCCCCTACTGGGACCCGTACTACGGCGGCCGGATCCTCTGAGCGGGCAACCGGAGGACAGTGCCGCGCCGGGCGACCGGACCCCGACAGACCGACCGACACCACCGACGAACGGACGGGGACAGCCCGCGGCCGTCCCCGTCCGGACCACCCGGGAAAGGGGAACCCTTCCATGGAACGTCTCACCACCCGGATCACCATGCGACTGATGACCGGCGACGAACGCAGCCGGGACCTGGACGTCGACTGGTCCTACCGGGACGACGAACCCCACGCGGCGCAGCTGGACTTCACCTCCTACCAGGCGGACGCGGTGTGGTCGCTCTCCCGCGACCTGCTGCTGGCCGGCCTGCACGCGCCCGCCGGCGAGGGGGACGTCCACGTCACGCCGTTCGACGACGCCCGCGTACTGATCGCACTGGCCGGCACCGAGGGCGTCGCCCTGCTCGCGGCCCCCGCGGCGGCGGTCGCCGGATTCCTGGCCGAGACCGTACGGCTCGTCCCGCCGGGGCAGGAGCACGACCGGATCGACTGGGACGGCGGCCTCCAGGCCCTCCTGGCCGCCTGATCGTCCCGGCCGCCGAACACGCGCAGAGCGGTACGGAACCGCACAGCGCCGCCCCGAGAGGAGCGCACCATGACCACCGCCCCCGCCCGCCCCGGCATGCCGCCGCCCGAGCCCGAGCCCCCGGCGCCCCCGAGCCGGCCCCTGCTGCCCGACCCGCCGCCCCCGCCCGGCTCGCCCGTCCCCCCGCCGGCCCCGCGGCCGGTGCGCCGGCCGGCCCCGGAACCGGCCGCCCCGCAGCCGGGCCGGCCCCACCCGGTCGAGCCGCCGGACTGAACCGGGCCCGCGGCCGGGTAGTCCCGGGCCCGGGTAGTCCCAGCCCCCAACGCCCCTGCCAGCAGCGGAAAGGAGAGCCGGAGATGTGGTGGAGCCTGCTCCGCCTCACCGTCGTCGGCGTCGCGGCCGCCCTCCTCACCTACGGCCTGGACCGGGCCGTCCGACTGGTGGCGCGACGGCTGTCCGCCCCCAGGGGCGTCGGCATCCCGGAGGTACTGCGCAGGTGCCGCCACCCGGTGCTGGCGCTGACGGCCTGCCTGCTGCTCTCCGCCGCGCTGCCGTGGATCGACGCGCCGCCCGCCGCCCGCGAGGGCCTGCGGCACCTGGCGGTGATCCTGGCGATCACCTCCGGCGGCTGGCTGTGCGGCCGGCTGGTGGCGATCCTGGTGGACGGCGCCGCCCGGCTCGCCGTGTACCGCCGCGATCCGGCCTGGGCCGGCCGCGCCCGGACCCAGGCCAGTCTGCTCGGCCGGATCTGCCAAGTCGTGGTCGCAGTCGTCACGTTGGGCGCCGTACTGATGACCTTCCCCGCGGTGCGCGGCGTCGGCACCAGCCTGCTGGCCTCCGCCGGGCTGGTCGGCGTGGTGGCGGGCGTGGCCGCCCAGAGCACCCTGGCCAACGTGTTCGCCGGGGTGCAGCTGGCCTTCGGCGATCTGGCCCGGATCGGGGACGTCGTGGTGGTGGCCGGTGAGTGGGGGACGGTGGAGGAGATCACCCTGACCACCGTGGTGATCGAGACCTGGGACCAGCGGCGGCTGATGATGCCGATGTCGTACTTCGTCGGGCGGCCGTTCGAGAACTGGTCCCGCCGCTCCAGCCGGATCACCGGCACCGCGCTGCTCCACCTCGACCACCACGCCCCGATCGGGCTGCTGCGCGAGGAGTTCGAGGACTACCTGGCCAAGAGCGAGCTGTGGGACGGCCAGGGCAGCGCCCTCCAGGTGGTGGACACCACGCCGACCACCATCGTGGTCCGGGTGCTGGCCACGGCAGCGGACGGCAGCGACGCCTTCGAGCTGCGCTGCCGGCTGCGCGAGCACCTGATCGGCTACCTGCGCGACCGGCACCCGTACGCGTTGCCGCGGATCCCGGTGGCGGAGGCACCCGCACGGCCCCCGGACGGCCGGGGGGACCCCCGTACCCCCCGGCCGGCCCCGGGACCGTAGGACCGGCACCGGAGCGCCGGGTCACGGCGTTACGGCCGCGGGTCGACGGGCGCGAGCACGCCGAAGCGGCGCTCGAGCACCTCGGCGGCCTCCAGGCACTGGTCCTCGCGGTACATCCGGCCGATCAGCTGGAGGCTCTGCGGCAGCCCGTCGGCGAACCCGCTGGGCACGCTCACGGCGGGCACCCCGACCAGCGAGGTCACCGCGCACACGGCCCTGGGCAGCGTCAGCGCGGCGTGGCCCTCGGCGTCGGTGTCCGCGGTGAACACGTCGACCCCGGGGACCGGGTGGGGGCAGGTGGGCGTGAGCAGCAGCGGGTGGGTCTCCAGCAGCTCGGCCCAGTCGCGCTGCAGGCCGAGCCGGACGCCGGTCTGCCGGAGGAACTCGCCGAGGTCGGTGTGCGGGGTGCGCTCAAGGAACAGGTCGAGGTTGCGGGCGCCCTTCTCGGTGAGCAGCTGCCGGATCCGGGGCCAGCTCAGGCCGAACTCGGCCATGATCAGCTTGCCGTAGCAGTCCAGGGCCTCGAACAGCCGGGGGATCTCGACCTCCTCCACGGCGTAGCCGGCCTCCCCCAGGGCGGCGGCGGCCTCGTCGAGGGCGGCGCCGATCGCGGGGTGGACGCCGATGCCGGCCGGGTCGACCACCACGCCGACGGTGAGCGGGCCGGTGGGGCGGGGCCCGTAGGCGGGGGCCGGGACGGCCCTCGGGTCCTGCGGGTCGGCGCCCGCCAGCACCTCGTAGGCGGCCCGCAGGTCGGCGACCGAGCGGGCGAACGGGCCGTCGACCGGGACGAGTTGGGAGGCCAGCAGCGGCTCCTGGCCGAGGATGCGGTGGTCGGCGGCGAACCGGCCGTAGCTCGGCTTGAGCCCGGCGACCCCGTTGAACGCGGCGGGCAGTCGGACCGAGCCGCCGGAGTCGTTGCCGAGGCCGAGCGCCGCCATGCCGACCGCGACGGCCACTCCGTCGCCGCAGCTGCTGCCGCCCGGGTTCCTGGTCCGGTCCCAGGGGTTGTACGTCCGGCCGTGGAGCCGGCTCTCGGCGTCGGAGGAGATCGACAGGTCGGACATGTTGGCGTGGCCGATCGGGATGGCGCCCGCGGCGCGCAGCCGGCGCACCGGCGGGGCGTCGGTCGCGGCCACGTGGTCGCGGAACCGGGGCACGCCGTGCGTGGTCGCCAGGCCCGCGACGCGGATGTTCTCCTTCACGGTGAACGGCACCCCGGCCAGCGGGCCGAGCGGCTCGCCCGCCGCGCGGCGCCGGTCGGTCTCCCGCGCGGCCTCGCGGACGGCGTCCGCCCTCAGCTGGGTGACGGCGTTGACGGCCGGGTTCACAGCCGCGATGCGCTCCAGGTGGCTCTCGACCACCTCGGCCGCCGAGAGCTCGCCGCGGGCGACGGCGGCGGCCAGTTCGGTCGCGCCCAGCTTCCACGGGGCGGTGGTCGTCGTGTCGGCACTCATCGTGGTTCTCCCCTCCGGTTCGTTTCGATGCACCTGCATCACATCGCATCCGAGGAAGCGATGCAAGTGCATTGCTACGGGCCCGTGCCGACCCCGCCCGGAGGGTCGGCGATAGGCTGAACGGATCGGATGATCTTCAGGAGAGCCATGAGCACCACCAAGCCCCGCGTCCTGCTCGTCACCGACCTCGCCTACCAGGCCCGGGGCCGGCGCTACTGCGACGAGGACATCCAGCTCTCCGCCCGGCTGCGCGAGGACTTCGACGTCGCGCTGTGCCACCCGCTCGACGCCGCCGCACTGCTGGACTCCTTCGACCTCGTCCTCGTCCGCAACAGCGGCCCGGTGCTCAACTACCGCGCCGAGTACGAGGACTTCCGCACCCGCGCACTCGCCCGCGGTGCCCGCGTGTACACCCAGCTGACCGGGCGCGCCGACATGGCCGGCAAGCAGTACCTGCTCGACCTCAGCGCCGCCGGGTACCCCGTCATCCCCACCGTCGACCGGGCCGAGGACCTCGACCGGCTGCCCGTCGTGCCCGAGTACGTCGTCAAGCCGAAGCTCGGCGCCGACTCCGTCGGCCTGCGGATCGTCCCCCGCGAACAGCTCGACGGCGTCGCGTACGACCAGGACGTCCTGGTCCAGCCGCTGATCCCGTTCAGCTACGAGGTCTCGTTCTACTTCGTCGACGACACCTTCCAGTACGCCCTGCACGCCCCCGACCCCGAGCAGCGCTGGCGCCTCGAACGGTACGAACCCACCGCCGCCGACCTGGAGTTCGCCCAGCGCTTCATCGACTGGAACACCGTCGAGCACGGCATCCAGCGGGTCGACGCCTGCCGCACCCCCGAGGGCGGGCTCCTCCTCGTCGAGCTGGAGGACCTCAACCCCTACCTCTCGCTCGACCTGGTCGACCAGGCCACCCGGGACGCCTTCGTCGACGCCCTCAAGGCCGCCCTGCACGCCTTCGCCACGAAGCCCCGGCCCCTGACGGAGCCCCGGTCCGCCGACTAGGGCCTGGGGACCACGGCCGACCGGCGCGCCCGGGCTTCGTCGAACGCCCGGACATCGGCACCACGCCGATGCCCTGCCCGCCGCCGGGCTCGATCGTCCACCCGTCCTGACGGGGGACAAGCGCACGCACAGGAAGTCGACCCCGCCGACGTCCTGCGCCGGGCGCACCGGGTTCGGCACGGCTGGGACGATCGGTGACGGGACGCCCTCAGGACGCCCGCACCCGCCGGACCGCCTCCGTCAGCGCCGCCCCCAACGGCAGGCCGACCCGGGCCTCGGCCAGCTCGTCGCCCCGGGTCGCGCCCTGGTTGACGATCACCACCGGTGTGCCCGCGCGGGCGGCACGGCGCACGAAGCGCAGCCCCGACATGACCGTGAGCGAGGAGCCCAGGACCACCAACGCCTGGGCCGCGTCCACGAGTTCGAAGCAGCGCTCGACCCGCGGCTTGGGCACGCTCTCGCCGAAGAAGACCACGTCCGGCTTGAGCACTCCCCCGCACACCGCGCAGGGGGCGACCCGGAAGCCCGCCACCAGCTCCGGCGCCAACTCGGCGTCGCCGTCCGCCCGGACCAGTGCCGGGCCGTCCCGGAAGCCGTCGTTCAGCTGCTCCAGGCGCCGGTCCAGCTCCGTGCGCGGGCTGGTCCGGCGGCAGTCCAGACAGACCACCCGGTGCAGCCCGCCGTGCAGCTCCACCGCCGCCCGGGTGCCGGCCGCGCGGTGCAGGCCGTCCACGTTCTGGGTGATCACCGCCGCCACATGCCCCGACCGTCGCAACTGCTCCACCGCCCGGTGCCCGGCGTTCGGCTCGGCCCCCGCGATCGCCCGCCACCCGACGTGGCTGCGCGCCCAGTACCGCCGCCGGGCCGCCGCGCTCCCGGTGAACTCCTGGAAGGTCATCGGCACCCCGCGCCGCCGACTGCCGGTCTCCCCCCGGTAGTCCGGGATGCCGGACTCCGTCGACAGCCCCGCCCCGCTGAGCACCACCACACCGCGCCCGGCCAGCAGCCCGACCAGCACCGCCAGGCCGGCCGCATCGGCGGCCGGGCTGCCGGGGGTCGTCACGGGCACACCCATGCCGTCCAGGGTAGAACGGTGGCCCGTAAAGCGGTGGCCCCGGATGGAGCCGGGGCGTTAGCCTCGGGGGCATGGACGTCATGGACCGCAGCCACCGCAGCAACCGCTGCACCACCGCAGCCGCGCGAGCGACCAGCTCGCCGGCCGCCGCCGCCTGACGTACCCCCTCCCCCGGCGACCGGAAACGGTCCGCCGGTGGTGGCTTCGAGGCGTTCCCGCCTCGGTCCCGATGATCGCGCGGCTCGTTCTCCGGCGCCTCCCTCCCCCGAGAAGGAGCCCCGCCATGAACACCGACCAGCTCGTCCGCGTCTTCACCGAGTACTTCGAGGAGCGCGGCCACCGCCGGATCACCGGCTCGACCCTGCTGCCCCCGCCCGGCGACCCGGTGCTGTTCACCACCTCCGGCATGCACCCCCTCACCCCGTACCTGGAGGGCCGACCACACCCGCTCGGGCGGCGGCTGGTGAACGTGCAGCGCTGCCTGCGCACCACCGACCTGGACGAGGTCGGCGACCGGACCCACCTCACCGTCTTCGAGATGCTGGGCACCTGGTCGTTGGGTGACTACGAGGGCCCGCAGAGCCTGGACTGGGGCTACGGACTGCTCACCGACGGCTTCGGCATCGATCCGGGCCGACTGCACGTCACCGTCTTCGGCGGGGACGAACAGGTCGGGCCGGACACCGGCTCGCTGGAGCTGTGGCAGGGCCGCGGGGTCCCGGTCGAGCTGACCGTCGAGGACAACTGGTGGTCCAACGGGCCGACCGGCCCCTGCGGCCCCGACTCGGAGATCTTCCTCTGGACCGGCGACACCCCGCCGGAGTCGACCCCGACCCGGGACGACCGCTGGGTGGAGGTGTGGAACCACGTGATGATGCGGCACCGCCGGCTCGACGACGGCTCGCTCGTCCCGCTCCCCCAGCGCAACGTCGACACCGGGCTCGGCCTGGAGCGGCTCTCCTCGCTGCTCCAGGGCCGCTCCTCGGTCTTCGACTGCGACGTCTTCGAGCCCTGGCGCCGTCTCGTGCCGACCCTGTGGCCACTGGACGAGCCCTCGCTGCGCCTGGTCTGCGACCATCTGCGCTCGGCCGTCGTCGTGATCGGCGACGGCGTCCACCCCTCCAACACCGGCCGCGGCTACGTGCTGCGCCGCCTGATCCGCCGGGTGCTCACCGTGCTCCGCCGCGAGGACCCGCAGCGCGGACTCGGGGACCTGCCGCCCGAGCTGGTGCGGCACACCCTGGACCGGTTCCGCCAGGACGTGGACCCCGAGTCGGTCCGCCGGGTGCTGCTCGACGAGGAGCGCCGCTTCGACCGGCTCCTGGACCGCGGCCGCCGCCTGCTCTCCGGCCCCCGCTTCCAGGGGCCGCTCGACGAGGACGACCTCCACTACCTCCACGACACCCACGGCCTGCCGCGCGAGCTCGTCCTGAACCTGCGCCCGCAGTGACGCCCGGCGGCGGGGCGGGGCCGGGCGGGGCGGGCGATGCGTCGAAGGAAGTCGACATGTCGGAATCCTCCGACGCATGGTGGAGGCACGGCGGAAGTCGATGTGTTCAGCGCGCCGGCCAACCCGGTACGGCGCAAGCTGCTGGAACGGCTCCAGGACGGGCCCCGGGCGGCCGGTGAGCTGGCCGGGGGGTTCGACCTCAGCCGGCCGGCCGTCTGCGAGCACCTGGCGGTGCTGCGGAACGCCCGACTGGTGCGGGAGGAGCCGCGGGGGCGGCATCGGTGCTACCACCGAACGGGCTGTCATCGTACGGTGCCTGGCGGCTGCTCGCTCACGGGCCGGACGTCGGGACGGCCGGTTGCAGGTACTGCTCGGCCCAGATGATCTTGCCCTCGGGGGTGTAGCGGACGCCCCAGCGTTCGGTGAGCCGGGCGACGAGGAACAGGCCGCGGCCGCCCTCGTCCTCCTCGACCGCGTAGCGCAGGTGCGGGGCGGTGCTGCTGCTGTCGGAGACCTCACAGATCAGCGTGCGGTCGTACAGCAGCCGCACCCTGATCGGTCCGGTCGCATAGCGGATGGCGTTGGTCACCAGTTCACTGAGCACCAGTTCGGTGACGAAGGCGGCCTCGTCGAGACCCCACTCGGCGAGCTGTCGGGTGGCCTCGGCGCGGGCCTGGGCCACGGCCTCCGGAGCCGGGGCCACCTCCCACTCGGCGGTCCGATCGGGCTCCAGCACGCGGGTGCGGGCGACGAGGAGGGCGATGTCGTCGGTCTGACGGACAGGCAGCAGCGCGTCGAGCACGGCGTCGCAGACCTCCTGGGGCGATCGGTCGGGGCGGGCCAGGACGGCCGTCAGGACGTCCAGGCCGACGCCGATGTCACGGGTGCGGTCCTCGACGAGGCCGTCGGTGTAGAGGATCAGGCTGCTTCCCGGTGGCAGCCGCACCTCCGTGGCTTCGAAGGGCATCCCGCCCAGACCGAGCGGCGGGCCGGCGGGGAGGCCGAGGAGCTTCACCGTGCCGTCCGGGTGGACGAGGGCGGGCGGGGGATGGCCCGCCCGGGCCAGCGCACAGGTGGCCGTGCTGGGGTCGTAGATCGCGTAGAGGCAGGTGGCGCCGGTGATCGCGAGCTCACCCCCGGCCGCGGCCGCCTCCTGGTCTATGTGGGCGACCAGCTCGTCAAGGTGTCCGAGGAGCTCGTCCGGCGGCAGGTCGAGGGTGGAGAAGTTCTGGACGGCGGTACGCAGGCGGCCCATGGTCGCCGCCGCGTGCACGCCGTGGCCGACCACGTCGCCGACGACGAGCGCGACCCGGGCACCCGGCAGCGGGATGACGTCGAACCAGTCGCCGCCGACCCCTGCCTGGGCGGGCAGGTAGCGGTAGGCGACGTCGAGGGCACTCTGCTCGGGCAACGCGCGCGGCAACAGGCTGTGCTGCAGGGTGACGGCCATCGTGTGCTCGCGGGTGAAGCGGCGAGCGTTGTCGACGGACACGGCGGCCCGGGCGGCCAGCTCCTCGGCCAGGGACAGGTCGTCATCCTCGAACGGGCCTCTGTCACGGCCACGCCAGAAGCAGGCGATGCCCATCAGCACACCCCGCGCCGTCAGCGGAACGGCGATAAGCGACGCCAGGCCGAACCCCAGCACCGCCTGGGTACGCTCGACATCCTGCATGCGCCACCCGGCATCGGTCGCCAGTTCGGGGACCAGCGCGGATCGCCCGCTGACGAAGCCCGCCGCCTGCGGGGTACTCCCCATCCATCGGACCAGCGTGTCCTGGGGGTACAGCGGCGAATCGTCCCGGATGCCCGCGAGCGCCACCCGCCGCAGCTCCACCGTGGCACCGACCGTCAGGGTCTGCGGCTCCTCGCCCCGCAGGACCGCTTCGGCGAGGTCGACGGTGGCGTAGTCGCAGAATTCCCGGGAGGCCGTCCCGGCGAGTTCCTCCGCGGTGCGCCGGACGTCCAGGGTGGTGCCGATGGCCATGCTGGCCTCGTACAGCAGCCTGAGCCGACCGCGGGCGACCTCGGCCTTCCCCGCTAGGGCGCGCAACTCGGTGGAGTCGCGCAGGGTGGTGACGCTGCCGGGCGGGCCTCCCCCACTGTCGGTGGGGCGGTTGTTGACGGCCAGCAGGCGGTCGCCCACGGGGAGCACCTCGTCGGTGACCGCGCAGTCGGAGAGCAGCAGTTCGGTCGTACGGGGATCGAGGCCGAGGTCGGTGACAGCTCGCCCCTCAACGTCGGAGGGCAGGTCCAACAGCCGGCGCGCCTCGTCGTTGGCGAGCAGGACCCGGCCGTCGCCGCTGACGATGGCCACGCCCTCGCGCACCGCGTGCAGCACCGCATCGTGGTGCTCGTACATCCTGGTCATCTCCTCCGGCCCCAAGCCGTGGGTCTGCCGCAGGAGACGCCTGCCCACCAGCGCAGTACCGGCCGTGGCCAGGCCGAGCGCGACGGCACCGGCGCCCAGCACGACCGGCAGCTGGCGGTTCACCGTGCTGCTCACGTTGGCGACCTTCATCCCGGCGGACACGATGCCCACGACCGCACCGTGGGTGTCCTCCACCGGAACCACCACCTGGTACTCCAGGCCGAGCGGGCCGTGCACCTGCTCGACGGTGATTCGGCCCTGCAGCGACGGCCCGATGGTGCCGACGAACTTCTTGCCGATCTGTTCCGGCTGGGGGTGGGTGTAGCGGATGCCGTTTCGGTCGGTCACCACGATGAAATCGACATTCGCGTCCTTGCGGGCCACTTCGGTCAGGGGCTGGAGCACCGTGCTGGGATCGGGGCCCTGCATCGTCGCCACCAGACCGGGGCTGTGGGCGAACGCCTCGGCCGCGGCGAGCGAACGGTCGCGCGCTGCGGCGAACCGGTCGCTGCGGGACTCGATCAGAAGTGCGCCGACCGCCGCCACCACGAGCAGCAGCACGATCAACACCTGGAGGAGGAACATCTGACCGGCGACGCTGCGGATGCTCGTCACCGACCGCAGACGCCGCGCCGACGGCTCCCCCGGGATCGGACTCGGATGCCGCCGCCCGCCATGACCACCCGCTCGGCCCGGCACCCGGGGACCGGGGCCCGTGTCTCTCGCCATACACCCATGGTCCCGCCCCGGACAGCGCGGGACACGCCGCACGGGGCACCTCGCCCGAGCACCCCCGGGTACGCCCCGCCCGCCGGCCCGCGGAAGCGGCCCCGCTCCGTCATGGCTCAGCGGGGGACGGAGCGGATCAGCAGCAGCGCGACGTCGTCGGTGCGGCGCTCTCCGTGTCCGGCCCGATCGACGAGCGCATCGGCCAACCGGTCGAGTGGTTCGCCGCCGTGGCGGGCCACCGTGGCGGTGAGGTCGGCCAACGCCTGGTCGAGATCCGTACCGGGCGTTTCGATGAGGCCGTCGGTGTACAGGACCAGAGTGGTGCCGATCGGCAGGTCGATGCGGATCTGCGGGTAGTCGGCGGCGGGGTCGACGTTCAGCACCAGGCCGACGGGCGGCTCCAGCGCGTCCGCCCGGCCGTCCGGGCGGTATCGCAGGGGCACGGGGTGACCGGCGTTGGCCAGCCAGGCCTCACGGCGGGCGAGGTCGACGCGAAGGTAGGCGCAGCTGGCCAGCAAGGCGGTGTCCAGGTCGGCCACCAGGCGGTTGGTGCGGGAGAGCACGGTGCTCGGATCGGCATCGGCCGCGGCGAAGGCACGGACAGCGGTACGGACCTGGCCCATCAGCGCGGCGGCGTTGACATTGTGGCCCTGGACGTCGCCGATCACCACGGCCACGCTGTCAGGCCCGACCCGAATGACGTCGTAGAAGTCGCCTCCGACGTCCATGCCCTCCGTGCACGGGAGGTAGCGGGCACTGACCTCCAGGCTCGGGACGTCCGGCAGTGCACGGGGCAGCAGGCTTTCCTGGAGGCCGTGGGCGAGACCGAGCTTGGTGTCGTACAGCCGGGCCCGGTCCAGGGCCTGGGCGATCAGTCCGCCGAGCGAGGTGAGAACGGCGCGTTCCTCGAGATCGAAGTGGTGCGGCTCGGCGAAGGCCAGCACGCAGGTGCCGATCAGCCTGCGCGAGGTCACCAGCGGCAGATAGGCCCAGGCGGCCATCCCGTCCTGGGTCTCGGGGCGGCCCGGGTAGACCCGCTCCAACTCCGCACGGGTCTCGAAGTACGCCGGTACGGGGTTGGTGGACGCCCGGACACCGGGCGTGGGCTCGGTCAGCGGAGTGCCGTCGAACCGGTCGACCAGGCCGGGCGGGTAGCCGCGATGGCCCACGATGCGCAGTCGGCCTCCTTCCGCCATCAGCACCGCCACGGCTCGGCCGCCGAACGCCGGCACGATCTGCTCCGAGACCATGCTCACCACGTCCTGCACGCTGACGGCCTCGGTCAGCGCACCGGCGAGGTGGAGGAGGTGGTAGAGCGCCCCGGGCCGGGTGTGCCCCGCCCGGGGCGCCCCGGTGGCCCGGGCGCGGTGGGCGGCGTCGGCGGTGACGATCCGCGCGGTCAGTCCGGACGGGCCCGGGAAGAGCTCGAACGACAGCCACCGGTCCGGCGGTCGCATCGCGACGAAGGAGGTGGACTGCCCGCTGATCACCGCGGCCCGGTAGTGGTACTCGTACACCGGGTCCCGCAGCCACGGCAGAACCTCCCACGGCCGCGCGCCCAGCAGCCGCTCGACCGGCTCGCCCAGCAGCTCGGCGGCGGCCGGTGTGACCACGGCCAGCCTGCCGTTCAGATCGATGGCGCAGATGCCCTCGGGAAGCCGTGCCGCCATCGTGGTGAGCTGGGCGACGGAACCGCGCTCCGCCACCTCGGGGCGCGGGCCGGCCCGGACCGGACGTCCTGCCCGGGCTGCCTCAGCCAGCGCCTCGGTCAGGAGCGCGGCGAACGCGCTGAACCCGTCCCGTTCACCGGGCGACATCTCGGGCGGATGTGCCGCGGGCCAGAGCACGAAGACGGCCCCGTACGCGGTCCGCCGCCTGACGAGCGGGGCGACTGCGAGGCAGAACGCGTACGGCATGGCGACCGCGATCCTCGGATACCTGCGCGCCATGTCCTCCGCGCCACCCACCCAGACGACCCGGCCGCTGCGCACCGCCTCCGCCACCGGTATCGGTGCGGTCAGGCCCACGCGCTGCCACGGCCTGGTGAACTGCCGGGCAGCCCCCAGTGTCAAAGCCAGTTCGAGCAGCTGCCGGTCCTCGGACAGCAGGTAGAGACCTCCGATGTGCGCATCGAGCCGGGTCGGCGCGGATCGCAGGAGCTGCGCCATCGCCTCAAGGCCCTGCCCGGCCGGCGCCTCGGCGGCCTCGTGTCCGGGCCTTGGCGACGAATGCCACGGCACGCCCATCACGAACACCCCAATCGAGCCGACCACCCGTAGGCCCCCTCCTATAGTGGCCCGGTCTCGCCCCCGCTACTCGCCGCCCGTCGTCGCCCCCGCCACAGACAGGAGTCCTGTGTCGCCCCGCGTAGCCACCGGAGTGCCGACCGGTGGCCGTCGTCGGCAGGGTGTCAGGTCAGCGCCCTGGACCGCCAGTAACCGAACCGGTCGAGCGGGTCACCGTCGAGTGTCCACGGCCAGGCGGTGACCGTGTCGCCGATCAGGCCGAAGGCGTCGGCACACTCGCGCACGCGGCCGGCCTGGACCATGGCGAAGGCGAGCAGGTTGAGGTCGGCCAGAGCGGCCGCGTGCCGCAGGTGGCCGGGACGCGGCCAGCCCGCCAGAGCGGTCTCCAACGCGGTGGCGGCGCGGTTGTTCTCCCACTGGCGGCGGACCAGCAGGGCCTCGACGCCGCCCCGGGCGGCGATGCGGGTGTGTTCGTCGACCAGTGCGGTCAGTTCCACGCCCACGGCCGGTGCGTCGGCCGGCACCGAGGCCCGAACAGCGTGCACGAAGTCCAGCTGACTGCTGCGCGAGCCGCACTCCTCCGGCGACAGGTAGCGCAGCATGTGCAGATGGGCCTCCCGGTTCCAGGGGTCGCGCGCTGTCACCTCGTGCCAGACGGCGAACACCTCTCGCGATTCGGCGCGCGTCAGACGCAGGATCCCGAGCAGCACCACCCACGGTGTGGGGTCGTCGGGAACGGCGGCGGCGGCACGACGGCAGCATTCGGCGGTGGCGGGGGCGTCCTCCATCCGCCCCGCCCATCGGCCACGGCACAGCTCGACCCACGCCTCGAAGACCTGCGGGTCGGCACCGGACGGGCGGCGCATCCGCCAGGAGCGGGAGAGCGCCGAGTGCGCAGCCGCCTCGGCGAGCACGGCGAAGCGGTGCGCGCGACGGTCCCAGTCCGTACCGGCCCCGTGGAGCAGCCGCTCGATCTGGTCGATCTGAATTCCGTGCTGCCCCGGCATCGCGGGTGAATTCAGCTGTCGCCGCACGCGACCGAGTTCAACGTCGTCGAGTTCCGGCCGCAGGCGCGGGCCGGAAGCGCGAAGTCTTCGAAGGATCGACACGCGTCGCAGCCTAGGCCACCGGTCGAATTTCAGAAACCCCCGAAAGGAAACCGATATGTCCAGCAGATTCCGGTGACCCTACCGCCCCGTACGGCGACCGGAAGGGGCACGGCGGGAATCGACTCCGAGCCCTCGGACGGCGGTTGCGGACCGAGAGTTGGCGGGGCCCCGCAGGAGGGGCTGGAGGCATGCGAGGGCACGGCTCCGGCCGTCACGCACGACCGCTGGTTCGCCCGGCCCTTCGACCGGTTCACGGTCTTCGGTCGGACGGCGTCGCGCGGGAGACACCCGAACCGGTGCGGGCCGAGCGCAAGGTCGAACGGGCTCACCGAGCCCGCGATCTGACATTCAGTCGGCAGCCCATTGACGAATCATTCACTGAATTTCGCCCGCCATTCCCATTCGCACCGCATACGGAATGAGGTGCTTTTGTCCCAGCAGACAGCAATCGGCCATTCCCTCCGATCGTTGCGTTCGTCTGCGAGGCCCTGCGTTCGGGCATCGACACCGTGCCACAAGGGAGTTACCGGCACCCTGTTTCGCATGTCGCGCCTTGTGGGCGGCGATCAGATCTCGGTACCAGGCGCACGAGGCCCTCGGCGTACGGCGCTGCGTTGCGAAGTCGACGTGGACGAGACCAAACGTCTGACTGAACCCCTCTGCCCACTCCAGGTTGTCGAGGAGCGACCAGGTGTACCGACCGCTTGCTCACCCGGCCGTACTGCGCCGGATCGCGCCCGCGCTGGCCGAGTGAACAGTCGAGCGCCGGGGTTCGGTGAGCTCAGGCGCGGCCGAGGACCCGCTCGACGGCGATCTCGATGACCACCCGGTCCGGGTTCTCCCGGGGCTGGCGGTAGCGCTCGGCGTAGCGGCGCTCGGCGTCGGCGACCTGCTCAGCCGAGTCGCGCAGCACGGCGACGCCCTCCAGGTGGGAGAAGCCCATGATGGTCTCCTGCGGACTGACGCCGGTGGCGCCCGGCAGGACGCTCGCGTCGCACAGCCGCAGGTTCGTGAAGCCGTGCGGACGCCCCTGGGCGTCGCACACCCCGCCCAGGGCGGCCGGGCCCATCCGGCAGGACGCCATGGGGTGAGGTTCCCCGGCATCACCCGCACACCCCGGTCGGCGAACTCCTGGAGCTGCGCGGTGAAGATGGTGCCCTCGGTGGCCCGGATGGATTCGCCGAACAGCGCCACCGTACGGAAGTCGACGTGGAACGCGATGGCCCGGGCCGCGCCCGCCGACGGCGCTGCGCCACAGCAGCAGCGGGCTGCCGATCGGCCCCGCGGCCAGGAACACCGTCTCCGGTTCGACGTCGTCATGGAGGGTCAGACGTCCGGGTTCCGGCGGGACGCCGACGCGACGGCCGTCGCCCCGTACCGGGCGGCCGGCCTCACCTGGTGGGTGGAGAAGCTGGGCTGGTTCCGGGGCCCGGTCGACCTCGTCCGGACCCGGATCGCCGCCCCCCCGGTTCCCACCGTTCCGGGAGCCGACCGCCCCGGCGACGGTCACCACCGACCGGCCCAGCACCGGCAGACCGCCCGCTGAGACCCCGGCGGCCCGCCCGGCCGGTGGTCAGACAGGTCGTCGACTCCGGTCGCCGGGCGGGGCGAACCGCGCCGCCGACCGCGGGTGCCACAGCAGCAGGACGCCGGCCGCCGCCGGCACCAGCAGGACGCAGCAGGTCCACAGCGTCGGATCGTGGAAGCTCAGCAGTACCTGCGGCAGCGCCAGCGAGGTCACCAGTCCCGCGCCGACGGTGGCCGCCACCCGGCCGGACGGCCGGCCGTGCCGGCACCGCACCACGATCCAGGCCCACAGGGCCAGTGCGGCACCCCCCGCCAGCACGACCAGCAGCGCGTCGACGGCGTGGCCCGTCCGCGTGACCTGGTCGTCCAAGGTCTGCGGCCAGGGCATCGGGGCCTGCAAGGCGTGCAGCAGGCGGTACTCCACCGTGTACCCGGCCGCCGTGAACGGCAGGGTACCGGCGGACATCAGCAGGAGCGCCGCCCGCACCGTCAAGGGCAGCTCACGCCAGGTGGCTTGATGGCGTTCGGGGCCGCCCAGATCGGGCAGCGGGACCGCCGCCCCGGGCACGGCACCCGGCGGCACCGGACGGGCAGGCGACCGGGGTTCGAAGTGCGGCGCCGAGCCCGGCCGCCACAGCAGGACGACCGACACGAGCGCGGGCAGCAGAAAGCCGAGGCCCAGTACGTGCTGGGCGACGCCTGCCATCCGGCCGGCGACCATCAGCGAACACAGCAGGACGATCCCGAACAGGACGGTGGCGGCGCTCCGGGCCCGGGCGTCGCCACGCGCACAGCGCCAGGCGACCGGGATCCACACCAGGAAGGAGATCACCAGCTCCACGGCGAGGACCCCGCCGAACGAGTCGGCGGCCGGGGTGGAACCGTCGTTCGGGACGGTCGGCTCCGTGGCCGGGGCGGTGTTCACCAGGTGGGCGAGCACGACGGTCGCAGGCAGGTAGCAGACCATCGCCGCCACCGTCAGCCCCAGGGCCCACCGGACGGTGGCGGGCATCTGCCCCCGGGGCACCGGTGCGGGGGCCGGCCGCCACGGCGGCGGGGGCGGGGGCGGGGCCGACTGCCACGGCGGCGGCGGGGCCGACTGCCACGGCGGCGGCGCGGGCGGGGGCGGCGGGGGCCCGTAAGGGCTCGGCTGCGGCGGAGGACCGGAGGGAGCCGGCTGCGGGAACCCCCGGGGTGGGACCGGCAGCGTGCACCGTGCCTCCAGGTGCTCCATCGCCCGCATGATCGCGACCGCGTACGTCCACTCGGTGCGCCGCTCCGCGCCCCAGGCCGACCAGCCCTCACCCGGCACGTACAGCAACAGGTGTGCCGCACCCGTCGAGTTGAGCTCCCGGGCGCCCCGGTACACCGGCCACCGCTCGACGAACTCGCCGAACGCCGCCCAGCGTTGGGCGACGGTGGGCGGCTCCCGGTGCGGGGCCGCCTTCGGCAGCACCACCCGGACCGCCCGCCGGGCCGAGACGGCGACCTGCCGCCAGAGCGTCCAGGGCCGGTCCGGCGGGACCAGCAGCAGGAGCGGGTGCGGTGGCATCCGCTCCCCCAGCATCTCCAGCTCGTAGCGGAATCCGGGCCGCAGTTCGACCGGTGCCGCCGACAGCAGTACGGCCCTGCTGGACCGGGCGTACATCTCGACCTCGTACTTCCACCGGTCCAGCGGCTCGGTCGAGAGGAAGAGCTTGGCCGCGCCGAGGGTGGCCAGGCCGGCGGCGTTGGGGTCGTTCCCGGCGATGACCGCCCCGTAGTGCTGGAAGCGCCAGGCGATCACCTCCTCGAACGGCAGCCGCCGGCCCGGCGACAGGGCCGTGACCAGGCCCCGCCGGTTGACCGCGCCGGCCCGGATCTCCACCGCGTCGTCCTGGAACGTCCGCAGGTAGAGCACGTGCGGCCGCTGGTCGGCGGCGAGCAGGGCGTTCACCCGGGGTGAGCGGTACCTCAGCCCGCGCTGGTCGACCCACCGCACCACCGAGGCGAGCCCCCGCAGCGCCAGCAGGCCCGCGGCCGTACCGCACACCGCGACGACCCCGCCGAGCGCACCGAACTGGCCGGTCACCGCCATGGCCGTCAGCACGACCAGCAGCATCCCCATCGGCACCCCGTAGAGGAGGGCGGGGGACAGCACGGCCGCCACCCCGGTCCGGACCAACGAGCCGCGCAGGGAGTGGCGTCGCCCCGCCCGGCCGCGGCGCGGCGGGGAGTACATCGGGTGGGCGTACCGACGGCAGAGCGGCGTGAGGGCGAGGCCGACCAGCGCCAGCAGGGCCGCCGCCACCACCAGTCGGTCCCCGCCGGCCCCGGCCGAGGACACCGTCAGGGCCTGCCGCGACACCCAGCCGGAGAAGGCCAGATAGCCCCCGCCGATCACCAGCACCCGCCGGGCCAGGAACAGCAGCCGCCACCGGCGGGCCCGCCGCCGCAGCTCCACCGCCTCCGGACCGACGTCGTGCCAGTCGCGCGAGGGGGCGGGCAGCTCGTGCACCACCCGGTGCCTGCGCCGCCCGACCCCGTAAGCCAGCGCCACGCCGACCAGCAGCGCCGCGGGCAGCACACCGGCAAGCACGCCCACTCACCGGCTCAGCATGACGGCCGGGCCCGCACGGCCCGTCCGGGAAAGCTCGACATGAATTTCGACACCCGAGTAGTATCCGACGGGCCATCAGAACTGACAAGGCGTCAATTCAGTTCTCATAAAGCAGAGATGACAATTCACGGTCAGATTTCGACCGGCTTTCCCGGCGGGATGGGGCCCTGCGGCGCGAGGATGCGCCGCCCCGTCACAAGGCCCCATCCGACCGGGCAGGACGCTTGAGAGTCGAGGACACCGGGGGCTATCCTGCGACCCGGGCCGGGTGATCGCACCCGTCACCCCCGGACGACGACCTCTTCCGTCAGCCTTCACCGTGGAAATCCGATCCAGGCAGATGATGGACAGGGAAGCACACGTGAAACGAGCCATCGTCGTCGGAATCGACGACTACCAGACGGCACCCCTCCAGGGCTGCGTGGCGGACGCCGAAGCCCTCAAGGACCTCCTCGCCACGAACGCCGACGGAGGCCCCAACTGGCGCGTGGAACTGCTCACCAGCGCGCGGGCACCCCGGATCACCCGGGACCGGCTCCGCGGGGCACTGGCTCAGCTGTTCGCGAACGCGCGGGACAGCGATCTGCTCTTCTACTTCGCCGGGCACGGCATCCAGACCGCGTGGGGGGCCGACCTGGTCACCCAGGACGCCACTCGCCACAGCTTCGGCGTGTCCATGAACGACCTGATCACCCTGGCGAACGACTCGCCCGCCCGCAGCGTCACCCTCCTGCTCGACTGCTGCTTCGGCGGGGACGCCGGAAACTCCCCCGGGCACCAGGCCGCGGCAGTGGCCGAGACCTTCCGGCTCAACAGGAGCACCCTCCGGGAGAACGTCACCGTCCTGGCGGCCAGCCGGGCGACCGAGGCCTCGGAGGAGGTCGACGGGCACGGCGCGTTCACCCGCGTGCTGCTCGACGGACTCGCCGGCGGAGCGACCGACCACCTGGGGAACGTCACCGCCCTGAGCCTCTACAGCTTCACGAGCGCCGCGTTCGACGCCTTCCAGCAGCGCCCCACCTTGAAGACCCACATGACCGAGCCGGTCGTCCTGCGGATCGGACCGCCCTGGGTGGACGCGGAGCTCCTCCGGCAGCTCCCGGCACACTTCCGGACCGCGGACTCCCCGGTCTGGCTGAGTCCCGCCCACGAAGGCGAGGGCCGCCCGCTGCCGCCCGGGAACCCGGGCACCCGGGAGCAGCAGCAGTTCGACTACCTCGGCCGCCTGCGCAACGCCAACCTCGTGACGACCGACGGTCGGCGCGACCACTACTGGGTGGCCATGGACAGCGGAGCTGTGTACCTCACACCGCTCGGCCGCTACTTCTGGAACCTGGCCAAGAGGAGGGTACTGTGATCCGCATCGGTTGTTCCGGTCACCAGAACCTGACCGCCGGCACGCGCCGCGTCGTCGCCCGGGCCGTCGCCGCGCAGATCGCCGAGGTCACGGACGACGAGTTCGTGGGACTGTCCTGTCTTGCCGAGGGCACGGACCAGTTGTTCGCGTTCGCGGTGCTGGCGGCCGGCGGACGGCTCCACGCCGTTCTCCCCAGCCATGAACTCGAACGCAGCTTCCGGTCGGCCGAAGCGCTCACGAGGTACCGGGCCCTGCTGGACCTGAGCACCGACGTCCGGACCCTGCCCTTCGCCGAACCCGGCGAGGACGCGTACCTGGCGGCGGGCTACGAGGTCGTCGACCGCTGCGACCTGCTGCTCGCCGTCTGGGACGGACAGCCCGCGGGTGGCAAGGGCGGGACGGCGGACGCGGTCGCCTACGCGCGGCGGAAGGGCGTCGCCGTCCACGTCATCTGGCCGTCGGGAGCACGCCGGGCCTGAACGGCCGCGCCCCCGTCGCCGCCCCTCTCCCACCGGCGGGCGGCGGCGGAGCACCGGGAGAAGCGCTCAGGCGCGGCCGAGGACGCGCTGGACGGCGATCTCGATGACCACCCGGTCCGGGTTCTCCCGGGGCTGGCGGTAGCGCTCGGCGTAGCGGCGCTCGGCGTCGGCGACCTCGTCGGCGGTGTCGCGGACCACCGCGACGCCCTCCAGGGTCGACCAGCGGGCCCGGTCGACCTGGCAGACCGCGACGCGCAGGCCCTCGGGGCCGGCCTCCGCCACGTTGCGGGCCTTGCGGCTGGTGCGGCTGGTGATCACCCGGGCGGTGCCGGTCACCGGGTCGAAGGTGACGCCGACCGGCACCACGTGCGGGGAGCCGTCGGGGCGGGTGGTGGTGAGGGTGGCGATGTGCCGCTCGCGCCAGAAGGCGAGGAAGGCGTCGTCGAGGTCGCGCGGGTCGTGGGCCATGATCGTGATCGTACGGCCCCCGGGGAGGCGTCCTCGCCCGGGGGCCGTACGGCGTGCGGCAGGCGGCTCGCCGGCCGCGGGCGGCTCAGCGGCCGGAGCGGCTCAGTGACCGCGGGCGATCCACTCCGGCAGGGCCGGGGCCTCGGCGCCGATGGTGGTCGGGTCGCCGTGGCCGGTGCGCACCACCGTGTCGGCCGGGAGCGCCAGCAGGCGCTCACGGATGGACTCGATGATGGTCGGGAAGTGCGAGAACGAGCGTCCGGTCGCGCCGGGGCCGCCGTGGAACAGGGTGTCGCCGGTGAACACGGTGCCGAGTTCGGGGGCGTACAGGCAGACCGCGCCGGGCGCGTGGCCCGGGGTGTGCAGCACGGTCAGCGCGGTGCCGGCCACCTCGATCCGCTGCCCGTCGGCGAGTTCGCCGTCCGGGAGCCGCTCGGGGTGGGTGAGCTTCCACAGCGGGAGGTCGTCCGGGTGCAGCAGGACCGGCGCGCCGGTGCGCGCGGCCAGCTCCGGGGCGGCGTCGATGTGGTCGTTGTGGGCGTGGGTGGAGACGATCGCCAGCAGCCGGCGCCCGCCGAGCGCGGCCTCGATGGCCCCGGCGTCGTGCGCGGCGTCGATCACCACCGCCTCCTCGTCGTCGCCGACGATCCAGACGTTGTTCTCCACCTCCCAGCTGCCGCCGTCGAGTTCGAAGGTCCCGGCGGTGACCAGGCGGTCCACTCGGACGGTCACAGGACCACCACCGAGCGGAGGACGTCACCCTGGTGCATGCGCTCGAAGGCCTGCTCGACGGCGTCGAGCTCGATCGTCTCGGTGACGAAGGCGCCCAGGTCCAGGCGGCCCTGGAGGTAGAGGTCGATCAGCATCGGGAAGTCCCGGGAGGGCAGGCAGTCGCCGTACCAGGAGGACTTGAGCGCGCCGCCCCGGCCGAAGACGTCCAGCAGCGGCAGTTCCAGGGTCATCTCCGGGGTCGGCACGCCGACCAGGACGACGGTGCCCGCGAGGTCGCGGGCGTAGAAGGCCTGCCGGTAGGTCTCGGGGCGGCCGACGGCCTCCACCACGACGTCGGCGCCGTTGCCGCCGGTCAGTTCGCGGATCGCCTCGACCGGGTCGGTGGTGCGGGAGTTGACGGTGTGGGTGGCGCCCAGGGCGCGGGCCTTCTCCAGCTTGCGGTCGTCGATGTCCACCGCGATGATCTTCGACGCGCCCGCCAGCCGGGAGCCCATCACGGCCGCCCCGCCGACGCCGCCGCAGCCGATCACCGCGACGGTGTCGCCGCGGCCCACGTTGCCGGTGTTGAGCGCGGCCCCGAGGCCCGCCATCACGCCGCAGCCCAGCAGGCCCGCGACGGCCGGCTCGGCGGCCGGGTCGACCTTGGTGCACTGCCCGGCCGCGACCAGGGTCTTCTCGGCGAAGGCGCCGATGCCCAGCGCCGGGGACAGCTCGGTGCCGTCCAGCAGCGTCATCTTCTGCTTCGCGTTGTGGGTGTTGAAGCAGTACTGCGGGCGACCGCGCTTACAGGCACGGCACTGACCGCACACCGCACGCCAGTTGAGGACGACGAAGTCGCCCGGCTCGACCTCGGTGACGCCCTCGCCGACCGACTCCACGATGCCTGCGGCCTCATGGCCGAGCAGGAAGGGGAACTCGTCGTTGATGCCGCCCTCGCGGTAGTGGAGGTCGGTGTGGCAGACGCCGCACGCCTGGATCCGGACCACCGCCTCGCCCGGGCCCGGGTCCGGCACCACGATCGTGGTCACCTCCACGGGCGCGCCCTTGGCGCGCGCGATGACTGCCTTCACCTGCTGGGCCATCCGATTCCACCTCCGTCGGCCGATGCGGCTCCGCACCGGCGTGACCTGCGACAAACGACTGCGGGAGAACTCTAGAAGCACTGCCGAAGGAGTGCCTACGAAGGGTAGCGCCCGCCCGGCTTGCCGCACGTGCCCCGGGCATATCCGGCGGCCCGCCCGGCGCTCGCCCCCGCGCGGCCCCGGCGCGGCCCGCCACCAGGGGCGCGCGGGCGGCGCCGAGCGCCCGTCAGCGTGCTACGAACTGCCCGGAAAGCGCCGCCGTTGGCTGGAAGTGCCGCAGACGGGCGCCCCGCCGTCCACGTACGGTCGTAGCAGAGACGGTCCACGCGACCACGCTCAGCACACCCGTCCCACCTGACGGCTCGCCACCGCGCGCCGCCCGTGCCGGGCGCGTACCGACCGTACGCCCCCGCACGTTCGCGCCGTCCGCGCGCGGGCCCGCGCCCCGTGCGGGCCGCGTTCCCGGTCCCACCGCTCCCCGGCCCGCTTGAACCCTGGTCCGCCAGGCCCCCGGTCCCACCGCACACCCGGAACCACCGCGCGCCCGGAACCACCGCACCGCCGGCCGCGAGTCGAGCCGCCCCGGCCGAACCGCCCGTCCCCGCACGAACCCCGGATCCACCCCCCGTCGGGCCGCACCGCGCGGTCCCAGCCCTGGAGTCTGGAGTACGGATGTCCACCGAGAACAGTGCGACCGGTGCCGGCACCGGCACCGCCCCGCTCCCCCCGATGCACTGCCTGCGCCACCTCGAGCCCGGCCCGCCCAGGCTCGCCGCGCTGCCCACCGGCACGCCGGTCTGGCTGGTCAGCCGGCACGCCGACGTCCGGCAGGTGCTGACCGACCCGCGGCTGGGCCGCGCCCCGCTCTACGCGCCGGACGCGCCGCCGCTCATGGTCACGCCCAACATCCTGGACGACCCGCAGAGCATGCTGAACATCGACGGCGCCGAGCACCAGCGGCTGCGCCGCACCGTGCAGCGGGCCTTCACCCCGCGTGCGATCGCGCGCTGGAAGCCCTGGGTCGCCTCGGTGATCGAGTCGCTCATCGACGAACTGATCGACCACGGCTCCCCCGCCGACATCGTCGCCACCTACACCCGCCCGCTGCCGGTCCTGGTGATCAGCCGGCTGATGGGCCTGGACAACCTCGACGGCAAGCGGCTCGCCCACTGGAGCGACCACGCGCTCTCCACCACGGCCTACAGCGCCGACGCGATCGCCACCGCGCTCGGCGAGTTCGCCGCCTTCGGCGCCGAGGTGATCGCCGAGCGGCGCGCCGCCCCGGGCGAGGACCTGGTCAGCAGCCTGCTGGCGGCCGCCGAGGAGGACGGCTCGATCACCGAGGGCCAGCTGATCACCCTGGTCATCGGCCTGGTGGTGGCCGGACACGAGACCACCATGACCAGCCTCGGCAACGCCCTGGTCTACCTGCTCCAGGACGGCCGGGACGCCTGGCAGCGACTCGCCTCCGACGAGGCCAGCGCCGCCGCCGCGACCGAGCAGATCCTGCGCGCCGTACCGCTCGGCGACGCCCTGGAGCACATGCCCGGGCTGCTGCGCCGCACGGTGGAGGAGGTGGAGATCGGCGGGGTGGTCATCCCGGCCGGCAGCGTCGTCGCCGCCGACACCGGCGCCGCCAACCAGGACCCGGAGGTCTTCACCGGGGACCTGCGCACCGAGCTGTTCTCCCCGCTGGCCGCACCGATGCTCACCTTCGGCGCCGGACCGCACCACTGCCTGGGCGCGTGGCTGGCCCGGATGGAGCTGGAACTCGCCCTGCACCGGCTGGCCCGGCGACTGCCCGCGCTGCGGCTGGCCGACCCGGTACAGGACATCGACTGGCGGCGCGGACTGCTCACACGCAGCCCCGACGTCCTGAAGGTCGCCTGGTGACGGGCCCTACCGGCCCCGCCGACGCGGCGGCGGCCGAACCCGTACTGGTCCGGGTCGACCGGGACCGCTGCATCGGCTCCGGGATGTGCGCCCTGAGCGCCCCCGAGTCGCTGGCCCTCGACACCGAGGGGCAGGCCCGCCCGGTGGCCGGATACGCCGATGGTGGCGCGGAGTTGACGGACGGGCTGGCCGAGGCGGTGGAGTTCTGTCCGGTCGAGGCGCTCACCCTGCTCTCGGCCCGTGGCGGCCACCGGATCGCTCCCGCGGACTGACCCGCCGGAACGCGTGATCCCGTGATCCCGTGATCCCGTGCTCCCGTCATCCCGTGGCTCCGTAACCGCGTGACCCCGGTGGCGCCCGCTGAGACTGCGGCAGCAGGCGCCACCGGGGCGGGTGGGCGGGTCAGGCTTCGCCCGGCCCGGTCGGCCGCCACCGCGCCCACGGCTCGTCCTGACCGGTCCGGGCCTCCCCCTCCCACCACTGCAGGACCGTCGGACTGCTGTCGAGCAGCGCGGACACCCGCAGCCCCTCCTCCCGTGCGGTCACCCGGGGCAGGGGCGCGAACTCCTCCGGGAAGACGTCCAGCAGACTGCTCAGCGTCTCGCCGCTCCGCAAGGTCAGCAGCAGCCGGCAACGAATCTGGCGCGGCAGCTCCGGGCGACCGAACACCGTGTTCCACCCGACCGGCCACAGGTGGTGGCTGCCGTCCGGCGCCGCGTGCTCGCGCACCCAGCCCGGATCCAGCCGCTGGTTGAGGACGAACTCGTCCGCCCGCTCCTCCAGCCTCAGCAGGGCGGCCGTGTCGCAGGCCTTCACTTCCCGGGGAACGGGCTGATCGGATCGCATCCCGCTATCCTGCCCGACGCCCGCAGGCCAGGGCGGCGCGCAGTTCGGCGGCCGGGTCGCCCTCGTGGTACGGGCGTTCGCTGGGCTCGATGTGGTCCAGGAACTCCTGGTAGCGCAGCGCGTGGAACACGTGGTGCAGCGGCTCGGCGAGCTCGAGAGCGCGGCCCGGGTCCGAACCGGGGGCGTGCTCGCGCCAGGCCGCCGTCCAGACCTCGGCGTGGTGCCGCCAGGCCGCCGGGGTGAGGTAGCCACGGGGGCGCAGACCGTCCAGGGCGGGGTGGCCCAGGCAGGCGTCTGCGTAGTCGACGACGACCGGGCGGGTGGCGCCGGTGCGCCAGTTGCCGGGGTGGAAGTCGCCGTGCAGCAGCGTCTCCGGGAGCCCGCAACCGGCCAACTCCTCCAGTATGCGGGGAAGTTCGGCGGCAAGGCCGCGCAGCCCGTCCCGTTCCTCCGCCGTCAGGTCGGTCTCGGCGGGGAGGCGGTCCAGCAGCGCGAGGAGCTGGACGTGCAGGGTGGCGGGCGTGCGGTCGCGCAGGGCGGCGAGAGCGCGCGGCCGGGCGGCGAGCGCGGCCTGGGCGGCGACGAAGCGCGGGAGGACGTCGGCGACGGTCGCCTCGGTGGGGCTCCAGCAGTCCTCGCCGGGGACGTGGTCGAGCAGCAGCCGGCCGGCCACCGGGTCGGCGGCGAGCACCGGTGGGACGAGGGTGGGGTCGACGCCGCCGAGCAGCGCGATGACCTCCCCCTCGGCGGCGTTGAACTCCGGGCTGGTGGTCTTCAACCAGGCGTCGGCCCCGGCCGGATCGAGGTCCGGAGCGACGGCGGGGAACCGGAAGAGGCCGGACAGGTTCCAGGTCCGGATCTGCCGCGCCGCCCCGCTCCGGCGGCCGAGGGCGGCGAGTTGCCCCTCCGCCCAGCTCAGCGCCGAGCGCAGGCCGTCCGGATCCGCCCAGGCGGCGCGCCGGGCGGCGGGTGCCAGCAGGGCGGCCGTCCCGTCGTCCAGCGGGCGGGGGGCCAGGGCGGCGGGCGGGCGGAGCGCCTCGGCGTGGTAGCGGACCCGGCCGCCGTGGCCCGGGTCCTCGCTGCTGCCCTCCAGCAGCCTGGCCACCAGCACCGGCACTCCGGCCAGTTCGGTCGCCCGGCCGACCACGCCGTCCACCGCGGACCACCAGCCGAGGTCCACCTCGAAGGGGCCCAACTGCCCGTAGTACGCGCCCCGGTGGGTGAGGTCGACGGTCACGGTCCGACTGCTCGCTCGCTGCATCCGAGCAGCTTCGGCCACGGATCCCGGCGGACGCGAACGATTTTCCACCGCGGCCGCTCGGGGTCGGTCCGGCGGTGGTCCCCCTGGCGAGGCTGCGCCGCCCGTAGCGTCCCGCCGGGGTCCCGCCGGTCCGTGTCACCGGGGCGATGCCACCAGGCCCATGCCACCGGTGCCGCCGTCGGAGGCGCCGCCGTCAGAGGTCGTCGAGCGGCTCGTCCAGGACGCCTTCGCGCGCGATGATGTAGCCGAGGTGGCCCCGGCTGCGGCTGCCGAGGAGTTCGCTGGCCTTCTGGATGTGGCTGGAGACCGTACGGGTGCTCATCCCGAGGCGGGTGGCGATGGCCTCGTCGGTGAAGCCGTTGACCATCAGCCGCAGGACGTTCCGGCGGGTGCGGTCGGTGAGCAGCTGGGGGCGGTGGTGGCCCTCCAGGTAGGTGACGGGCTCGGCCCGCTCCCACATCAGTTCGTAGATCTTGAGCAGGTACTCGACCAGCGGCGGGTACTGGATCAGCACCGCGGCGGCCTCGCGCTGGGCGCCGGCCGGGATGAAGGCGGTGGAGCGGTCGCAGATGATGACCCGGTCGAAGACCTCGTTGAGGGTGCGCACCTGGGCGCCGCGGGCGCTGACCTGCTCGATGTAGGCGAGGGTCGGGCCGTGGGAGCGCACGGTGTGCTGGTAGAGGGTGCGCTGGCGGACGCCGCGTTCGGCGAGGGCGAGGTCGCGCGGGAGGGCGGCGGCCAGGTGGTCGGCGCCGCGGCCGCCGCCGGGCTGGGCGGTGCGCAGTTCCTCGGTGCAGGCGGCGACGGCCTTCTCCAGCGCGGGGTTGATCTCCTCGCCGGCCAGCAGGCGGATCGGGAGCTGGGCCTGTCTCATCACGTCCTGGTAGGCGTGCTCGGCGGCGGTGAAGGCGGTGCGCAGCTCGGCGAGCTGCTCCTGGTGGGCCAGCACGGCGAGTTCGAGCGGCCGGGTCAGGCCGGCGACCGCGAGGTCGGGCGGGACGGGGGCGAGCCGCTGCCCGGCCCCGGGCAGGGTGCGCAGCAG
Source organism: Kitasatospora sp. NPDC096128 (assembly GCF_040303105.1). Classification (NCBI taxonomy): domain Bacteria; kingdom Bacillati; phylum Actinomycetota; class Actinomycetes; order Kitasatosporales; family Streptomycetaceae; genus Kitasatospora; species Kitasatospora sp. NPDC096128. The sequence goes on along the minus strand of NZ_JBEOSP010000001.1, from coordinate 216,995 downwards.
GCCCATGCTGAGCAGGCATTCCGGGGCCTGTCCCGCCGTGGCGCCGCCCTCGGCGAGTGCGGTGCGGTAGAACTCGATTCCCCGGTCGCAGAGTTGGGGTGTCCCCTTTTCCGTGCTGGTGTCCTGGGATACGCACATCTGGGCATCCTTCCGGCTTCGGCATTGCGCTTTCACGAATGCCCGAACCGGCAACAGCCAGACGCCCGGAAGGGCAGGATGGTGTTCACCTGCCGTTCGGACGCATCCCCCCCGGGCCACGACAGCCGCGAGTGTACGCCCTGAAGGCGCGGAAATCAGCGGTTGACGGCGAAACCGGCATGCCCGGACACGGCGTCCGACGGTGGTGACGGCGAGGACGACCGCACCCGACGGCCGTGACGGGCGGATGGCCGCCGCACTGCACGTGTCGCCCCGTCAGGGCGGTTGGAGCGAAGGGCCGGTGGACCGGCCCGGCCGACGGACGGAGGGCACCCCTTGATGCGAGCTGATCCCGACCCGCCGCCACCCGTGGACCCGCCCCCACCCGTGGACCCGGCCGGGCTGGTGGACCAGCGGCTGGTGCGGCAGCTCGCGGAGGCGGCCGCCGCTCAAGTCGGCTCGGGCTCGGTGCAGTTGCTCGGTGACGGCGGGCTGCTCCAGGCGCTGGCCAAGCAGTTGATCGAGCGCGCGCTGGAGCTCGAACTCCAGGAGCACCTGCGCGGGCCGGGCGCCGACAACCCCGCGGGGGTCGCCGGCGGCTCCGGCACTCCGGTGGGCCACCGCGGCCCCAACGGGCCGAACGGCGCCCGGGCCAGGCGGCTGCTGACCGAGATCGGGCCGGTCGAGGTACGGGTGCCGCGCGACCGGGACGGCAGCTTCGCCCCCCGTACGGTCCGGCCCCGGGCGCGCCGGCTGCCCGGCCTGGACCGGCTGGTGGTCTCGCTCTCCGCGCGCGGCCTCAGCTCGGCCGAACTGGTGGCGCACCTGGCCGAGGTGTACGGGGTGGAGCTCAGCCGGGAGACCGTCTCGGTGATCACCGACCAGGTGCTCGACGAGCTCGCCGACCGGCGCGGGCGTCCGCTGGACCCGGTGTACCCGGTGGTGTTCGTCGACTCGGTGCGCTGCGGGCGTTCGGGCGGCCCGCTGGTGCACCTGGCGCTGGGGATCTCCGCGGACGGCCTGCGCGAGGTGTTGGGCCTGTGGCCGGCCACCGACGGGGAGCGCTGGCCGCAGGTGCTGGCCGGGCTCTCGGAGCGCGGGGTGCGCGAGGTCTGGGTGCTGGTCGGCGACGCCGGGGCGGGGCTGGCGGAGGCGGCGGCCGCGCGGTGGCCGCGCACCGTGGTGCACACCTCGGTGGCCCATCTGCTGCACGCCGCGCTGCGGCACGCGCCGGGCGAGGACTGGGGCGGGCTGGCCCGGACGCTGCACGAGATCTGTACGGCGCCCACCGAGGCGGCGGCGCTGGAGCGGCTGGGCCGGGCCGAGCGGGAGTGGGGGCCGGGCCACCGCGAGGTGTTCCGGGTCTGGCGGGCGGCGTGGCCGCTGCTCGCCCCGGGGTTCCGGTTCGGCCCGGAGGCGCGGCGGCTGCTGGCGGGCGGGGGCGCGTTGGAGCGGCTGCACGCCCGGTTGCGCCGGATCGAGCAGTCCGCGGGGCGGGTGCGGGACGAGCGGGCCGCGCTCAAGCGGGTCTACCTGGCGACCCTCGCCCTGGAGTCGCCGGCCGGGGCCCGGCGGCCGTGGGCCGGGGACTGGCCCACCGTCCGGGAGGAGCTGCGCCGGGGATCCCGGCGCTGACCCCGGACCGCTCCGGCCGGTACGGGAGTTCGGACCGGGGGTCCGGCCTGGGAACCCGCCTGGGGTCCGGCCTGGGAACCCGCCTGGGAACCGGCCGCTGAGATGCGCTCCAGCCAGGGGCCCGGACTTCCGCATGCCCGGGCTTCCCACCACTGATCTGACAGGCCCAGGTGCTCTTTGCATCAGATCTGCCCGTTTTTGACACAGTCTGTTCACGCTTCCGGTTCTCGCATTGCGTGATCCCGATAACGGCCAGAGCTTCCACGCCAGTTTGAGCCTCGGCAGGATTCATTCACAGCGAGGAGCGCACACACCGCCCGCCTCAGGAAGAGGAATTCGCCATGACGAATCTTGCCGATCGCATTCACAAGATGCTCGGGATTCTCGCCGTTCTGCTGGTCGCCGGGATCGGCTTCCAGATGCACGCCGCACCGTACCAGTCCACGGTGGCCGCAGGCCCCTCGGCCATGCACGGGGACGACTCCGGCTGGGGCCCGTGAACGTACTGAGGCGAACTCGGTGAACCGGACGCAGATGTAGTCCGTTCACCGCCTGCCGACGAAATTCCCCCCTCCTCGTAATTCTCCGAACAGAGAGGAAACCGACGATGGCGAACCCGTTCGAGGACCCCGAGGCCGACTACCTCGTCCTGGTCAACGACGAGGGCCAGCACTCGCTGTGGCCGGTGTTCAGCCCGGTGCCCGACGGCTGGCACCAGGTCTTCGGCGCCGCCGCACGACAGGACTGCGTCGACTACGTCGAGCAGCACTGGCAGGACCTGCGGCCGAAGAGCCTGGTCGCCCACCTGTCCGGCCACTGACCGCGCCGCGGTACGCGACACCACGCGGCACCACGCGGCACCACGCGGCACCGCGCAGCGAAGACGCAGAACGCGCAGAACGCGCAGCGACACCGCACGCCCACGCTCCACCGGTCACGCAGCAACGAGGGGAACAGTCACATGTCCGGGGACCAGCAGACGCGCAGAACCGACCCGCGGCCGGGACCGGCCGAGGTGCTGTGTCGACTGTTCGCGGAGGTGCTCGGCCGGGAGTCGGTCGACCCCGCGGCGGGCTTCTTCGAGCTGGGCGGCGACCGGCCCGCCGCCGCACGGCTGCTGGCCCGGGTGCGCGCCGAGCTCGGGTTCCGGGTGCCGCTGCCGCTCCTGCTGGACGCCCCCACCCCGGCCGGCCTGGCCACCAGGCTGGCCGACCCGGCCACGACCGGCCCCGACCCGCGCCCCACCCTCGGCGCACTGGTCGACGCCCAGGTGTCCCGTACCCCGGACGCCCCCGCGCTGTACACCGAGGACGCCACCCTCACGTACGCCGAACTGGACGCCCGCGCCAACCGGCTGGCCCGGGTGCTCGCCGCCCGCGGCCTGGGCACCGAGGACGTGGTCGCGCTCGCCCTGCCGAAGTCCCCCGAGGCGGTCGCCGCGATCCTGGCCGTGGCCAAGACCGGCGCCGCCTGGCTGCCGGCCGACCCGGCCTACCCGGCCGAGCGGCTGCGGCACATGCTCACCGACTCCCGCGCCGCGCTGGTGCTCACCACCACCGGCGCCGCCGAGCGGCTGCCCGGGACCGACGCCCCCCGGCTGCTGCTCGACTCCCCCGAGCACCTCGCCGAGCTGGCCGACCGGCCCGGCACCCCGTTCGCCGCCGACGAGCGGGTACGCCCGCTGAGCGCCGACCACACCGCGTACGTCATCTACACCTCCGGCTCCACCGGCCTGCCCAAGGGCGTGGCCGTCACCCACGCCGGGCTGCCCAGCATGATCGGCACCCAGGTCGCCGCCACCGGTCTCGGCCCCGGCAGCCGGGTGCTCCAGGCCGCCTCGCTCAGCTTCGACGTCTCCGTCTCCGACCTGGCCGCGGCGCTCACCACCGGCGCCGCGCTCGTCCTGCCCCGCGAGCAGAGCCAGCTGGTCGGCGAGGCGCTCGCCGACCTGATCGACCGCCACGGCGTCACCCACGCCGACCTCGCCCCCGCGATGGCGGCCACCCTGCCGGACGTCCCGCTGCCCTCCCTGCGCACCCTGGTCAGCGGCGGCGAGGCCGTCCCGCGCGAGCTGGCCGCCCGCCTGGGCCGCGACCGGCTGATGTTCAACAGCTACGGGCCGACCGAGGCCACCGTCAGCGTCACCCTGAGCGAGCCGCTCACCGGCGCCGAGCAGCCCCCGATCGGCCACCCCTGCCAGGACGTGCGCATCCATCTGCTGGACGAACGGCTGCGCCCGGTCGAGCCGGGCACCGTGGGCGAGCTGTACCTCTCCGGCCCGCACCTGGCCCGGGGCTACCTGGGCCGCCCCGGCCTGACCGCCGAACGCTTCGTCGCCTGCCCCTTCGGCGGGCCCGGCGAGCGGATGTACCGCACCGGCGACCTCGGCAGCCGGCGCCCCGACGGGCAGCTGGACTTCCTCGGCCGGGCCGACGACCAGGTGAAGATCCGCGGCTTCCGGGTGGAGCTCGGCGAGATCGAGCAGACCCTCTCCGCCCACCCCGGGGTGCGCCAGGCCGTGGTGCTGCTCCGGGAGGACCGCCCGGGCGAGCGCCGGCTGGTCGGCTACACGGTCGGCGCCGCCGACCCGGCCGAGCTGCGCGCGTACTGCGCCGAGCGACTGCCCGACCACATGGTGCCCGTCGTCGTGGTGCTCGACCGGCTGCCCCTCACCCCCAGCGACAAGGTGGACAAGCGGGCCCTGCCCGCGCCGGTCCTCGGCGCCGCGCAGGAGGGCGGCCGGGCCCCCGCCGGGGAGCTGGAGCACACCCTCAGCCGCCTGTTCGCCGAGGTGCTCGGGATACCGGGGGCGGGCGTCACGGATTCCTTCTTCGAGCTCGGCGGCGACTCCATCGTGGCCATCCAGCTGGTCTCCCGGGCCCGGCACGCCGGGCTGCAGCTCACCCCGCGCGAGGTCTTCGACGCCCCGACCGTGGAGGCGCTGGCCCGGGTCGCCCGCCCGTTGGAGGGCCCGGTCGCGGTCGAGCCGCCCGGAGCCGGCCTCGGCGAGGTGCCGCCGACCCCGATCGTGCACTGGCTGGCCGAACAGCGGGGCGCGGTCGAGAGCTTCTACCAGGCCACCGTGCTGCCCCTCCCGGCCGGGACCGGACACCGGCACCTCACCGCCGCCCTCCAGTCCCTGCTCGACCACCACGACGTCCTGCGCGCCCGCACCTCCCCGCTCGCCGAGCGCCCCTGGACGCTGCACGTCCCCGCCCCCGGTGCGGTGGCCGCCGCGACCGTACTGCGCAGCGTCCCCGGCCCCGCCACCGAGCAGACCCTGCGCGCCGCGACCGCGGCCGCCCGCGACCGCCTCTCGCCCGAGGACGGCCGGATGCTCCAGGCCGTCCGGTTCGACGCCGGCCCGGAACTGCCCGGGCAGCTGCTGCTGGTGATCCACCACCTGGTGGTGGACGGCGTCACCTGGCGCATCGTCGAGGAGGACCTGCTCGCCGCGCTCGCCGCCGCCCGGCAGGGCCGCGAACCCGCGCTGCCGCCGGTGCCGACCTCCTTCCGCCGCTGGGCCCAGCGGCTCACCGCCGAGGCCCGCACCGACCGCCGGGCCGCCGAACTCCCCTACTGGCAGGCCGCCCTGGCCACCCCGGACCCACTGCTCGGCGACCGGCCGCTGGACCCCGCCAAGGACACCCACGCCACCGGCGGCGCCCTGCGCGTCGTGCTGCCCGCCGAGACCACCCGGGCCCTGCTGACCCGGGTCACGGCCGCCTACCACGCCCAGGTCAACGACGTGCTGCTGACCGCGCTGGCGCTCGCCCTCGGCCACTGGCGCGGCGACGCCCCCGCCGGGCCGGACGGCGCCGTGCTGGTCAGCGTCGAGGGCCACGGCCGCGAGGAGGTGGTCGAGGGCGTCGACCTGCACCGCACCGCCGGCTGGTTCACCTCCGTCTACCCCGTCCGGCTCGCCCCCGGGGCACTGTCCTGGTCCGAGGTCACCGCCGCCGGCCCCGAACTCGGCCGCGCCCTGGGCCGGGTGAAGGAACAGCTGCGCGCCGTCCCGGACAACGGCATCGGCTACGGCCTGCTGCGCCACCTCAACCCGGCCACCGCGGCCGTGCTCGCCGGCTGCGCCGAACCGCAGATCGAGTTCAACTACCTGGGCCGCTTCCAGCCCGAGGGCGTCACCGCCGAGGACGTGCTCGCCGGGGCCGAGGCGATGACCGAGGGCGCCGCCGACGGCCTCGCGCTCGCCCGGGTGCTCGGCCTGGACGCCACCACCGTCGACACCCCGCAGGGCCCGCTGCTGGTCGCCCAGTGGTCCTGGGCCGCCGAACTGCTCGACGGGGACCGCGTCCGCGCCCTCGCCGAGGCCTGGTTCACCGCATTGCGCGCGCTCGCCGAGCACGCCGAGCGGCCCGGCGCCGGCGGGCACACCCCCGCCGACTTCCCGCTGGTCCCCCTGGGCCAGGACGAGGTCGACCGGCTCGCCGAACACCACGCCCCCGCAGGCCTGGTGGACGTCTGGCCGACCTCCCCGCTCCAGCAGGGCATGGCCTTCCACGCGGCGTACGACACCGACGGCGCCGACGTCTACACCGCCGTCTGCACCTTCGACGTCACCGGTCCGGTCGACGCCGACCGGCTGCGCGCCGCCGCCGAGGCCCTGCTGCTGCGCCAGCCCAACCTCAAGGCCGGCTTCCACCAGCGCCCCGACGGCCCGCCCGTCCAGGCCGTGCCGGACCGGGTCGAACTGCCCTTCACCGTCCTGGACCTGACCGGGCACCCCGCCCCGGAGGCCGAGGCCGACCGGGCCGCCGCCGCCGAGTACGGCCGCCGCTTCGACCTGGCCCGGCCGCCGCTGCTGCGCTACACCCTGCTCACCCTGGCCCCCGGCCGGCACCGGCTGATCGCCGCCGCGCACCACATCCTGCTGGACGGCTGGTCCACCCCGCTGTTCGCCGAGGAGCTGTGGGCGCTGTACTTCGAACGGCCGCTGCCTCCGGCCGCGCCCTACCGCGAGTACCTGCGCTGGATCACCCGGCGCGACGGCGCCGCCGCCCGCACCGCCTGGGCCCGGGCCCTCGCGGGCGTGGACGAGCCCACCTTGCTCGCCCCCGGCCACACCTCCGCCACCCCGCAGCTGCCGCTGCGCGTGCACGCCGGCCTCTCCCCGGCCGCCACCGAGGCGCTCGGCCGCACCGCCCGCCGCTACGGCGTCACCCTCAACACCCTGGTCCAGGCCGCCTGGGGCGTGCTGCTGGCCCGGCTCACCGGCCGCACCGACGTGCTCTTCGGCACCACCGTCTCCGGCCGGCCGCACGACCTGCCGGGCGTCGAGCGGATGATGGGCCTGCTCATCAACACCGTGCCGGTGCGGGTCACCCTCGACCCGGCGGAGAGCTGGGGGCAGCTGCTGCTGCGCCTCCAGCACGAGCAGTCCGCGCTGCTGGACCACCAGCACCTCAGCCTCACCGAGATCCAGCAACTCGCCGGGCTGGGAAACCTGTTCGACACCGTCACGGTGTACGGCAACTACCCCGACCCGTCCGCCCTGGACGACGCCGACCCGAGCGGCACCACCCGGGTCACCCTGGTCGAGGACGTCGACAGCGCCCATTACCCGCTGCTGCTCGCCCTCACCCCCGGCGACGGCCTCCAACTGCGGCTCGACCACCAGCCGGACGCCTTCGGCCCCGCCGAGGCCCGCACCCTGCTGGACCGCTTCCTCGCCCTGCTCGACCGGATCACCGCCGACCCGTCCGAACTCATCGGCACCGTCGATGTGTCGACCCCCGACGAGCGCGAGCGGCTGCTGTCCGACGGAAGCGGCCCGGTCGCCGCGCTGCCGGCCGGCTCGGTGCCCGAGCTGTTCGAGGCCCGGGCCGCCGCCACCCCGGACGCCGTCGCCCTCACGGCGGACGACGGCGAGCTGAGCTACGCCCAGCTCAACGCCCGGGCCAACGGCCTGGCGCTGCGTCTGGTCGAGGCGGGCGTCGACGCCGAGACACCGGTCGCACTGCTGCTGGACCGCTCGGCCGCCCTCGTCGTGGCCGTCCTCGCGGTGCTCAAGGCCGGCGGCAGCTACGTGCCGCTGGACGACGCCCAGCCGCAGGAGCGCCTGGAGGCCGTCCTCGCCGACGCCGGCGCCCGGATCGCCGTCACCGACCGGGAGCACCCCGCACTGGCCGGGCTGACCACCCTGGCGGTCGGATCCGACACCGCCGACAACCTCGAACTCGCCATTGCCGACGACCGGTTGGCCTATGTGATGCACACCTCCGGCTCCACCGGCACGCCCAAGGGAATCGGCGTCACCCACCGCTCGATCGTCGACCTCGCGCTCGGCGGGACGTTCACCGCCGGCGGTCACGAACGCGTCCTGGTGCACTCCCCGACCGCCTTCGACGCCTCCACCTACGAACTCTGGGCCCCGTTGCTCGCCGGCCACCGCCTCGTCATCGCCCCCGCCGGACGCCTCGGGATCGCCGAACTCGCCGACACCGTCGACCGGGGCCGGGTGACGGCCGCCTGGCTGACGGCCGGCCTGTTCGGCGTGCTGGCCGCCGAGGCGCCGCAGACCCTCGCGGGACTGCGCGAGGTGTGGACGGGCGGGGACGTCGTCCCGCCGGCCGCCCTGCGCCGGGTACTGGAGAGCTGCCCCGGACTGCGGGTGGTGAACGGCTACGGCCCCACCGAGACCACCACCTTCGCCACCCACCACCGGATGGCCACCGCGGCCGAGGTCCCGGACAGCGTCCCGATCGGACGCCCCCTGCCCAACACCCGGACGTACGTGCTGGACGCCGGGCTCCGCCCGGTGCCCGCGGGCGTGACCGGTGAGCTCTACATCGCCGGGCCCGGCCTGGCCCGGGGCTACGTCGGCCGCCCGGGGCTGACCGCCGAGCGCTTCACGGCCTGCCCGTACGGCGAGCCCGGCGGCCGGATGTACCGCACCGGCGACCTGGTCCGCCGGACCGGCACGGGCGAACTGGAGTTCGTCGGTCGAACGGACCACCAGATCAAGCTGCGCGGCTTCCGGATCGAACTCGGCGAGGTGGAGGCCGCGTTCACCGCCCACCCGGCCGTCGGCCAGGTCGTCGCGCTGGTGCGCGAGGACCAGCCCGGCGACAAGCGCCTGGTCGCCTACGTCACCGGCGGGGCCGCCCGCGGCGACCTGCGCGCCTTCGTCGCCGGCCGGCTGCCCGCCTACATGGTCCCGGCCGCGGTCGTCACCCTCGACGCGCTGCCCGTCACCCCCAACGGCAAGGTCGACCGCCGCGCCCTGCCCGCCCCCGACTACAGCCTCACCGAGGGCCGCGCCCCGCGCAACGCCACCGAACAGACCCTCTGCGACCTGTTCGCCGAAGTCCTCGGCCTGCCCGAGGTCCGGATCGACGACAGCTTCTTCCACCTCGGCGGGCACTCCCTGCTCGCCACCAAGCTGGTCAGCCGGATCCGCACCCGCCTCGGTGCGGAACCGCCGATCCGCACCCTCTTCGACCACCCCACGGTGGCCACCCTCGCGCTCGCCCTGCCCGCCGCCGCCCGGGCCCGCCCCGCCCTGCGGCCGGCCACCCGGCCCGACCGCGTCCCGCTCTCGCCCGCGCAGCAACGCCTGTGGTTCATCGAGCAGTTCGAGGGGCCCAGCGCGCTCTACAACACGCCCGTCGCCGTCCGGCTGACCGGCACGGTCGACCTCCCCGCGCTGGAGCAGGCGCTCCGCGACGTGGTCGCCCGGCACGAGGCGCTGCGCACCATCGTCCCGACCGCCGACGGCCAGCCGCACCAACTGGTCACCGACGCCGCCGGGTTGAGCCTACGCGCGGTCCGGGTGGCCACCCCGGACGAGCTCCGCGCCGCCCTGGCCGAGGCCGGGCAGGAGGTCTTCGACCTCGCCCGCGACCTGCCCGTCCGGGCGACACTGTTCTCGCTGCCGCAGGACGAGCACGTGCTGCTGGTGCTGATGCACCACATCGCCGGCGACGGCTGGTCCATCGCCCCGCTGTTCCGCGACCTCGGCGAGGCCTACCAGGCCCGCCGCACCGGCACCGCGCAGAACCGGGAGCCGCTGCCCGTCCAGTACGCCGACTACGCGCTCTGGCAGCAGGAACTGCTCGGCGACCACGAGCGGCCCAGCACCCTGCTCGCCGGCCAACTCGCCCACTGGCAGCGGACCCTGGCCGACGCCCCGGAAGAGCTGGCACTCCCCTACGACCGCCCGCGCCCGGCCGCCCCGAGCCACCGCGGCCGGCTGACCGAGGTCGCCGTCGACAGCGAACTCCACCACCGGCTGGCCGAGTTGGCCTCGGCGCAGCACGCCAGCGTGTTCATGGTCCTGCAAGCCGCCGTCGCCACCCTCTACACCCGGCTCGGCGCCGGCACCGACCTGCCGCTGGGCACCGCCGTCGCCGGACGCACCGACGAGGCCCTGGACGACCTGGTCGGCTTCTTCGTCAACACCCTCGTGCTGCGCACCGACACCACCGGCGACCCCAGCTTCCGCGACCTGCTGGACCGCGTCCGCCGGCTCGACCTGGACGCCTTCGAGCACCAGGACGTCCCCTTCGAGCGCCTGGTCGAACAGCTCAACCCCACCCGCTCCCCCGCCCGCCACCCGCTGTTCCAGACCCTGGTGGCCCTGGAGAGCCCGGCCGCGGTACCCGCCGCCTTCGGCGACCTGGCCTGCGCGGAGCACCGGTTCGAGCTGGACGTGGCCAAGTTCGACCTCTCCTTCCGCTTCACCGAGTCCGTCCGCACCACCGAGTCCTTCCGCACCACCGAGCAGGGCCCGCAGGCGGGCCTGACGATCGTGCTCGAGTACGCCACCGACCTCTTCGACCACACCACCGCCACCACCCTCGCCGAGCGCCTGCTCCGGGTGCTGCGCGCCGTCGCCGCCGACCCCGACGCGCCGATCGGCACCGTCGACGTCCTCGACCCGGCCGAGCGCGAGCAGCTGCTCACCGGCTGGCACGGCCCCGCCGCGGCCGTCCCGGACGCGACCCTGCCCGAGCTCTTCGAGGCCCGGGCCGCCGCCACCCCCGACGCACCCGCCGTGGTGACCGACGCCGGGCGGCTGAGCTACGCCGAACTCGACGCCCGGGCCGAGCACCTGGCCGCCGGCCTCGCCGAGGCGGGCGTGGGCGCCGACAGCCCGGTGGTCCTGCTGATGGACCGCTCCGCCGAGCTGGTGGTCGCCCTGCTGGCCGTCCTCAAGGCCGGCGGCAGCTACGTCCCGCTGGACGACCGGCAGCCCGCCGCCCGGCTGCGGCAGATCACCGCCGAGACCGGGGCCGCCCTCGTCCTGGTCGACTCGGCGCACCGCGACCACCCGCTGGCCGCCGACGCCCCCTGCCCGGTGCTGACGCTCACCCCGGACCGCTTCGACGGACCGCTCCGGCGCCGGGCCCACCGCCCCGCCGTCCACCCGGAGCAGCTCGCGTACGTGATGTTCACTTCCGGCTCCACCGGGGTGCCCAAGGGCATCGCGATCACCCACCGGGACGTCGTCCAGCTCGCCACGGACCCGTGCTGGCAGCACCCCGACGGGCTGCGGGTGCTCTTCCACGCCCCGCACGCCTTCGACGCCTCCACCTACGAGCTGTGGGCACCGCTGCTCTCCGGCGGCCGGGTGGTCGTCGCGCCGCGCGGCGACCTGGACGCGGCCACGATCGGCGCCCTGGTCCGGGCCCACGGGCTCACCCACGTGCACGTCACCGCCGGGCTGTTCCGGGTCATCGCGGAGGAGGACCCGGGCGTCTTCGCCGGTGTGCGCGAGGTGCTCACCGGTGGGGACGTGGTCTCCGCGCCCGCCGTGCGCCAGGTGCTGGCGGCTGTCCCGGGGGTCGGCGTGCGGGTGCTCTACGGCCCGACCGAGATCACCCTCTGCGCGACCCAACTGCCGCTCCCCTCGGCCGAGTCGGTGCCGGACACGGTGCCGATCGGCCGTCCGATGGCGAACACCCGGGCGTACGTCCTCGACGAGGGCCTCCAGCCCGTCCCGGTCGGCGTCCCCGGTGAGCTGTACATCGCGGGGGCCGGCCTGGCCCGCGGCTACCTGGGCCGCCCCGACCTGACCGCCGAGCGCTTCGTGGCCTGCCCCTACGGGGAGCCCGGCACCCGGATGTACCGCACCGGCGACCTCGTCCGCCGCCGCGCGGACGGGGTGCTGGAGTTCCTCGGCCGGGCCGACGACCAGGTCAAGATCCGCGGCTTCCGGATCGAACTCGGCGAGGTCGAGGCCGCCCTCACCGCCCACCCCGCCGTCGGCCAGGCCCTCGCCCTGGTCCGCGAGGACCACCCCGGCGACAAGCGCCTGGTCGCCTACGTCACCGGCGACGCCACCCCCGGCGAACTCCGCTCCTTCCTCGCCGACCGCCTCCCCGCCTACACGCAACCGGCCGCCGTCGTCACCCTCGACTCCCTGCCCGTCACCGCCAACGGCAAGGTCGACCGCCGCGCCCTGCCCGCCCCCGACTACACCGGCACCCCCGAGGGCCGCGCCCCCAGGACGGCGCAGGAGCGGAGCCTGTGCGAGCTGTTCGCCCAGGTGCTCGGACTGACCGCGGTCAGCATCGACGACGGCTTCTTCGACCTGGGCGGGCACTCGCTGCTCGCCACCAAGCTGGTCAGCCGGATCCGCGCCGCCCTCGGCGTCGAGATGACGATCCGCACCCTCTTCGACCACCCCACGGTCGGCGAACTCGCCACCGCGCTGCCCGCGGCCCGCAAGGCCCGGCCCGCCCTGCGGCCGATGCGCCGGCCCGGCAGCCCGTCGTAGGCCCCGCGCGCCACCGGCCGTCCCCGGTGGCCCGACCGCACCCGTCCCCACTCAGCACGTCACCCGCCGGAGGCAGACCTTGATCCCGTTGTCGTTCGCGCAGCAGCGGCTGTGGTTCATCGAGCAGCTCGAAGGCCCCAGCGCGCTCTACAACACCCCGTTCGCCGTCCGGCTGACCGGCGGGCTCGACGCCGCCGTCCTCTCCCTCGCGCTGCGCGACGTGCTCGCCCGGCACGAGGTGCTGCGCACCACCTTCCCCACCGTCGACGGCCGGCCGCAGCAGTCGATCGCCGAGCCGGACGGCCCCGCCGTCGCCTCCGTCGAGGTGGCCGCCGTCCCGGTCGCCGACGCGGCCGAGCTGACCGCCCGGCTGGCCGCGGCGACCCGGCACGTCTTCGATCTCGCGGCCGAACTTCCCATCCGCTGCACGCTGTTCTCACTGTCCGCCGAGGAGCACGTGCTGCTGGTGCTGATGCACCACATCGCCAGCGACGGCTGGTCGGTGCCCCCGCTCTTCCGCGACCTCGACCAGGCCTACCGGGCCCGCCGGGCCGGCGGCGCGCCGCAGTGGGAGCCGCTGCCCGTCCAGTACGCCGACTACACCCTGTGGCAGCGCGAGCTCCTCGGCGAGGAGGACGACCCGGAGAGCGTGCTCAGCACCCAACTCGCCCACTGGCAGGGCGCCCTGGCCGAGGCGCCGGAGGAGCTGGCACTCCCGTACGACCGGCCGCGACCGGCCGCGCCCACCCACCGCGGTGGCGCCGCCGACCTCGCCCTGGACACCGAACTGTACGCGGCCCTGGCCGAGTTGGCCGCGAAGGAGCGGGCCAGCCTGTTCATGGTCCTGCAGGCCGCCGTCGCCACCCTCTACACCCGGCTCGGCGCCGGCACCGACCTGCCGCTGGGCACCGCCGTCGCCGGACGCACCGACGAGGCCCTGGACGACCTGGTCGGCTTCTTCGTCAACACCCTCGTGCTGCGCACCGACACCACCGGCAACCCCACCTTCCGCGAACTCCTCGACCGGGTCCGCCAGGCCGACCTGGACGCCTTCGAGCACCAGGACGTCCCCTTCGAGCGGCTCGTCGAACAGCTCAACCCGGCCCGCGTCCCGGCCCGCCACCCGCTCTTCCAGACCATGCTGACCCTGGACAGCGACGAGGACCTCCCCAGCGACTTCGCCGGGCTCGGCTGCCGGGAGCACGTCCTCGACCAGCACCTCGCCAAGTTCGACCTCTCCTTCGCCTTCGTCGAACTGCACGACGCCCACGGCGTCGCCAACGGCCTGACCGGAGCGGTGGAGTACGCGGCGGACCTCTTCGACCACGCCACCGCCGCCACCCTGGGCGAGCGCCTCACCCGGGTGCTGCGGGCGGTCGCCGCCGACCCGGACGCGCCGATCGGCGCCGTCGAGATCCTCGGCGCGGACGAGCGGGAACGACTGCTGACCGGCTGGCACGGGCCGGTGGCGGCACTGCCCGCGGGCGCGGTGCCCGAGCTGTTCGAGGCACAGGCCGCCGCGACGCCCGAGGCGATCGCCCTGGTGGCGGGTGACACCGAACTCAGCTACGCCCAGCTCAACGCCCGGGCCAACGGCTTGGCGCTGCGCCTGGTCGCGGCGGGCGTCACCGCCGAAACCCCCGTCGCACTGCTGCTGGAGCGCTCGCCCGCCCTCGTCGTCGCCCTGCTGGCCGTCCTCAAGGCCGGCGGCAGCTACGTGCCACTGGACGACGCCCAGCCGCAGGAGCGCCTGGAGGCCGTCCTCGCCGACGCCGGCGCCCGGATCGCCGTCACCGACCGCGACCACCCCGCACTGACCGCCCTGACCACCCTGACGGTCGGCGACGAGACCGCCGACAACCTCGAACTCACCATTGCCGACAGCCAGTTGGCCTATGTGATACACACCTCCGGATCCACCGGCAAGCCCAAGGGCATCGGCATCACCCACCGCTCCATCGTCGACCTCGCGCTCGGCGGCACCTTCACCCGTGAAGGCCACACCCGGGTCGCGGTGCACTCCCCCACCGCCTTCGACGCCTCCACCTACGAGTTCTGGACCCCGCTGCTCTCCGGCGGCCGCCTCGCCATCGCCCCGCCCGGCCGGCTCGGGATCGCCGAACTCGCCGGCCTGCTCGACCGGCAGCGGGTCTCCGGCGCCTTCATCACCGTCGGGCTGTTCAACGTGCTGGCCACCGAGGCCCCGCAGACCTTCGCCGGGATGCGCGAGGTCTGGACCGGCGGGGACATCGCCTCGCCGACGGCCATGCGACGCGTCCTGGAGACCTGCCCCGGGCTGCGGGTGGTGCACGTCTACGGCCCGACCGAGACCACCACCTTCGCCACCCGCCGCGCGATGACCTCCCCCGAGGAGGTGCCGGCCGCCGTGGTGCCGATCGGCCGGCCCCTGCCCAACACCCGGGCGTACGTCCTCGACGAGGGCCTCCAGCCCGTCCCGGTCGGCGTCCCCGGTGAGCTCTACCTCGCCGGTCCCGGCCTGGCACGCGGCTACGTCGGCCGCCCGGCGCTCACCGCCGAGCGCTTCACCGCCTGCCCCTACGGGGAGCCCGGCACCCGGATGTACCGCACCGGCGACCTCGTCCGCTGGACCGGCACGGGCGAACTGGAGTTCGTCGGGCGAACCGACGACCAGGTCAAGATCCGCGGCTTCCGGATCGAACTCGCCGAAGTGGAGGCCGCGTTCGCCGCCCACCCGGCCGTCCGCCAGGTCTTCGCGACGGTCCGCCAGGACCAGCCCGGCGACAAGCGCCTGGTCGCCTACGTCACCGGCGGCGCCCCGCTCGACGAGCTGCGCGCCTTCGTCACCGACCGGCTGCCCGGCTACATGGTCCCGGCCGCCGTCGTCCCGCTCGACGCCCTGCCGGTCAACTCCAACGGCAAGGTCGACCGCCGCGCCCTGCCCGCCCCCGACTACTCCGCCACCACCACCGGCCGGGCCGCCCGCAACACCACCGAGCAGACCCTGTGCGCGCTCTTCGCCGAAGTCCTCGGAACAGCCGAACCCGGCATCGACGACAGCTTCTTCGACCTCGGCGGCCACTCCCTGCTGGCCACCAGGCTCGCCAGCCGCATCCGCACCGCCCTCGGCACCGAACTGCCCATCCGCACCCTCTTCGACCACCCCACCATCGCCGGACTGGCCCGGCACCTCGGCGAGAGCCCCACCCCGGTGCGGACCGGACCGACCGCCCGGGAGCGCCCGGAGCTGGTACCGCTCTCCTACGCCCAGCAACGCCTGTGGTTCATCGACCAGTTCGAGGGCCCGAGCGCCCTCTACAACACCCCCTTCGCCCTCCGGCTCACCGGCACGGTCGACACCCGGGCACTGGCGGCGGCGCTGGCCGACCTGGCGACCCGGCACGAGGTGCTGCGCACGACGTTCCCCACCGTCGACGGCCGGCCCCACCAGCTGGTCACCGCCTCGGGCCGGCCGGCCCTGACCGTCACCACCGTCGCCGACGAGGCCGAGCTGACTGGGCAGTTGGACCGGGCGATCGGCCACGCCTTCGACCTGGCCGCCGAACTCCCCATCCGGGCGTCGCTGTTCTCACTGCCGTCGGGCGAGCAGCACGTGCTGCTGCTCCTGCTGCACCACGTCGCCAGCGACGGCTGGTCCGTCGCCCCGCTCTTCCGCGACCTGGGCCAGGCCTACCGGGCCCGCTGCCGCGGAGGCGCACCGCAGTGGCAGCCGCTGCCCGTCCAGTACGCCGACTACACCCTCTGGCAGCGCGAGCTCCTCGGCGACGAGGACGACCGGGACAGCCTGATCGGGCGGCAGCTCGCCTTCTGGCAGCAGTCCCTGGCCGACGCACCGGAGGAGCTGGCGCTCCCGTACGACCGACCTCGACCCGCCGTGCCCAGCCACCGGGGCGAGCTGGTCGAGTTCACCGTCGACGCCGAACTGCACCACCGGCTGGTCGAGTTGGCCACCGGCAACCGGGCCAGCCTGTTCATGGTCCTGCAGGCGGCCGTCGCCACCCTCTACACCCGGCTCGGCGCCGGCACCGACCTCCCGCTCGGCACGCCCGTCGCCGGACGCACCGACGAAGCGCTCGACGACCTGGTCGGCTTCTTCGTCAACACCCTCGTGCTGCGCACCGACACCACCGGCAACCCCACCTTCCGCGAACTCCTCGACCGGGTCCGCCAGGCCGACCTCAGCGCCTTCGAGCACCAGGACGTCCCCTTCGAGCGCCTGGTCGAGCAGCTCAACCCCACCCGCACCCCCGCCCGCCACCCGCTCTTCCAGACCCTCATCGCCCTTGAGAACCAGGCGAAGGCGCCGCATTCCTTCGGTGAACTCCCTTGCCGTGAAATGGAATTCGATCTCAATGTGGCCAAGTTCGACCTCTCCTTCGGATTCTCCGAACTGAGCGGACCGGGCGAGGCGGGCGGAGCAGGCGGCCTCTCCGGCGCCCTGGAGTACGCGGCGGACCTCTTCGACCACGCCACCGCCGCGGCCCTCGCCGCACGCCTGCTGCGCGTCCTCCACGCCGCCGCCACCGACCCCGACGCGCCGATCGGCACCATCGAGATCCTCGACCCGACGGAGCGCGAGCAGCTGCTGTCGGGCCGGCACGGGCCGGTGGCGGCACTGCCTGCGGGCGCGGTGCCCGAGCTGTTCGAGGCACAGGCCGCCGCGACGCCCGAGGCCGTCGCCCTGGTGTCGGGCGACACCGAACTCAGCTACGCCGAACTCAACGCCCGGGCCAACGGCTTGGCGCTGCGCCTGGTCGCGGCGGGCGTCACCGCCGAAACCCCCGTCGCACTGCTGCTGGAGCGCTCGCCCGCCCTCGTCGTCGCCCTGCTGGCCGTCCTCAAGGCCGGCGGCAGCTACGTGCCACTGGACGACGCCCAGCCGCAGGAGCGCCTGGAGGCCGTCCTCGCCGACGCCGGCGCCCGGATCGCCGTCAGCGACCGCGACCACCCCGCACTGGCCGCCCTGACCACCCTGACGGTCGGCGACGAGACCGCCTACAACCTCGAACTCTCCATTTCCGAAAGCCAGTTGGCCTATGTGATGCACACCTCCGGATCCACCGGCAAGCCCAAGGGCATCGGCATCACCCACCGCTCCATCGTCGACCTCGCGCTCGGCGGCACCTTCACCCACGACGCCCACCAACGCGTCCTGGTCCACTCCCCCACCGCCTTCGACGCCTCCACCTACGAGCTCTGGGCCCCGCTGCTCTCCGGCGCCCGCCTCGCCATCGCCCCCGCCGGCCGCCTCGGCGTCACCGAACTCGCCGACACCATCGGCCAGGGCGCCGTCACCGCCGCCTGGTTCACGGCCGGGCTGTTCAACGTGCTGGCCACCGAGGAGCCGAGCCTCTTCGCCGGCCTCCGCGAGGTGTGGACCGGCGGCGACGTGGTCTCCCCGGCCGCCGTCCGCCGCGTCATGACGGCCTGCCCCGGCCTCACCGTGGTCGACGGCTACGGCCCCACCGAGACCACCACCTTCGCCACCCACCACCCCATGGCCACCCCGGCCGAGGTGCCGGCCGGCATCCCGATCGGCCGGCCCCTGCCCAACACCCGGGCGTACGTCCTCGACGAGGGCCTCCAGCCCGTCCCCGTCGACGTCCCCGGTGAGCTCTACCTCGCCGGGCCCGGCCTGGCCCGCGGCTACGTCGGCCGCCCGGCGCTCACCGCCGAGCGCTTCACCGCCTGCCCCTACGGAGAGCCCGGCACCCGGATGTACCGCACCGGCGACCTCGTCCGCCGCCACTCGGACGGCGTGCTGGAGTTCCTCGGCCGGGCCGACGACCAGGTCAAGATCCGCGGCTTCCGGATCGAACTCGGCGAGGTCGAGGCCGCCCTCACCGCCCACCCCGCCGTCGGCCAGGCCCTCGCCCTGGTCCGCGAGGACCACCCCGGCGACAAGCGCCTGGTCGCCTACGTCACCGGCGACGCCACCCCCGGCGAACTCCGTTCCTTCCTCACCGACCGCCTCCCCGCCTACATGCAACCGGCCGCCGTCGTCACCCTCGACACCCTGCCCGTCACCGCCAACGGCAAGGTCGACCGCCGCGCCCTGCCCGCCCCCGACTACACCGGCACCCCCGAAGGCCGCGCCCCCCGCACCACCACCGAGCAGACCCTCTGCGCACTCTTCGCCGACACCCTCGGCCTGCCCGCCCTCAGCATCGACGACAACTTCTTCGACCTCGGCGGCCACTCCCTCCTCGCCACCAGGCTCATCAGCCGCATCCGCACCACCCTCGACACCGAACTCCCCATCCGCACGCTCTTCGACCACCCCACGGTCGCCGCCCTGGCCGAGGCCCTCCCCAGCCCGGAGGCCGAGGCCGGCAAGGCCCGCCCGGCGCTCCGGCCACAGCCCAGGCCGGAGCTGGTCCCGCTCTCCCCGGCCCAGCAACGCCTCTGGTTCATCGACCAGTACGAGGGCCCGAGCGCCCTCTACAACACCCCGTTCGTCGCCCGCCTCAACGGCGCGATCGACACCGGGGCCCTCGCCGCGGCCCTGACCGACGTGGTCGCCCGGCACGAGGTGCTGCGCACCACCTTCCCCACCGCCGACGGCCGGCCCCACCAGCTGATCGCGCCGAGCGCCGGGCCCGTTCTGCACACCCGCACGGTGGCCGACGAGGAGGAGCTCGCAGCAGCGGTGGCCGAGGCCACCGGCGCGGTGTTCCGCCTCGCCGAGGACATGCCGATCCGAGTATCGCTGTTCTCGCCGGCCCCCGAGCGGCACACCCTGGTCGTCCTGCTGCACCACATCGCCAGCGACGGCTGGTCCGTCACCCCCCTGCTGCGCGACCTCGACACCGCCTACCGGGCCCGCCGGGCGGGCACGGCACCCGACTGGGAGCCACTGCCCGTCCAGTACGCGGACTACACCCTCTGGCAGCGCGAGCTGCTCGGCACCGAGGACGACCCGAGCAGCGCCCAGCACGCCCGACTCACCCACTGGAAGCAGGCGCTGGCCAAGCTCCCGGAGGAGCTGGCGCTCCCCTACGACCGGCCGCGACCGGCCGCGCCGAGCCACCGCGCCGGGACGGTGGAGTACCGACTGGACGCCGAACTGCACCTCCGGCTCGGCGAGTTGGCCAACGCCAACCGCGCCAGCCTGTTCATGGTCCTCCAGGCGGCCGTCGCCACCCTCTACACCCGGCTCGGCGCCGGCACCGACCTCCCGCTGGGCACGCCCGTCGCCGGACGCACCGACGAGGCCCTGGACGACCTGGTCGGCTTCTTCGTCAACACCCTGCTGCTGCGCACCGACACCACCGGCAACCCCACCTTCCGCGAACTCCTCGACCGGGTCCGCCAGGCCGACCTCAGCGCCTTCGAGCACCAGGACGTCCCCTTCGAGCGGCTCGTCGAACAGCTCAACCCCACCCGCACCCCCGCCCGCCACCCGCTCTTCCAGACCGTCCTCACCGTGAGCAGCGGCCCGTCCCCGCTGCTCACCCTCGGCGGGGTGAGCGGGGCGCTGGAGGGCGCGGGCGAGTCCCTGGCGCACTTCGACCTGAACTTCAACTTCGTCGAGCAGCACGGCGAAGGCGGGGCTCCGCTCGGCGTGGCCGCGGCCGTGGAGTACGCGGCGGACCTCTTCGACCACGCCACCGTCGCCACCCTCGCCGAACGCCTGCTGCGCGTCCTCACCGCCGCCGCCGAGGACCCCGACGCGCCCATCGGCACGATCGAGATCCTCGACCCGGCCGAGCGCGAGCAACTGCTCACCGGCTGGAACGACACCGCCGTCCCGATCGCCGACACCACGGTGTCCGAGCTGTTCGAGGCCCAGGCCGCCGCCACCCCCGACGCGGTCGCCGTGGTCTCCGACACCGAGCAGCTGAGCTACGCCGAACTCGACGCCCGGGCGAACGCGTTGGCGGCCGTCCTGGTGGACCGCGGGCTGGCGGCGGAGGAGCCGGTCGCGATCCTCATGGACCGCTCGACCGAGCTGGTGACGGCGATCCTCGCGGTCACCAAGGCGGGCGGCAGCTACGTCCCGCTGGACGCCCGCTACCCGCTGGACCGGATGCGGCACATCCTGGCCGACACCCGGGCGCAGCTCGTCCTGGTCGACCCGGCCCACCGCGGCCATCCGGTCCTCGACGGCGATACCGGCGGCACCGGCGTCACCGCCCTCGACGTCACCGAGGCGGCCGCGGCCCGGCCCGCCGCCGGCCCGGCCGCCCCCCTCGCCCCCGCCGGCCGCCGCTCGCACCCCGGCCAACTGCTCTACGTGATGTACACCTCCGGCTCGACCGGCGTCCCCAAGGGCGTCGCGGTGACCCACCGCAACGTGGTCGACCTGCTGGCCAACCGGCACTTCCACCAGGGCCACCACCGCAGCGTCCTGCTGCACTCGCCCACCGCCTTCGACGCCTCCACCACCGAGGTGTGGGCTCCGTTGGTGACCGGTGGCCGGATCGTCCTGGCCGCCCCCGGGCAGCTCGACCTGCGCGCGCTGGCCGCGACCATCACCCGGCACGCCGTCACCCTGGTGCAGGCGCCCTCCGGTCTGCTGCGGCTGCTGGCCGAGGAGGCCCCGGAGGCGTTCCGCGGGGTGCGCCAGGTGTGGACCGGCGGCGACGTGGTCCCGCCGGAGGCCGTCCGGCAGCTGTTCCGGGTGTGCCCGGAGACGGACGTGGTAGCGGTGTACGCGCCGACCGAGACGACGGCGATCAAGACCACCTTCACCATGGCGCCGGGCGGGGACGTCCCCGCCGTGGTGCCGATCGGCCGCCCGCTGGCCAACACCCGGGCCTACGTCCTGGACGACACCCTCCGGCCGGTCCCCGCCGGGGTGCCCGGCGAGCTGTACCTCGCGGGCAACGGCCTGGCCCGGGGCTACGTCGGCCGCCCGGCGCTGACCTCGGAGCGCTTCGTGGCCTGCCCGTTCGGCGGCAAGGGCGAGCGGATGTACCGCACCGGCGACATCGTGCGCTGGAGTACGGACGGCGTGCTGGAGTTCCTCGGCCGGGTCGACGACCAGGTGAAGATCCGGGGCTTCCGGATCGAGCCGGCCGAGGTGGAGGCGGCGCTGGCCGCCCACCCTGCGGTGGGCCACGCGGTGGCGATGGTCCGCGAGGACCAGCCGGGTGACAAGCGCCTGGCCGCCTACGTCACCGGTGACGCCACTCCCGGCGAACTGCGCGCCTTCCTCGCCGACCGGCTGCCCGCCTACATGGTCCCCGCCGCGGTCGTCACCCTCGACGCCCTGCCCGTCACCGCCAACGGCAAGGTCGACCGCCGCGCCCTGCCCGCCCCCGACTACACCGGCACCCCCGAAGGCCGCGCACCCCGCACCACCACCGAGCAGACCCTCTGCGCACTCTTCGCCGACACCCTCGGCCTGCCCGCCCTCAGCATCGACGACAACTTCTTCGACCTCGGCGGCCACTCCCTCCTCGCCACCAGGCTCATCAGCCGCATCCGCACCACCCTCGACACCGAACTCCCCATCCGCACCCTCTTCGACCACCCCACCGTCGCCGCCTTGGCCGACCACCTGGGCGAGGGCGCCGGCCCGGTCCGCGCCCGGCTGCTGCCGCGGCAGCGCCCGGAGCTGGTCCCGCTCTCCCACGCCCAGCAACGCCTCTGGTTCATCGACCAGTTCGAGGGCCCGAGCGCCCTCTACAACACCCCGCTCGTGCTCCGGATCGGCGGCGCGGTGGACACCGGGGCCCTCGCCGGGGCCCTGACCGACGTGGTCGCCCGGCACGAGGTGCTGCGCACCACCTTCCCCGCCGTCGACGGCCGGCCCCACCAGCTGATCGCGCCGAGCGCCGGGCCCGTTCTGCACACCCGCACGGTCGCGGACGAGGAACAGCTGCGGGACGCCCTGGCCGGAGCAGGCCGGCAGGCCTTCGACCTGGCCGCCGAACTCCCGCTGCGGGCAACGCTGTTCTCCCTGCCGCAGGGCGAGCACGTGCTGCTGGTGCTGATGCACCACATCGTCAGCGACGGCTGGTCCGTGGGCCCGCTGCTGCGCGACCTCGACACCGCCTACCGGGCCCGCCGGGCGGGCACGGCACCCGACTGGGAGCCACTGCCCGTCCAGTACGCCGACTACGCCCTCTGGCAGCGCGAGCTGCTCGGCGCGGAGGACGACCCGGCCAGCACCCAGCACGCCCAACTCGCCTACTGGAAGCAGGCCCTGGCCGGCCTCCCGGAGGAGCTGACGCTCCCCTACGACCGCAAGCGGCCGATGGCGCCCACCCGCCGGGGGGACACCGTCGAGTTCCGGCTCCCGGCCGAACTCCACTCCTCCGTCGTCGAGTTGGCCCGGGCGAGCCGGTCCAGCGTGTTCATGGTGGTACAGGCCGCGCTGGCCGCCACCCTGGCCCGGCTCGGCGCGGGCACCGACATCCCGCTCGGCACCCCGGTCGCGGGCCGCACCGACGGGGCCCTGGACGAGCTGATCGGCTTCTTCGTCAACACCCTGGTCCTGCGCGCCGACCTTTCCGGCGAGCCGAGCTTCCGGCAACTGCTGGAGCGGGTGCGCCAGGCCAACCTGGACGCCTTCGAGCACCAGGACGTGCCCTTCGAGCGGCTGGTCGAGGTGCTCAATCCGGTCCGCTCGACGGCCCGGCACCCGCTGTTCCAGGTGATGCTGACCTTCGCCGCCGGGCCCGAGGCCGAGACCGCCCTCGACTTCGCCGGCCTGCCCGCCCGGGTGGAGCCCTCGGCCGCCGAACTCGCCAAGTTCGACCTGGCCTTCGGCTTCAGCGAGCAGCTGGCCGCCGACGGTTCCCCGGCCGGGATCGGCGTGGTGGTCGAGTTCGCCGAGGACCTGTTCGACCCGGCCACGGTGACGGCGATCGGCGAGCGCTTCGAGCGGCTGCTGGCCGCCGTAGTGGCCGACCCGGCCCGCCCGGTCGACGAGGCGGAGCTGCTCTCCCCCGCCGAGCGGACCCTGATCCTGGACCACTGGAGCGCGCCCGCCGGGCAGCCGGAGAGCGTCGAACTCCGCACCGTCCCGGAGCTGTTCGCGGCCCAGGCGGCCCGGACCCCGCAGGCCGTGGCGGTGGTCCACCGGGACGAGCGGATCAGCTACGCCGAGCTGGACGCCCGGGCGAACCGGCTGGGCCGGCTGCTCGCCGACCGGGGCGTCGGCCCCGAGCGCCTGGTGGCGCTGGCGCTGCCGCGCTCGGTGGAGCTGGTGGTCGCCGTGCTCGCGGTACTCAAGGCGGGCGGCGCCTACGTGCCGATCGACCCGGACTACCCGGCCGACCGGATCGCCTACACCCTGGCCGACTCCTCCCCCGAGCTGCTGCTCACCACCACCGCGGCCGCCACCCGGCTGCCGGATCCGCGGCTGCCGCTGCTGCTGCTCGACACCCCGGAGACGGCCGCCGAGCTGGCCCGGACGCCCGCCGGAGCCCCCGCCCCCGCGCTCGGCCCCGACCACCCGGCGTACGTCATCTACACCTCGGGCTCGACCGGCCGGCCGAAGGGCGTGGTGATCCCGCACGGCAACGTCGCCCGGCTGTTCGCCGCCACCGACCACTGGTTCGCCCCGGGCCCGGCGGACGTCTGGACGCTGTTCCACTCCTACGCCTTCGACTTCTCGGTCTGGGAGCTGTGGGGCGCGCTGCTGCACGGCGGCAGCCTGGTCGTGGTGCCCTTCGAAACCAGCCGCTCGCCCCACGAGTTCCTGGAGCTGCTGGTGCGCGAGCGGGTCACCTTCCTCAACCAGACCCCGTCCGCCTTCTACCAGTTGATGCAGGCGGACCAGGAGGATCCGGAGCTCGGCGCCCGACTCGCCCTGCGCCGGGTGGTCTTCGGCGGCGAGGCGCTCGACCTGGCCCGGCTGGCGCCCTGGTACGAGCGGCACGCCGAGGACGCGCCGGTGCTGGTCAACATGTACGGCATCACCGAGACCACGGTGCACGTCTCCTACCGTCCGCTGGACGCCGGAACGGCCGCCGGGCAGTCCCGTTCGCTGATCGGCGCGGGCATCCCGGACCTGCGGCTCCACCTGCTGGACTCCCGGCTGCGCCCGGTGCCCGCCGGGGTGCCCGGCGAGCTGTACGTCGCCGGCGCCGGCCTGGCCCGCGGCTACCTGGGCCGACCGGCCCTGACCGCCGAACGCTTCGTCGCCGACCCGTACGGCGCCCCCGGCAGCCGGATGTACCGCACCGGCGACCTGGCCCGCTGGACGGCCTCCGGCGAGCTGGACTACCTGGGCCGGATCGACGCCCAGGTGAAGATCCGCGGCTTCCGGATCGAGCTGGGCGAGATCGGCTCGGTGCTCAGCCGCCGGCCCGAGGTGGCCTCCGCCGCCGTGGTGGTCCGCGAGGACGCCCCGGGCGAGAAGCGCCTGGTCGGCTACCTGGTGCCGGCCGCCGGACCCGCCCCGGTGGACCTGGACGCACTGCGCACCCAGCTGGCCGCCGAGCTGCCGGACTACATGCTGCCCGCCGCCCTGGTGCCGCTGGAGCGCCTGCCGCTGACTCCCAACGGCAAGCTCGACGAGCGGGCGCTGCCCGCCCCCGAGCCGGGCCGGGCGGGCGACGGGCGGGGGCCGCGCACCCCGCTGGAGGAGGTGCTCTGCGGGCT
Organism: Kitasatospora sp. NPDC096128; assembly: GCF_040303105.1. Classification (NCBI taxonomy): domain Bacteria; kingdom Bacillati; phylum Actinomycetota; class Actinomycetes; order Kitasatosporales; family Streptomycetaceae; genus Kitasatospora; species Kitasatospora sp. NPDC096128. The sequence continues at coordinate 191,926 of NZ_JBEOSP010000001.1, read as the reverse complement.
GTTCGCCGACGTGCTCGGCCTGGACCGGGTCGGCATCGACGACAACTTCTTCGAGCTGGGCGGCCATTCCCTGCTGGCCGGCCGGCTGGTCGCCGGGATGCGCGAGCTGACCGGCAGCGCCGAACTCGGTGTCCGGGCGCTGTTCCAGGCCCCGACCGTCGCCGGACTGGCCGAACTGCTGGCCGCGGCCCGGGACGGCGCCCCCGCCGAGGAGAACTTCCCGGTGCTGCTGCCGATCCGCACCCGCGGCTCGCGCCCGCCGCTGTTCTGCGTGCACCCGGCGGCCGGGATCAGCTGGGTGTACACCGGGCTGCTGCGCCACCTGGACGCCGAGCAGCCGATCTACGGCCTCCAGGCGCCCGGGCTGGCCGACCTGGCACGCCACCCGGCCAGCCTGGCCGAGATGGCCCGCACCTACCTGGCCGAGCTGCGCTCGGTCCGCCCGCACGGCCCGTACGCCCTGCTGGGCTGGTCCTTCGGCGGCCCGGTCGCCCACGCGGTGGCCGCGCTGCTGCGGGAGCAGGGCGAACGGGTCGAGCTGCTCGCCGTGCTGGACGGCTACCCGGAGCTGAACGAGTACGAGCAGCACGCCGGCCAGGACCAGGCCGGGGAGTCCCGCGACCGCGACCCGGCGCTGCTCGCCGCGATCCTCGCCTCGCTCGGCCAGCAGGCCGGCGAGATCACCGCCTGGCCGGCCGACGAGGCGGGCTACGCCGAGCTGGTCCGGCACGGCGAGGGCCCGCTGACCGGGCTGAGCGGCGCCGGGGTGGCCCGGGTGGTCGAGGTCTTCCTGGCCAACCTCGCGCTGGCCGACGACGCCCCGCTGCCCGGCTACGACGGCGACGCGCTGGTCTTCGTCGCCGCGAAGGACCGCCCGGCCGACGCCCCCGACCCCGAGACCTGGCGGGCCCACGTGGGCGGCCGGCTGGAGGTCCACGAGGTGCCGAGCACCCACGGCGCGATGACCGGCCCGGAGGCCCTCGCGGTCATCGGCCCGGTGCTCGCCGACCGGCTGCGCCCTCCGGCACAGGACGCCACGCCCCGCCACTGAGCCTCCCCGCACCACCGCGACACCCCCGCACCACCACACCGAGCGGCCGTGACCCGGCCCACCACGAGGAATGGACACACCGATGCAGACTGCCGTCATCCCCGACACCTGGCGCGGCGTCACCCCGGCGCCGATCTCGTCGACCGACGCCTACAACGGCTTCATCGCCGCCAACGTGATCTTCGCGCTGGACCGGATCGGGGTACTGGAGCAGATCGGCCGCGGCGAGCCGCTGGCCGCCGCCGAGGTCACCGCCGAGCGCGGCGACACCGCCCGCACCGAGGCCGTGCTGCGCGCCGCCGCCGACTACGGCTACCTCAAGGCCGACGGCGCCGGCTACCTGCCCACCGAGGCCGGCATCGAGATCGCCGCCGCCCGCGGCTACTTCACCTGGGCGGTCGGCGGCTACCACGACGTGTTCGGCCGCGCCGGACACCTGAGCACCGGCTCGCACCACTACAACGCGGACGTCTTCCGCGACGAGGCGATGGTCGCCCTCGGCTCCGCCCAGTGCGACCAGTCGATGTTCGCCGCCCAGCTGGCCGACGTGCTCTCCGGCATCGACTTCCGCACCATCGCCGACCTGGGCAGCGGCACCTCCGCCCGGGTCCGCCGGGTGGTCTCCCAGCGCGAGGGCAGCCGCGGCCTGGGCATCGACATCAGCCGCCCGGCCACCGACATCGCCCGCGCCGACATCGCCGCCGCCGGGATGCAGGACCGGGTCACCGCCGTCCGGGCCGACGTACTGGGCCTGCTCGGCACCCAGATCGACAACGACGCCGAGGCCGCCGAGGTGGCCGAGGTCGACACCGTGATGAGCTTCTTCCTGCTGCACGACCTGCTCGCCGACCCGAGCACCCGCTCCTCGATCTTCACCCGGATGCGCGAGGCCTTCCCGAAGGCCCGCACCTTCGTGCTCGGCGACACCATGCTGCGCGGCCCGGGCGAGTCGCAGAGCGCGATGCCGGTCTTCTCGGTCGGCTTCGAGCTGGCGCACGCGATGATGGGCGTGCCGCTGCACACCAAGGAGACCTACGAGCGGCTGTTCACCGAAGCCGGGCTGCGGATCGACCGGGTCGAGGCGCTGGCCACCCCGCACTCCTGGCTCTACGTCCTGCAGGCCGACTGATGGCGGCCGCGTCCGGGGCCAGACACCTGCTGGCCCAGAACGAGCTCCCGTACCCGCCGCCGCTGTCCGTGCTGACCGCCCTGGCGGGGGCGGTCGCCGACCTGAACCGCTACCCGGACTTCCGCCCGGAGCGCTTCGCCGGGCTCATCGCCGACTGGCAGCGCGTCCCGGCCGCACAGGTCGTGGTCGGCCACGGCTCGGCCGGCGTCGCGCTGGACCTCTTCCACTCCGTCGTCCGCCCCGGCGACAACGTGGTGCACTCGGACCCCTGCTTCGACGCGTACCCGCTGTTCTGCGCGATCGCCGGGGCCGAGCCCCGGGCCGTCCCGCTCGGCCCGGACGCCCGGCACGACCTGGCCGCGATGGCCGACCGGGTGGACGACCGCACCCGGATCATCGTGCTGTGCAACCCGCACAACCCGACCGGCACGGTCTACTCCTGGGCGGAGCTGACCGGCTTCTTCCGCCGGGTGCCGGCCACCGCGCTGATCCTGCTGGACGAGGCGTACATCGACTTCGCCCGGGGCTGGGCGGCCCCGGAGGTGCCGGCCCGGATCGCCGAGTGGCCCAACCTGGTGGTGCTGCGCACTCTCTCCAAGTCGCACGGCCTGGCCGCCCTGCGGATCGGCTACGCGGTCGCGGCGGAGTCCGTGGCGCAGCGCGTACGGGCCGTCCAGGTCCCGTACGCGGTGAACCGGCTCCAGGAGGCGGGGCTGCTGGCCGCCGTCGCCGCCCAGGACGAGGTGGACCGGCGGATCGCCGAGATCGCCGCCGAACGCGAGCGGCTGCGGGCCGAACTGCTCGCCCTGGGCCGGTCGGTGCCGCCGAGCCTGACCAACTTCCTCTGGGTGGCGGCGCCTTCGCCCGAGGAGCAGCTCCCGGTCAAGTCCGAACTGGAGCGGCTCGGGGTGGCCGTCCGCTTCTACCCGGGCCAGGGCATCCGGATCGCCGTCGGCGAGAAGGACGCCAACGACGCCGTGATCGAAGGCTTCACCCGCGCCCACCGGGCCGTCACCGCGCCCCGCTAGGGCCGGACAGTCGCCGGGCACCGCTCCATCCCTCGCAAACGCAGCAGTCAAGGACAGGACAGGACATGCACCCACTTCTGGCGCGGCCGGAGTTCCGGCTCTACATCGCGGGACAGACGCTGTCCGTCCTCGGGGACAGCGCGCTCTTCATCGCCCTCGGCATCTGGGCCAAGGTCCTGACGGGGAGCAGCTCGGCGGCCGGTCTGGTGATGTTCTGCTACGCCGTCCCGATGCTGCTGCTGCCGCTCGGCGGCCTGGTCGCCGACCGGGTGCGCCGACGGCCGCTGCTGGTCACGGTCAACCTCGCGCTGGCGGTGGCGGTTTCGCCGCTGCTGCTGGTCGACGGCCGCGGCCGGCTGTGGATCGTCTACGGCACCGCGGTGCTCTACGGCCTGGCCGGAGCCGTCCTGACACCGGCCCAGAGCGCCATGCTGCGCACCATCCTGACGGAGCGTCAGGACTTCGGCGCGGCCGTCGGGTTCACCCAGACCATGCGCGCCGGCACCACCCTGGTCGCGCCGCTGGTCGGCTCCGGCCTGTACGGGTGGCTCGGCGGCCGGGCCGTCGCCCTGGTCGACATCGGCATCCTGCTCGCGGCCGCGCTCGCCTTCCTGGCGCTGCGGGTGCCCGAGACCAGGCCGGAGCCGTCCGGCCGGCACTGGCGCACCGAGGTGCTGGCGGGCTTCCAGCACCTGCGCGGCACCGCCTCGCTGCTGCCGCTGCTGATCGCGACCACCGCCACCGCGACCGTGCTCAGCTTCCTGCAGCCGGTGCTCTTCTCGCTCATCCAGCACGGGCTGAACCGCTCGCCGCAGTTCCTCGGCGTACTGGAGACCGTGGAGGCGGTCGGGGCGCTCGGCGGCTCGGTGCTGGGCGGCATCCTGATCGGCAGGCTCGGCCCCCGGAAGACCGTGATGCTCGGCGCGGCCACCTTCGCGGTCGGCGCCCTGCTGCTGCTGGTGCCCTCGGTCTGGGTGGTGTCGGCCGGACTGCTGATCGCCGGGGCCGGCATGCCGGCCGGGGTGGTCGGCCTCGCCACCGCCGCCCAGTCGCTGACCCCGCCGCAGCTGATGGGCCGCACCCAGGCGGCCGTCAACCTCTCCCTCACCGCCCCGCAGGCGGTCGCCATCGGCGTCGGCGCCGGCCTGGTGGCCGCGCTGGACTTCCGCACGGTGCTGGTCGCCATGGTGGTCGGCGCGCTGCTGTCGGGCCTCTACCTGCTGGGCAAGCCCGACGCGGTGATCGAGGACGACGCGGACGACTCCGACGAGGAGGAGTCGGCCGGGCAGCCCGCCGGGGAGCTCACCCCGGCGCCGGCCGAGGACGCCGAGGACGCCGAGCCGACCGCAGTGCCCGCCGAGTCCGCCCCGCGCCTCCAGTCCACCTGACCGTCCCGCACCACCCCGCCCCCGCACCACACCGCCCCAGCACGACACCACCGGCCCACCCCGGCGGCGGCCCGGCCGCACCGCGCCGCCACCGGGGCGGGCCGCCGCGCCCTCCTCACGAGAGAGCCCCTCAGATGCCCGACAGATCCGCTCCCGCCCCTGCCACCGAGACCGCCGTCGGCAGCACTGCCGGAGCCCCGGTCGAACTCGCCCTGGACCACGTCGAGTTCTACGTCACCGACCTCGCCGCCGACGTCGCCCGGCTGACCGCGGAGTACGGCTTCGACCTGCTCGTCCCGCCCACCGAGCGCGGCGACAGCGCCGAGCGCTGCGTCTCCGCGCTGCTCGGCCAGGCCGCGATCCGGCTGCTGCTCACCCAGCCGCTGGCCGCCGGCCACCCGGCCACCGACTACCTGGCCCGGCACGGGGACGGCGTGGGCGCGCTCGCCCTGCGGGTGCCGGACGCCACCGCCGCCTACCGCGCGCTGACCGGCCGGGGCGCCGACGGGCTGCGCCCGCCGCAGGCCGCGGCCGGCTGCGTCACCGCCGTGGTCGGCGCCTTCGGCGACGTGGTGCACACCCTGATCGAGCGCGGCCCCGGCGTCCCCGCCGACCGGATACCGGGCCTGCCCGACGCCGCCCCCGCCGCTCAGCGGGCAGCGGGCGGCGCCGACGCGGTGGGCCTGCGCTCCGTCGACCACTTCGCGGTCTGCGTCCCCTCCGGCGGGCTGCGCGCGACCGTCCGGCACTACCGCGAGGTGTTCGGCTTCCGGATGGTCTTCGAGGAGCGGATCGAGGTCGGCACCCTCGGCATGGACTCGATGGTCGTGCAGAGCCCCGACCACAGCGTCACCCTCACCCTGATCGAGCCGCTCACCCCGGACGCCGGCGGCCAGATCGCCTCCTTCCTCGCCGACCACGGCGGCGCCGGGGTCCAGCACGTGGCCTTCTCCTCCGCGGACGCCGTCCACTCCGTCTCCACCATGGCCGCCCGCGGCGTGCCCTTCCTGCGCACCCCGGGCGCCTACTTCGACGCCCTGCCCGCCCGGCTGACCCCGCTGCGGCACTCCCTCGACGAGCTGCGCGACCTCAACCTGCTGGTCGACCAGGACCACGACGGCCAGCTGTTCCAGATCTTCACCCGCTCCCAGCACCCGCGCGGCACCTTCTTCTTCGAGGTGATCGAGCGCATCCGGGCCCGCAACTTCGGCAGCAACAACATCCGCGCCCTCTACGAGGCCGTCGAACTCCAGCGCAGCGCCAGCGAAGTCGCCGGATGAGCGCCCCGGTCACCACGGCACCCCGGCAGGCGCTGTCGGTAGCCGAGTACGCCGAGCCCGCCCGGGCCGCCCTGGCCCCGGAGGTCTGGGACTGGCTGGCCGGCGGCGCCGAGCAGGAGCGCACCCTCGCCGCCAACCGGGCGGCGTTCGACCGGCAGGCGGTGGTGCCCCGGGTGCTGGCCGACGTCTCCGCCTGCGACACCTCCGCGACCCTGGTGCACAGCCGGGCGGCCCTGCCGGTGGCGGTCGCCCCGATCGCCTACCACCGGCTGTTCCACCCCGAGGGCGAACTGGCCACGGCCCGGGCGGCGGCCGCGGCGGGGGTGCCGTTCACCGTCGGCACGCTCAGCAGCGTCGGCTTCGAGGAGCTGACGGCGACCGGGGCCACCCTCTGGTTCCAGCTGTACTGGCTGCGCGACCGGGCCCGGCTGCTCGACCTGGTCGCGGCGGCCGAGGCGGCGGGCAGTGAGTGCCTGGTCGTCACCGCCGACGTGCCGTACATGGGCCGCCGGCTGCGCGACGCCCGCAACGCCTTCGCCCTGCCCGGGGACGTCCGCGCGGCGCTGCTGGAGGGCGGCGCCGCCGGGCGGGCGCACCGGGCCACCGCCGAGGTCTCGGCGGTGGCCGCGCACACCGCCGAACTGCTCTCCCCCGCCGTCACCTGGGCGGACCTCGGCTGGCTGCGCGAGCACACCGGACTGCCGCTGGTGGTCAAGGGGGTGCTCGACCCGGCGGACGCGCTGCGGGCCGCCGAGCTGGGCGCCGCCGCCGTGGTGGTCTCCAACCACGGCGGCCGCCAACTCGACCGGGCGGTGCCCTCGTTGACGGCCCTGCCGGCCGTCGCCGAGGCGCTGGCCGGGCGCGGCTGCCAGGTGCTGCTGGACAGCGGGGTGCGCGGCGGATCCGACGTGCTCACCGCGCTGGCCCTCGGCGCGTCCGGGGTGCTGCTCGGCCGCCCGGTGATCTGGGGCCTGGCGGCCGACGGCGAGCCGGGCTGCACCCGGGTGCTGGACCTGCTGGCCGCCGAACTGCGCCACGCCCTCGGCCTGGCCGGCTGCCCCGACCTGGCCACCGCCGCCGCCCTGCGCACCACCCCGATGCCCTGCCCCGCCTGGAGCTCCCCGTGACCCTGATCGCCCCGCCGCACGAGCTGCGGCTGACCGACCTGCACCCCTCCCTCGCCGACCCGGCGATGACCTCGATGAACCTGCTCAACGAGATCTCCATCCGCTACCCGGAGGCGGTCTCCTTCGCGGCCGGCCGCCCGGCCGAGCAGTTCTTCGAACTGGACGCCGTCCACCGCCACCTGGACCGCTACACCGAGCACCTGCGCACCGAGCGCGGGCTCTCCGAGGAGGCGGCCCGCCGCCAGGTGCTCCAGTACGGGCGGACCAAGGGGATCATCCACGAGCTGATCGCCGCCCACCTCGCCGTGGACGAGGGCATCGAGGTGCCCGCCGAGTCGATCGTGGTCACGGTCGGCTGCCAGGAGGCGATGTTCCTGGTGCTGCGGGCGCTGCGCCGCGGCCCCGAGGACGTGGTGCTGGCCGTCTCGCCCACCTATGTCGGGCTGACCGGCGCCGCCCTGCTGGCGGACCTGCCGGTGCGGCCGGTGGCCGACGGCCCGGACGGGCTGGACCTCGCCGACCTGCGGCGGCAGTTGGCCTCGACCCGCGCCGAGGGGCGGCGGCCCCGGGCGCTCTACCTGGTCCCGGACGTGGCCAACCCGAGCGGCGCCAGCCTGCCGCTGGAGCTGCGCCGGGAGCTGCTGGAGCTGGCCGCCGAGGAGGACTTCCTGGTCCTGGAGGACAACCCGTACTGCGTGTTCGCGGGCGATCAGCGGCTGCCCTCGCTCAAGGCGCTGGACACCGGGCGCCGGGTGGTCCACCTCGGGTCCTTCGCCAAGACGGCCCTGCCGGGCGCCCGGGTCGGGTACGTGGTGGCGGACCAGCTGGTGGCGGACGGCGCGGGCGGCACCGGGCTGCTGGCCGACCTGCTCGGCATGATCAAGAGCATGACCACGGTGAACACCTCGCCGATCGCCCAGGCCGTGATCGGCGGTGCGCTGCTCGAACACGGCCACAGCCTGCGGGCCGCCAACACCGAGGTCGCCGCGCTCTACCGGCGCAACCTCGCGCTGGTGCTGGCGGGCCTGGCCCGGCGCTTCCCACCGGGCGGCGGGGTGACCTGGAACGAGCCGCGCGGCGGCTTCTTCCTGGTGCTCACCGTGCCGTGCGTGGCGGACGACGCCCTGCTGGAGCTCTCCGCCTCGCGGTACGGGGTGATCTGGACGCCGATGTCCCACTTCTACCCGGGGGAGGGCGGGGAGCGGCAACTGCGGCTCTCGGTCAGCCAGGTCGACCCGGCGACCCTCGACCGGGGGCTGGACGGCCTGGCCGCCCTGCTCGCCGACCGGTCCTGACCCGGTGGCGGGGGGCGCCGGTCCGGTCCGGGACCGGCGCCCCCCGCCATCCGTGCCGCTACGGGATGGCCACCGCCGTGCCGGAGACCCGCACCCGGGTGTCCTCCGTGCGCAGTTCGACCCGCAGCACGCCCGGGCGGCCGAGGTCCTCGCCCTGGTGCAGCGTCAGCACCGCCGGGGCGGCGACGGCGCCCAGCTCGCGCAGGTACGCCCCGAAGGCGGCCGCGGCCGCGCCGGTGGCCGGGTCCTCGACCACGCCGCCGACCGGGAACGGGTCGCGGACGTGGAAGACCTCGGGAGCCTCACGCCAGACCAGCTGCAGGGTGACCAGGTCGCGGGCGTTCATGAACGCGGCCAGCCCGTCGAAGTCGTAGTCCAGCCGGGCCAGTCGGGAGCGGGTGCCGGCGGCGAGCACCAGGTGCCGGGCCCCGGCGTAGCCGATCCGCGGCGGCAGCGCCGGGTCCAGGTCGGCGGCCGACCAGCCGAGCAGCGCGAGCGCCTCCTCGACGTCCGCCGCCGGCACCTCCTCGACCTTCGGCTCGACGCTGGTGAGCGTCGCCCGCAGGCCGTCGGCGCCGTGCTCGACCTCGACCGGGACGTCCCCGGCCGCGGTACCGAACACGTACCGCCCGGGGCCGGTCCGCTCGGCGACCGCGACGGCGGCGGCCACCGTCGCGTGCCCGCAGAACGGCACCTCCAGGAGCGGGCTGAAGTACCGCACGCGGTAAGCGCCCTGCTCGCTGCCCGGGATCAGGAAGGCGGTCTCGGAGTACCCGACCTCGGCGGCGACGGCGAGCATCCGCTCGGCGGTCAGTCCGGTGGCGTCGAGCACCACACCGGCCGGGTTGCCGCCCTCGGGGCGGATCGCGAAGGCTGCGTAGCGGAGGATCTCAGGGTCGTCGGTCATGACCGGACGAACGTCCCGCCGGTGATCACTGTTCCCGCCGCTCCCGCCGTCCCCGCTCCCCCGTCCCCGCTCACCGCAGCACCGCCTCCAGGAAGTCCGAGCCGAGCCGGGCGCTGCCGGAGAGGTCCAGCTGGTAGAGCATGTACCGCCCGCGCCGCTCGGTGACCAGCAGCCCGGCCTTGCGCAGCACGGCCAGGTGGCGGGACACCTCGGGGGCGCTGAGCTGCCAGGCCGCGGCGAGTTCGCCGGTGGTGTGCGGGCCGCGGGCGATGGTGCGGGCCAGCCGCAGCCGGATCGGGTGGGCGAGCGCCTCCAACCGCTGCTGGACCAGCGCGAGCGAGACCGGCTCGGGCAGCCCGGCCTCGGCGACGGGGTACTGCAGGACCGGCCGCCAGCCCGGGGCGTGCACCGCCAGCAGGTGGGGGCGGCCGAAGGCGGTGGGGATGAAGGTGACCCCGCTGCCGTCGGTGCCGCTGGTGCTGGAGTCCTGGAGCTTGTCGATGACGATCCGTCGCCGACCGCCGCTCTCGTCCAGCCTGACGGACGGCGAGAGCGCGCCCACGGCCTCGGCCGGGCCCCGACGGGCGAGCAGGTCGGCCTTGTGCCGGGCGTCGGCGGCGAGTCCGGGCAGGACCCGCTGCCAGGCGTCGGCGAAGAACGCCGACCGGCAGTCCTCCAGCATCCGGCGCACCAGGGCCCGGACGGCGGGCGGGTCGGCGAGCAGCCGGTCCGCGAAGGCCGCCTGCCGGGGGCCGCGGGCGAGGGCCAGCTCGCGGGCGCGCTCGTTGGCCGCCGGGTCGGTGAGCGGGGAGGCCGTCGGCCGGTCGGGCCGGGAGGCACCGCAGGTGGTGATGAGGGCGGCGGCCACGTACAGCTCGTCGTCGATCCGGTCGACGGCGTCGAGCTCCTCGGCGAGGGTGGCACCGGGCCGGCCGGGCACCAGGAAGTCGGCCCGCGAGGAGCGCCAGAGGAAGTCCGCCTCCAGCAGCCGCTCGGAGAGCTCCGGCGGGATCGCCGTGGTGGTGCAGGCGGCCCAGCCCTGCAGCGCCGGGTGGTGCGCGGGCTCGGAGAGCACGTGCAGCATGGCGTTCAGCTCGGCGAGCGGCGAGGGGGCGAAGAGCAGGTGCTCCTCGGGCAGGCCGGTGATGTCGATGGTCACACTCACGATCAGGATCCTGCCATCTGCCGAGCAGCCCTCCCCCGTCGATTGACGCCAACCGTCAATCCACGGGACACGCGGCGCGACCTGGGCGGACCGTACCGGCCATGAGCCTGATCCAGGAGAAGTCCGTCCACGATGCCGCCGACGCCCGCAGCGGCGAACCGCCCGCACCGCCGATCGGCACCGGCCGGGGCGGCCCGTCCGCGCTGCTGAGCCTGCTGACCGCTGCCGGCGGCCCCCGGTACGCGGCGGCGCTCGCCGTCGACGCGGTGGGCGGCGGCATGCTGCGCCCGTTCCTGCTGCTGTACGGCGTCGGGGTGCTGCACCTGCACGCCGGGGCGGTCGGCCTGGCCCTGTCGGCCGGGATGGTCGCCGGGCTGGTGATGGTGCCGCTGACCGGCCGTTGGATCGACACCGGCGCCCGCACCCTGCCCGCCGCCGTCACCCTGCTGCTGCGGGCGGCGGGCGCGCTCGTCCTGCTCGCCGCGGACGGGCTGCCGCTGTTCACCGCGGCGGCGGTGCTGCTCGGCGTCGGCAGCCAGTCCTGGCCGACCACCCACACCGCCGTGGTGAGCACCCTGACCGAGGGCCGGCTGCGGGACGCCGCACTGGCCGCCGGGCGCTCGCTGCGCAACGCGGGCCTGGGCGCGGGCGCGCTGCTGGCCACGGTCGCGGTGGCCGGCGGGACGGACACCATCCGGGTGCTGGCCGGGGTGACGGGCGCGGCCTGCCTGCTGGCCGCCGGGCTGGTGGCCTCGCTGCGGGTCCGGGCGCCGCAGACGGTGGTGGAGCGGGCGAAGGAGGCCGGGGACGGCGGCGAGCCGCTGCGCCGGATCACCCTGCTGAGCCTGGCCAACCTGCCGTACGCGTTCTGCTTCGACGTGCTGGAGGTGGCGCTGCCCGCGCTGCTGGTGCTGCAGCTGCACGCGTCCGCGGCCTGGTCCTCGGGCGTGTTCGTGGGCAACACCGTGCTGGTGATCGCGCTGCAGCTGGCGCTGGTGCTGCGGCTGGCGAAGCGTTCCCGGCAGTCGGTGCTGGCGGTCTCGGGGGCGGCGCTGAGCGTGTCCTACCTGGGCTTCTGGGCGGCCGGGTCGCTGGGCGGGGTGTCGGGCACGGTGGGCATCGTGCTGGTGTCCGTGCTGTACACGCTGGGTGAGATCCTCTACACCGGCTCGGGCACCGCTCTGGTGACGGCCACGGCGCCGCCGCACCTGCTGGGGCGGGCGGTGGCCCGCTGGGAGCTGTCGATGGGGGTCGGCCGGGCGGCGGCGCCCGCGGTGCTGACCGGGCTGCTGGCCGCGGGGCCGGGGCTGCTGTGGGGCGGGCTCGCGGTGACCACGGCGGTCGGCGCGCTGGCGGTGCTGCGGCTGGGCCGCACGGAGGAGTAGGGCCCAGCCCGGCAGCGGGCTGATCATCCGCAGGGCAGCGACCTCACCCCCCGGACCAGGCACTGAGGCCCGTCGACGCCGGTGGCCGGAGGCGCCGCCCTCGGCTCCTCCGGCCACTTCATCACTTCAGACGCCCACGCGCGGGACGGCCGGTCAGGCGCGCCCCCCGTGGACGCCGGACACCGGGATACGGTCGGCGTCCGGGCCCCACGGGTGGTCCGGCGGGTCGCACGGCTCCGGCGGGCACGGCTCAGGCGGACACGGCTCCGGCGGACACGTCCTGCTGTCCGCGACCGTGATCTCCACGCACGGGCAGTCCTTGGTCAGTTCGACCGTGGACACCGCGTCCTGCGGCAGGTCGTACCCGGGGGGCGCGACGACCTCCTGCCAGTAGTACGTCCCCAGCGGGAGGTTGTCCGCCGAGCACACGCCGTTGACGTCGGTCGCGCAGAGCGGGCCGACCGCCGTGTCCGGGTTGGACCCGGTGGTCTGCAGCCCGGGCACACCGTTGGTCTCCCGCCACAACTGGAAGACCGCACCCGCCAACGGCTTGCCCGTCTCGGCGTCCACCTTGGTGACGGTCGTCCTGCCGGTCTGCGCGGCCGTCCTGGAGTCCTTCACGGTGACCGGCACGTTCTGCCCCTCGGTGTCCAGCACCACCGTCGTCACCGGCTGCTGCGGCAGGTCGTACCCGGGCGGGGCCGCCGTCTCCTGCCAGTAGTACGTCCCCAGCGGCAGACCCGTCGCCGAGCAGACGCCCGAGGCCGGGGTGGTACAGGGCGAACCGACCGCCGTGTCCGGGTTGGCACCCGTGGTCTGCAGCCCGGGCACACCGTTGGTCTCCCGCCACAACTGGAAGACCGCACCCGCAAGCGGCTGCCCGGTCGCGGAGTCGACCTTCGTCACCGAGGTCGAACCGGTCGGGGCGACGGTCTGGGTGTCCTGGACGGTCACCGGGACGGTCTGCCCGTCGGTGTCCAGCACCACGGTGGTCACGTTCAGGTCGGGCAGCTCGTAGCCGTTGGGCGCGGAGACCTCCTGCCAGTAGTACGTGCCCAGCGGCAGGCCGTGCGCCGAGCAGACGCCGTCCGCCCCCGTGGTGCAGGGCGAGCCGACCGCCGTGTCCGGGTTGGCACCGGTCGTCTGCAAGCCGGGCACGCCGTTGGTCTCCCGCCACAACTGGAAGACCGCGCCGGCCAACGGCTTGCCGGTCGCGGAGTCGACCTTCGTCACCGACGTCGAACCGGTCGGGGCCGCCGTCCTGGTGTCGGCCACCGTCACCCCGACGGTCTGCCCGTTGGTGTCGAGCACGACCTCGGTCACGTTGAGCTGCGGCAGGTCGTACCCGGGCGGGGCCGCCGTCTCCTGCCAGTAGTACGTCCCCAGCGGCAGACCCGTCGCCGAGCAGACGCCCGAGGCCGGGGTGGTGCACGGCGAGCCGACCGCCGTGTCCGGGTTGGCCCCGGTCGTCTGCAAGCCGGGCACACCGTTGGTCTCCCGCCACAACTGGAAGACCGCACCCGCGAGCGGCTGCGAGGTCGCCGAGTCGACCTTGGTCACGCTGGTCGACGCGGTCTCGACCACCGGCGTCTTGGTGTCGGCGACGGTGACCGGGACGTTCTGCCCGTTGGTGTCCAGGACCACCGTCGCCACCGGCTGCGGCGGCAGGTCGTAGCCGGGCGGGGCCGCCGTCTCCTGCCAGTAGTACGTGCCCAGCGGCAGGTCGCCGGCGGAGCAGACGCCGTCCGCCCCCGTGGTGCAGGGGGCGCCGACCTTGGTGTCCGGGGTGGTGCCCGAGGTCTGCAGCCCGGCGACGCCGTTGGTCTCCCGCCACAGCTGGAAGGTGGCGCCCGCCAGCGGCTGCGAGGTCGCCGAGTCGACCTTGGTCACGCTGGTCGACGCGGTCGCGATCGGCGGGTTGCCGCAGTCGGGCAGGTCACCGTTGAAGGGGTAGGCGTGGAACTCGGTGCCGGTCATGCCCGAACCGGAGTTGTGCAGCAGCGAACCGGTGGTGAAGAAGCGCCCGTTCAGGCCGGGCAGGTTCATCGTGCTGGTGCTGGCCGGGTTGCCGACCAGCACACTGCCCTGGAACTGCCCGGAGCCCGTGAGGGTGACGGTGCTCGCGGTCGGGAAGTTCCACAGCAGACGCGGGCGCAGCCGGTTCCACGGGTCGTTGTCGTCGAAACTGCCGCTGTAGGTGTTGATGGTGCGGGCGCCGCCGACCAGGTTGACCAGCACCGTCGCGTTCGTGGGGATCCCGGCGAAGGCGACGCCCTGGGTGGAGCCGCCGTTGCCGACCAGGTCGAAGTCGACGTTGAAGACCTGGAGTGCGGAGCTGCCGTCGCCAGTGAACAGGGTCTGGTAGCCCTGGTTGACGGCCGTCCCGGTGGCCGGCCGGGGTGTGCCGACCCCGGCGTAGCACTCGCTCGCCGACTGCAGCTGACCGCGCAGCGGCGTGTAGGCGGCGACGGCCTGGCCGTCCTGGGTCGTGGTCCCGGTGATGGTGCCGGTGGCGGTGCCCGCGTAGCGGACCACGCCGCCGTCCGCCAGCAGCCGCTGGCCCGGGGCGACCGTGACGTTTCCGCCGGCGGTGAGGAAGTCCGCGCCGTCCGGCGGGGGCACCCGCGAGCCGACGCCGACGATGCCGATGTTGTACCCGGAGCTGGCCCCGGCGGCCTTGTTCTGGCTGAAGTTGCCGAGGGTCACCACGTGGCCCTCGGCCTCGGCGGCCGAGCCGCCGACGTTGAAGTCACCGCCGACGAAGATGTTGATCCCGGCGTCGCGGCCCGCGAAGGGGCCGTTGTTGACCGGGGGGAACGTCGCCGGGCAGTCCGCGCCCAGGCAGGGCCCGAGCCCGCCCGGCAGCCCGGCCGCCGAGGCCTGGGTGGGTGCGGCGAGTGAGATGGCGAAGGGTACGAGCGTCAAGGCCAGGGCGGATGTCATCGCCTTGCCTAGTCGGCGTCTCCAGCCGACGGGTGGTGCCGCCGGTCTCTGACTGGGCTTCACCGCGGTCCTCTCATGACGTGAACACGATGGGGCCCTGGAAGTCTCCTGGGGCACGGCCCGGGCGACTGGCGACGCGCACGGGGTGTCCCCCGAGCACGGAACGGGAGCACCCGATCGGCAGCAACCGCCCGCTCTCCGGATGCGGGCCGGTGCCCCGGCACGGATCCTGGCGACGAGGCGTGCCCGGCCCGAGGAAGGACTTCACGGCATGAGTTCTCTCGACTTCGAGATCATCGACGCCCCCGACAGCTCGCTCAACAAGACCGCCGTCCTGGTCACCGGGCCGAACGACGCCCTGCTGGTGGACGCCGGCTTCACCCGCTCCGACGGGCGCCGGCTGGTCGAGCGGGTGCGCGCCAGCGGCAAGCGACTGACCACGGTCTTCGTCAGCCACGGCGACCCGGACTTCTACTTCGGCGCCCAGGAGGTCCAGGAGGCCTTCCCGCACGCCCGCTTCCTGGCCACCGCCTCGACCGTCCAGCACATCCAGGAGACCTACGAGGACAAGCTGCGCGCCTGGGCGCACCTGGGCCCCGAACTGCCGACCCGGCTGGTCCGGCCGGAGGTGCTGCCCGGGGACGAGATCGTCTTCGAGGGCCACCGGTTCGAGCTGCGCGGCGCCGACTTCCACCTGCCCGACCGGCACTACCTGTGGCAGCACCACCACCGCGCCGTGCTCGGCGGGGTGCTGCTCTTCGAGGGCCTGCACGTGTGGACGGCCGACACCCCCACCGCCGCCCAACGGGCCGCCTGGATCGACCTTTTGGACGAGATGGAGGCGCTCCACCCGACCTGGGTGGCGGCCGGCCACCGGGTCGCCGACGCGCCCACGGACCTGAACGCCCTCGACCACACCCGCGCCTACCTGCGTGCCTTCGAGACCGAGCTGGGCCGGGCCGCGGACGCCGCCGGCGCGAAGGAAGCGCTGGAGCGGCGCTTCCCGGAGCTGGGGCTGCGGATCGCGGTCGACATCGGCACCAAGGTCGCCATGGGCGAGATGGCGTGGGGGTGAGCACCCGGTGATCGAGATCCCCCGGGACGTGTCCGGCTTCGCCGAGTCCGCCGCCCCCGCCGACGTGGTGCGCCGCCAGTACCTGGCCTCCGCCAGGGGCGACCTGGCCGCGCTGCGCGGCACCCTCGCCGACGACGTCGAGTGGACCGAGATGGCCGGCTTCCCGCTGGCCGGCACCTACCGCACCCCGAAGGGCGTCACCGCCAACGTCATGGAGCGCCTCGCCGCCGAGTGGCACAACTGGACGGCGCACGACGACCACTACGTGGTGGACGGCGAGAACGTGGTGGTCCTGGCCCGCTACACGGCCGTCCACAAGGCCACCGGAAAGCCGCTCGCGGTGCGGGTCGCCCACCACTTCGTCGTGCGCGGCGGCCGGATCGTCCGCTTCGAGCAGTTCACCGACACCGCGCTGGTCAGGGACGCGACGACACCGTGAGGCGCCCCGTTCACCCGTACGGGCGGGCGGGGCGCGGCGCGCCCGGCACTGCCTCGACACACCACCCCGGCGGCGGCAGGCTGACGCCCGATCCCCAGACGCCTGATCCGTCAGACGCCTGATCCGCAACGGAGAGCAAGGAGTCGGGCATGGTGGGCAGCGAGCGGCCGATCGTGATCGTGGGGGCCTCCCTGGGCGGCGCCAAGGCGGCCGAGGCCCTGCGCGGGGCCGGGTACCGGGGCGGGATCGTGCTGATCGGCGAGGAGCACGAGCGCCCGTACGAGCGCCCGCCGCTGTCCAAGGGCTACCTGCTCGGCAAGGAGGGCCGGGAGAAGATCTACGTCCACCCCCCGCAGTGGTACGCCGAGCACGACGTCACGCTGCGCCTGGGCACGGCGGTGGTCGCGATCGACCCGGCGGCCCGCACCGTGACGCTCGCCGACGACGGCGAAATCGCCTACCACAAGCTCCTGTTGACCACCGGCTCGGTGCCGCGCCGGCTCCCGGTGCCCGGCGCGGACCAGGACGGCGTGCTCTACCTGCGCCGGGTCGAGGACAGCGACCGGATCAAGGCCGCGCTGCACCCGGGCGCCCGGATCGCGGTGGTCGGCGCGGGCTGGATCGGCCTGGAGGTGGCGGCCGCGGCCCGCACGGCGGGCGCCGAGGTCACCGTCCTGGAGGCGATGGAACTGCCGCTGCTGCGGGTGCTCGGCCGGGAGGTCGCCCAGGTATTCGCCGACCTGCACCGCGCGCACGGCGTGGACCTGCGCTTCGGCGTGCAGGTCGCCGAACTCACCGGCGCGGACGGCACGGTGAGCGGCGTGCGGCTCGGCGACGGCAGCGCGGTGGCGGCCGACGCGGTGGTGGTCGGCATCGGCATCTCGCCCGCCACCGCGCTGGCCCAGGCGGCCGGCCTGGAGGTCGACAACGGCATCAGGACCGACCGGCACCTGCGCACCTCGGACCCGCACGTCTACGCGGCCGGCGACGTCGCCAACGCCTACCACCCGCTGTTCGAGCGGCACCTCCGGGTCGAGCACTGGGCCAACGCCCTCAACCAGCCGCAGACCGCCGCCCGCGCCCTGCTCGGGCAGCCGGACGCCGTCTACGACCGCGTCCCGTACTTCTTCTCGGACCAGTACGACCTCGGCCTCGAGTACCTCGGCTACGCCGAACCCGGCGGCTACGACCGGGTGGTGTTCCGCGGCGACCCGGCCACCCGCGAGTTCATCGCCTTCTGGCTGTCCGGCGACCGGGTGCTGGCCGGCATGAACGTCAACGTCTGGGACGTCACCGACCCGATCCGCGAACTCATCGTCTCCCGGCGCCCGGTGGACCCCGACCGCCTCGCCGACCCGAAGGTCCCGCTGGCCCAGGTCTAGGCAGCGCGGCGGGGACACCCGCCGAACGTCAGGACCGCACGCGCTCGGCGATACTGGGGTCCGAGGGGAAGTCTCGGGGCTGGTACTTCGGGCTGGGAGGCGCGCGGTGGGTGGGACGGCCGGGTTCGCCGTGGTGGTGTTCGGTGCGCTGGGCGGCGTGGTCGCCTACCTCGCCGGGGTGGTCGGGCTGCGCGAGCTACGGCGGCTGCGCCGGGTCGGGGTGCCGGTCCGGGCGCTGGTGCGGGCCCGGGCGGCGACGCCGGAGGACCGCGCGCTGCCGCCGCGCCCGCTGCTGCAGTTCGAGACCGCGGACGGCCGGGTCTTCGAGGTGTTCTCCCCCGTCCCGTCCACCGCCCGCCACCCGCTGCCCGACGGCGGCTACGTCCCCGTGCGCTACGACCCGGCGGACCCCCGGCAGGTGCTGGTGGACGGACGGGAGCGGGTGCGGCTGGAGTACGGCTTCGTCGCGCTGGGGCTGCTGATGGTGCTGGCCTCGATCACCCTCGGTGCCGCCGTGCTCTGAGCCGGGGGCCGTACAGGCGTAAAGGCCGTACAGGCCGTACAGGCCGTACAGGCCCCGGCTAGCGGCCCGCCCGCAGGCCGGCCGGGGTGAGGCCGGTGTGCAGCCGCATGGTGCGGGTGAGGTGGCTCTGGTCGGCGAAGCCGCACAGCTGGGCGATGGCCGCGATCGGGGTGTCCGTGGTGAGCAGGGCGCGGCGGGCCCGCTCCAGGCGCAGCCGGACCAGGTACTGGTGCGGGGACTGGCCGGTGGAGGCCCGGAACGCCCGGGTGAAGTGCGAGGGGCTGACGCCCGCGACGGCGGCGAGCTCGTTCAGCGACAGCCGTCCGTCCAGGTAGCCGTTCATGTGGTCGACGACCCGGTTCAGCCGCTTGGGGGTGAGCCCGCCCTCGCGCTCGGGCAGGGCGGGGCCACGGGTGGCGGCGGTGCGGATCAGGTGGGCGGCGAGGGCCTGGAGCAGGGACTGCGCGTAGAGCGGGTCGGCGGGCTGCGGGCCCTCGTACTCGGCGACCAGGCGCTCGACCAGCATGCCCAGGAACGGGTCGGTGAGGTGGAAGCGCGGGGCGAGCTCCAGCCGGCCGGGCCGGTCGGCCTCGGTGGCGAGCCGCTCCAGCCAGGCGGGTTCGAGGGCGACCAGCATCAGCTCGGCGTCCTGCTCCCAGCGCGGGCGGGCGGCCCAGCCGGCCGGGTTGACCAGGGCCTGGCCGCGGTGGAAGCGCTCCCGGCGGGGGCGCCCGTCGGCACGCCAGCTGAGGTCGGCGGAGCTGCCGGTGTGGACGGCCACGACGTGCCGGGTGGGGCCGGCCGCCGCCTCCCCCGCGCCGCCGGCCCGCTCCAGACCTCGCTCGACCACGCCCGCGTCGAGGTCGGCGCCGCTGCCGGAGAGCCGGACCAGGTGGGGCTTGATCGCGGAGGAGCCGGTGCGTACGGGCTGTGCGGGGGTCGTCGGAGTCGCCATGCTTCCGATTCTGGTCCGTCCGGGCGCGGAACGACGAACGCGCGCGGCCCCGGCCGGCTGATCGTGAGCGGTTCGTTCCAGGGCCCGTCGGATTGTTCAAGCCCCGGAGGGCCCGCGCCCCGGACAGTGGTCGGGCGAACAATCCCCACTCTTCCGGCGAGGAGCCGTAGATCATGAGCAACAACCACTCCCTGGCGGGCAAGGTCGTCCTGGTCGGCGCGGGCGCGAAGAACCTGGGCGGGCTGATCAGCCGCTCGGCGGGCGCGGACGGCGCCAAGGTCGTCGTGCACTACCACTCGGACGCGACCGCGCCGGCCGCCGAGGCCACCGTCGCGGCGATCAAGGAGGCCGGCGGCGAGGCCGTGGCCGTCCAGGGCGACCTGACCGTGGTCGCCGAGGTGGAGCGCGTCTTCGCCGCCGCGAAGGAGACCTTCGGCCGGATCGACGTCGCGGTGAACACGGCCGGCATGGTGCTGCGCAAGCCGATCGTCGAGACCACCGAGGCCGAGTACGACGTGATGCACGCGGTGAACGCCAAGGCCGCGTACTTCTTCATCCGCGAGGCGGGCAAGCAGCTCCACGACGGCGGCAAGGTGATCACCGTGCTGACCTCGCTGCTGGCCGCCTTCACCGACGGCTACTCGACCTACGCCGGTGCCAAGGCCCCGGTCGAGCACTACACCCGGGCGGCGGCCAAGGAGTTCGCCGCGCGCGGGATCTCCGTCAACAGCGTCGCCCCGGGGCCGATGGACACCCCGTTCTTCTACGGCCAGGAGACCCCGGAGCGGGTGGCCTTCCACAAGTCCCAGGCGATGGGCAACCAGCTGACACAGATCGAGGACATCGCCCCGATCGTCACCTTCCTGGCCACCGACGGCTGGTGGATCACCGGGCAGACCCTCTTCGCCAACGGCGGCTACACCACGAGGTAGTCGGCCCCACTCCCATAGGCCTGCCCCCACCGCTCGGGTGGGGGAAGGCCGGAGTTCTATCGGCACGCGCGCTCGGCCCGGAGCTGCCGCCGCTTCGCCCGCAGTCGGCACGCCGCCGGTCGGCGCGAGAAGTAGAGGAACCACCAGTCTCCCGGCCGGTAGCGCACCCAGTACCACACCCTCAAGAGTCGGCCCGGGTGCGAGACGTCGGTAGAGTCGTTCATCGTCAGCCTGCTTTCGTCCAGGTTGGCCACGCCCCGGGGCCGTTCGCGCGGTCGCCGGGGTATCGCTTGCGCCTCCATCGTTACGCAGCAGTCGCTACCCTTGACCCTGCGTCATGTTCCGCATGCTGTTCGGGAACAAAAGGGAGCACGCCAGATGGCAGCTCGAACACAAGAACTCGACCCGCTGAGCTCGGCACGCGACTTGTACGGTCGGGAGTTGAAACGCCATCGGGCGAACGCGGGGCTGTCGCTGGACCGGCTCTCCGAGATCGTCAACTACAGCAAGACGCATCTGCACGGCGTCGAGAAGGCGGAACGCCTCCCGCTACCTCCGCTGTCCGGAAAACTCGATGCCGCATTCGGCACGGGTGATCTCTTCGAAGGCCTGTGGGAGATCATTCGACGGGAACAATTCCCCGACCGATACCGCCGGTACATGGACCTCGAAGCGCAGGCCAGCCTGATCCAAGTCTATTGTGCGCAGGTCATCCTGGGGCTCGTACAGACCGAGGACTACGCCCGCGCGGTACTGCGCACCGGCAGCCCACGGGACACGGATGAGCGTGTCGAGGAGAAGCTTGCCTCCAGGCTGGAACGCCAGGAGATCCTAGCCCGGCCCGTGCCCCCTCACCTCTGGCTGATCCTCGACGAGGCTGCCCTGCGACGCCCCGTGGGCGGTCCGGCCTGCATGACGGAGCAGCTGGGCCGCGTGCCGGCGGCAGCGCAGCACCCCGGTGTCGTGGTCCAAGTACTGCCGTTCGCATGCGGGGCGCATCCGGCGATGGGCGGATCACTGACGATACTCACGCTTCCCAACGGGGCCGAGAGCGCCTACATGGAAGGCAGTCACACGGGACATCTTGAGGAAGACGCTGAGGCTGTCAGAGGGTTCCGGCTGTCCTACGATCTGCTCAAGGCTTCGGCCTTGCCGCCGGACGAGTCAGCGGCTGTGATCCAGACAGCGATGGAGGACTACGCACGATGCGCGACCCCGACCTGAGCGCCGCCACCTGGCGCAAGAGCAGTTACAGCAACGGCGATGGGGGACAGTGCATCGAGGTCGCCGACGGCTTCCACAGCACCGTCCCCGTACGTGACTCGAAGGATCCGGACGGGCCCTCGTTGACCTTCTCCGTCGAGGCGTGGTCGGCGTTCATTGCCGACATCAAGGCCGGAGTCTTCCGAGCACCGTGAGTCACGTCGCCGGGCCCGCTCCTCCAAGAGCGGGCCCGGCGGCGTTTGAAGTAGCCCCCAGGTGGTGGACGCCAGGGCGACTCTCCGTCGTTGCTGTCTGGAGCGGAAGGGTGAGCACCATGACCGACACCCGCCGACGGCCGAATCATCGACCGCTCCTCGTTCATGCAGGCGCGGTCGCAGGCCGCCATGCCGATTGCCGGAGACCTGTCCGCCCGCACCGCCTTCCCCGAGAACGAGCGGCCCGCCGAGGTCGCGCCGACCATCCTGAGCGAGTGGATGCCGGCCTTCATCGCCCAGCTCGCCGCACCCGGCGCTCAGTTCGTCCGGGCCACGGCGGACGACGGCGTACGGCTCCTCTACCTCTTCGACCCGGAGCGCGAGTCCTTCGCCGAGTTCATCGCCGCAGGCGAGGCGTGGCTTGTCCGCCAGGGCGGCCCCGTCGCTCTGTGGGACGTCATCGAGCGGTCCCTTCTCGCTTGGCAGGATGCCGGTAGCCCGGACATCACCGCCGTGCAGCTCCGCATCACCAACAGGGCACACACGTACTGGATCGGCGACAACGGCGACCTTCGATGGGAACACCGCCTCGCCTACTCAGCTTGATCCACGTTCAGCAACGCATGGCAACCGTGCCCGCCCCGCCGCCAGGCGGGGCGGGCCGGCGTGTCAGCTGACCGTCGCGGCGACGGTTGTCGCGGCGGTCGTGGCGGCGATCACGGCGGCCATGGTGGCCTGCATGTTCCGGATCGCCTCGCCGACCGACTCGCCTGCCCAGTCGCCCGCGGCGATCTCGGCGAAGCGCGGCTGGACCTGCTTGCGCGGCAGGTCGGGGAAGGCCAGCCGGTGCAGCTTGGCCGAGTGCAGCAGGGCGATCAGCGCGGCGGTGCGCAGCTCCGGCTCGTCACCGTCCAGGACGACGGCCGTCAGGCGCTCGCGCAGCGCGCGCTCCACGCTGCCGTCGGCCTCCGGGTAGTGCCGGACCGGGAAGATGCCGAGGACGCGGTGGCGCTCCTCGGTGACCAGGCCGCGTTCGCAGAGCCGCAGTTCGGTGTCCCGGACGACGGTGGCCCGGTCCTTGGTGAGCCAGTCCCCGGCCTTGGCCCGGCCCGGGCGCTTCCCTGCGATCCACTCGTCGAGGCGCTCCAGCCGGCCGTCCAGCAGCGGGTCGCCGGTCGGGGTGCGGTCGACGACGCCGAGCCGGCCGTCGGCCACCTCGACGCGTCCGGCCAGCACCAGTTCGGCCAGCAGGCCGCCCGCGGCGGCCCAGGCGGTACCCACGCCCTCCTTCGGCGCGCCGGTCCTGTCGTCCAGCGAGAGCAGCACCAGCTCCTCGGCGAGGGTGACCTGCATGGGGATCCTTCCTCTCTCATCGCTCAGCGGCTTTCATGATCGCAGGGCCTCGGCCAGCCGCCGGGCCCGGGTGTCCTCCGCCAGCAGCACCCGCAGCAGCGCCTCGGCGCCGCCGTCCGCCGCGCCGCCCGACAGGTAGGCCTCGACCGAGCGCGGATCGGCGGGCAGCGTCACCTCACCGGCGTCGAGCGCGGCGTGCGCGCGGGCGTAGTCGACGCCGAGGCCGGCCAGCAGCTCCCCGGCGTCCGCCTCCGGCACCGACTCCGGCTCCTGGCGGGCCACTTCGTGGAGTGCCAGGAGGGCCAGCAGCACGTGCTCGGTGCCGGGAGTCCGGCGGCCGAGGCGCTCGGCCTGGGCGTCCGCCTCCAGCCGGATCCAGGCCGAGCGCCCGGCCGCCCCCGGCTGCAACAGCCGCTTCCAGCGCGGCAGTCGGCGGGCCCGGCGGGCCGCCAGCGCCTCCCGGGTGGGGCGCAGCAGGGCGGCGGGGTCGCCTTCCGGTGCGTCGGCACCGCCCGCGCCGCCCCGACCGCCCCTGTCCTCACCGCCCCCGTCCGCGTCGCCGGGCGCGTGCCGGTACGGCTCCAGCTTGGTCGTCTCCATCGGGCCCCTCCCACGGATGCTGCTTTGCTTGAACGATACGCCTGCTTTTCTCTTCCTTTAGAATCCTTCGCACGTCAAGAACGCGCCAGGATCGGCGCGGGACCCGGGGCGGCACAGCGCCCCACCGAGGACGTCTTCCCCACCACGAGAGAGCCGGTCCCATGGTCTTCCTCCGCACGCGGCCCCGGCGCCTCGCCGCCGTCGCCCTCCTGGGCGCCGTCGTCCTCGGCTCGACCGCCTGCGGAGGACAGCGCACCGCACACCCGGCGGCAGCCGGCCCGGCCACTCCGACCGGCACGGACGGCCCGAACGCCACACCCCACGTGGAGCCCGGGGCCGGCGACGGCGCTCCGCACCACGGCGAGAACAACAGCTCCCGCACCGCCCGCGAGCTGACTCCCGCCGCCGAGCAGCAGGCACGCACGGAGGCCGACCGGATCGAGCCCGTCCTCAAACGGCTCTGGGAATCCGGCACCTGGGACCCGGCGAGCGTGCGCACCGCACTGCTCCGGCTCGGGTACCCGTCGGAGGACGCCAGGCCGAACACCACGCAGACCCTCGGCGCGCTCACCGTGTGGTCGGGTGAGCCGCGCTTCACCAGCGACCGGGGCTACGTCACCTCCGAGGGCGCCGTGCTCAGTCTCCGGGTCCGCCCCGACGCCTGCGTCCTCGGGTGGGTGCACCCGGCCGACTACCAGGTGCGGACGAGCGGCCCCTACCCCGAAACCGGCTGCTTCGAGCCGCCCTTCGCGCACTGAGGCCGACGGGCGGAAGCCCCGGCGACGCTCCGTTGTTGCCACCGGGTGGACCCGCGGCGCCGGAATTCCCCACCGAGGACCGACCGACCACCGACCGGCGTGGGCCTTTGACTGTCAGTCACCACCAGTGCTGGGGTGGGCGCATGGAGCCCATCGAACGCATCCGGCAGGCGATCACCCACGAGCGGGAGGAGTGGCACGCCTGGCTCGCCGGGCTGCGGGCCGGCCGGGCACCGGCACCCCAGGGGCGGATCCGGCACGTCTTCGTCCTCGTCCTGGAGAACCGCTCGTTCGACCACATGCTGGGGGTGTCGACCGGCACGGTGGCCGACGGCGGCCTCCGCCACGGCGTCGGCACGGACGCGGTGACCGGCGCGCCGACCACCGTCGACGGCCCCGACACCCGCGCCGGCAACCACCACGCGGGCAAGGACTACCCCGTCCGGATCGGCGCGCCCTTCGCCCTGCCCGTCGACCCGCCGCACGAGTTCTGCGACGTCCAGCTCCAGCTCGCCTCGACCGCCATCACCGGCCGTCCGCACGACGACCGGTGCGCCTACGACGGCACCTACCCGCCGATCACCCTGGACGGCTTCGTCGACAACTACGTCAACGAGGCGACGGTGAAGCAGAACGCCGAGGCCCTCGCCGACCCCGGCGCCGTCATGGCCTGCTTCACCGCCGACCAGCTCCCCGTCCTCAGCACCCTGGCCCGCGAGTTCGCCGTCTGCGACCGCTGGTTCTCCGCCCTGCCCGGGCCGACCTGGCCCAACCGCTTCTTCCTGCACGCGGCGAGCTCCGCCGGCCTCGACCACAGCCCCGACCCGGTCGACACCGTCCGGTCGCGGCTGAGCGGCTACACGTTCGAGCACGGGACGCTCTACGAGGCCCTGGACGCCAAGGGCCTCCCGTGGCGCGTCTACGCCGGCGACGCGCTCCCCCAGGTCAGCGCGCTCGCCGGGATGGACCTGCCGACGACGGTGGAGCACTACCACCACCTCGACGACCTGGCGGAACACCTCCAGGACCCCGCCTACCCGGCCGCCTACACCTTCATCGAGCCGAACTACGGCCACGTCCTCACCCACGGCGGCGACTTCCGCTGCGGCAACAGCCAGCACCCGCTCGACGACGTGACCGACGGCGAGGCGCTGATCAAGTCCGTCTACGAGGGGCTGCGGCGCTCACCGCTCTGGGAGTCCAGCCTGCTCGTCATCACCTACGACGAACACGGCGGCTTCTACGACCACGTGCCGCCACCCGCCGCCGTCCCGCCGGGCGACCGCACCGACCCGGAGCACAGCGCCCACGGCTTCCGCTTCGACCGGCTCGGCGTCCGGGTGCCCGCCGTCGTCGTCTCCCCGTGGGTCCCGGCCGCCGCACCCGGCGGCACGGACGGCGGCACGAAGGGCGGCAGCGGCGCCGGCACGGAGGGCGGCAGCGGCGGGCGGAACTGCAACCTGATCGACCACACCCCGTACGACCACGGCTCGCTGCTCGCCACCGTCGAGCGGCTGTTCGGACTGGCCCCGCTCACCGACCGCGACGCCCGGGCGAACGACTTCCTCCACCTGCTCTCCGCCGACGCCCCGCGCGAGGCGCCCCGCACCCTGCCCGACCCGGCCGAGTCGGGTGTGTCCTGGAAGGCCGAGGCCGCCGGCCCGGCCGATCCCGGCCGGCCCGTCACGGCGACGCTGCGCGGGTTCGTCGAGACGGCGGCGATCCAGGAGGCCCGCCTGCACCCGCAGGAGCACGACCGGATCCGCCGGCGGGCCGCCGGGATCGGAACGGTGGCCGACGCCGAGCGCTACCTCGCGGACATCACCGGACAACTCGGCCGGGCCGGGCTGCGCATCGCCCGGCCGCCCCGGGACTGACCCCGCCGGGTGCCCCGCAGCGAGGTCGGACACCGGCTGCGGGGAAAGGCCTCCAGGGCCTGTCCTGTCCTACCCGCCCGGGGCGCGCCGCATCGTCCAGAGGGTCGGGCCGTCGGCCGGCAGCCGGACCTCCTCCAGCACCTCGAAGCCGAAGTGGCGGTAGACGGCGAGGTTCTCCCGCTTGGAGGACTCCAGGTGGACCGGCAGGCCCGCGGCGTCCGCCCGGGCCAGGCCGGCGCGCAGCAGTACGGCGCCCTGGCCCCGGCCCTGGGCGGCCGGGTCGGTGCCGAGCAGCGCCAGGTACCAGTGCGCCTCCTGGGGCGCGGTCGCGGCGGCGGCCGCCACGCACTCCCGGAACCAGTCGGCCCGGTCGCCGAGCAGCGCGGCCAGTTCCCGGATCGTGCCCTCGTCCGGCACGGCCTTCTCCTGGGCCTCCGGCGCGACCCAGATCGCGGCCGCGTGCCCGGTGCGCTCGCACACCCCGTACGGCAGGTACTGCCGGGTGAGCAGCGTGTCGAAGTAGCCGGCCAGCGCGGCCGGCCGGGTGGCCTCCTCGGGGAAGAACCAGCACATCATCGGGTCGTCGCCGAAGGCCCGGGCCAGCAGCCGGGCCGTCGGCCCGACGTCCTCGCCCGTGACGCCCCTCGGCCGGTCCGCGTTCGTCATCCGCATACGGACATCCTCCGCGCCCTTATTCCCGGCCACCAGGGCGGGGGCACCAACTCGACCACGAAGAGCGGGACATGGCGGTGCGCGGGGTGGCGGTGGAGTGGCCGCTGCGGGCGGCGGCCCGCTGTCCGAACGGCGGCCACTCCACCGCGGGGCGCCGGGGCGCCCCGCCTTCACCTGTCTTCCACCGGCCGTCGCGGGCTCCGGAGTACCGGCCGG
The DNA here is from genome assembly GCF_040303105.1 of Kitasatospora sp. NPDC096128. Classification (NCBI taxonomy): domain Bacteria; kingdom Bacillati; phylum Actinomycetota; class Actinomycetes; order Kitasatosporales; family Streptomycetaceae; genus Kitasatospora; species Kitasatospora sp. NPDC096128. Next base: position 165,028 of record NZ_JBEOSP010000001.1, on the reverse strand, counting down.
GGCCCGGGGGTTCGGCGGCAGCCCGTCCCAGGAGGGGGCGGACCGTTCTCGGGGCGCCTCAAGGCGCGTCTGAGGTGGTGCGGTCGAGGCGCAGCAGCGCCACCCGGACCCTGCGGCGGGGCAGCGCCGCGGGCAGCGGGAGCAGCAGGGCGGCGGCGGTGAACGCCGCGTAGTGCCAGGCCTCGGGCCACGTGCCGGACCAGCCGAGTTCGGCGTGCCGGTGCTCGGCGAAGGCGTTGCAGCACAGCCAGGCGGCCAGGCCGACGACGGGCGCGGCGCGCGGGCGGGAGAAGTGCCCCACCAGCACGCACAGCGCCAGGTACGCGGCGAGGGCGGGCGGGCCGGAGTGCAGCTCCCCGATCAGGCCGAGGGCGAGGGCCAAGAGGCCGCCGCCGAGCAGGGCGGCGGTGCCGGAGGCCCCGGGCGGGAGCCGGTCCAGCACCGGGCGGTAGCGGCTGCCGCCGGGGCCGGCCGAGTACATCCGCACCCGTGACTACCCCTTCGTGGCGAGCAGTTCGGGCGCGGGCCCGACCGGGAGGTGCCAGCGGGTGCGGCGGTGCAGGGCCTCCAGGTCGTGCAGCAGTTCGGGCACCGGCACGGTCAGCACCGGGCAGCCGGCCCGGCGGGCGCAGTACGCGGACACCGGCCGCCGCAGCCGGCGGCGCAGCGGGCCGCCGCTGCGGCCGAGCACCAGCAGGTCGTCCGGCCGGTCGGCGAGGTGCACCAGGGCGGGGCCGGTCTCGCCGCGGATCACCACGGGCTGCATCGGCACGCCGGGGCCGTCCGCGCCGAAGGCCGCCTCCAGCGCTTCGTCCAGGCGCCGCTCGGCGGCCTCCCGGACGGCGGCGAGCAGCGACGGGCAGGGCGAGCGCCGGTAGCCGTGCTCACCGCCCGGGGGCTCCCAGGCGAGCACCGGCCACAGCACGGCGCCGCGCTCGCGCGCCTCGGCCCGGCCGCGGTGCAGCGCGGCCAGGCTCCCCAGTGACCCGCTGACCCCGACCACCACCCTGGGTGCCGTGTCGTCCTGGTGCCGCCCGTCGCCGTACATGATCCGTCCTCGTGTGGTTCCGGTTCTCCGTCGCTCTCCACCCAATCGCCTCCCGGCCGCCCGCCCGGCCCCCGTTGACGCCTTCCTGACGCCCCGGGCGGCGTTCCGTACGCACTCCATACACGGGTCGGCCGCCTCACCCGTCCGGCCCAGCCGAGGGGCGGGGACCACGATGCGCCCACCTCGAACGGTTATGCATACGGCATGAGAATCACCTTTCGCGCTGCTCTCGGTGTCCCGCTGATGACCGCCGCCGCCCTGGCCCTGACCTCCGTTCCGGCCGGCGCGGCGACCGGGGACCTGGCCATCAACGGGACCACCCAGACCGATCCCTCCGGCTGCTACGCCCTGGACGAGGCCGCCAGCATCGTCGACAACCTCACCGACGCGGCGGCGGAGATCCACTCCGGCGCGGACTGCGGCGGAGAGGTCGTCGAGGTCATCCAGGCCGGTGACGACAGCCGGGTCACCGGAGCGCAGAGCCTCTACATCCCCTGACCGGGCGGGAGTACTCCCGCTCCCCCGCCGGGCGCCCCGCGCGGCACTGGCACCACCACCGAATGGTGCTATCGTCACTAGCACCATGTTGCTGAAGCTGGACCTTGGCGATGCCCGCCCCCTGCACGAGCAGGTGGCGGGCGCGATCCGACGGGCCGTCGCGGAGGGCGAATGCGCCCCCGGTGACAAGCTGCCACCGGCCCGGGAGCTCTCCCGGGCCCTCGGGGTGAACACCAACACCGTCCTGCGCGGGCTGCGCGCCCTGCGCGACGAGGGGGTGCTGGAGTTCCGCCGGGGCCGCGGCATCACGATCGCCAGCGACGCCGACACCCGCACCGAACTGGTCGAGCGGGTCCGGCAGTTGGTCGCGGACGCGGCCCAGGCCGGCTACAGCAGGAACGATCTCGTGGACCTGATCAGGGGGATGTCGTGAGGAACGAAGAACCGGCCGGAGAGCCCGACTCAATCCGGCCGGTGCGCCGGGGGGCACTGTGGGGGGCGGTGGTCTGGACGCTCGGCGTGCTGGCGCTGCTGCTCGCGCTTCCGCAGCTCGCGGGCGACCGGCTGCCCGACCCGGTGGCGACCCACTGGACCGGGCGCGCCCCGGACGGTTCGATGTCGCTGACGGCGGCCTCGCTGTTCCCGGCCGCCGTCTGGCTGCTCACCGCGCTCGGCACCGGGGCCGCCCTGCGGTTCCGGCCCGGCCGGGGCCGGGGCGCCCACGGGACGGCCCTGGCCGCCACCGGCGTCCTGCTGACCGGCGCGCAGGCCTCCATCGTGCACGCCAACCTGGACCGCGCCCGCTGGCAGGATGCCGCCCCGATGGGCATCGAGGTGGTCCTGATCATCGTGGCCGCCGGCGCGGCCGGGGTGCTGACCTGGCTGGCCACGCGGCCGGCCGCCACCGCCCCGGCCGAACCCGGCACCCCGGTGCTGGACCTGCCGGCCGGCCAGCGGCTGGTCTGGCTCTCCTCCGCGGCCAACCCGTGGATGCAGGTGGCCGCCGCCCTCTTCGGACTGCTGTCGGTGGCCGCCCTGCTGACCCGGATCGGCGGCCTGGACCGGCCCGACTGGCCGGGGATCGTCCTCTTCGGCCTGTCCCCCGTCGCCCTCCTGCTCTGCTCCTCCGTACGGGTGCGGGTGAGCCCGCAGGGCCTGCACGTCGGCTTCGGCCCGTTCGGCTGGCCCGCCCGGCACCTCGCCCCCGGCGAGCTGGTCTCGGCCCGGGTCGAGCAGCTCACCGCCCGCCAGGCCGGCGGCTGGGGCTACCGGGCGTACCGCGGGGGCTCCACGGTGTTCCTGCGCCGGGGCGAGTGCCTGGTGGTCCGCACCAGGCGCGGGACGGACTTCGCGGTCAGCGTCGACGACGCCGAGCGCGGGGCCGCCCTGCTCAACGCCCTGATCGCCCGGGCGGACGCCCCGACCCGCTGACCCCCGGCCGGACCCCGCCACCGCAGACGACCAGGCCCCGCCACCGCGGACGGACCGGCCCGCCTCCGGTGGCGGGCCGGTCCGTCTGCGGCGAGGCTGGTGCGCGGTCGGGCCGGCGCGGCCCGCCCCAGCGCGGTGAGCGGCGGACGGACGGTGGTGCAGGTGGCCGACGGCAGCGGCGGCTTCCCCTCGCGCGGCGTGTGGCGCCGCCCCGGACTGCGCTGGGTGGACGTCCTGGTCGCCGCCGCGCTGGTCGCCGGACTGTACGGGCTGCTGCGGCTCGCCCCCTCGCTGGACGCCCCGTTCCTGCCCGACCAGGCCCCCGCCACCGTCTCCACCGACCCGTCCGAGCTGCCGTTCTACGCCGTCCGCTCACTCCTGCGGATGTTCGTCGCGCTGATCGCCTCGGTGCTGTTCACCTTCGTCTACGCGACTGCCGCCGCCCGGATGCGGCGGGCCGAGAAGGTGCTGCTGCCGGTCCTGGACATCCTCCAGTCGGTGCCGATCCTGGGCTTCCTGTCGATCACCGTCACCGCCTTCATCAACCTCTTCCCCGGCTCCACGCTCGGCCTCGAATGCGCGTCGGTCTTCGCCATCTTCACCTCGATGGCCTGGAACATGACCTTCGCGTTCTACTACTCGCTGGTCAGCCAGCCGCGCGAACTGGACGAGGCGGCCCGGGTGATGCGGCTGACCAAGTGGCAGCGGTTCTGGCGCCTCGACGTGCCCAGCGGCATGATCCCGCTGGTCTGGAACGGGATGATGAGCTTCGGCGGGGCCTGGTTCTTCCTCGCCGCCTCCGAGTCGATCAGCGTGCTCAACCACCACTACGCGCTGCCCGGCATCGGCTCCTACGCGGCCACCGCCATCGGCAACGGCGACCTCGGCCAGGTCGGCATCGCGATCGGCGTGATGGTCGTCATGGTGATCGGCGTCAACGTGCTGTTCTGGCGGCCGATGACGGCCTGGTCCGAACGCTTCCGGGTGGAGGAGTCGGAGGCCGCCGACCGGCCGCGCAGCATCGTCCTGGACCTGCTGCGGCGCTCCAGCCTGCCGGAGCTGGCCGGGCGCCCGCTGCGCCCGCTCGGGTCCGCGCTGGACCGGGCCACCCGGGTGTTCGGCCTCGCCGAGCACCCGCTCGCCCGGCCCGCCACCCGGGAGCGCACCGGGGACGTGTTCTTCGCCGGCGCGGTCGCCGCCGTCGTGGTCTTCGGCGCCTGGCGGGCCTTCGACTACGTCCACACCACCGTCGGCCTCGGCGAGTTCGGCCACGCCTTCGCGCTCGGCGCGGCCACCTTCACACGGGTGCTGGTGCTGCTCGCGGTGGCCACCCTGGTGTGGGTGCCGATCGGGGTGTGGATCGGCATGAACCCCAAGGTCACCCGCTTCGCCCAACCGGTGGTGCAGGTGCTGGCCAGCTTCCCGGCGAACTTCCTGTTCCCCTTCGCCACCGCCGCCTTCGTCGCGCTCGGCGTCTCGCTGAACATCGGCTCGGTGCTGCTGATGGCGCTCGGCGCCCAGTGGTACATCCTGTTCAACGTGATCGCCGGGGCCTCCGCGATCCCCAGCGACCTGCGCGAGGCGATGACCGGCTTCCAGGTCCGGGGCGGACTGCGCTGGCGGGCCTTCGTCCTGCCGGCCGTCTTCCCGTACTACGTCACCGGCGGCATCACCGCGGCCGGCGGCGCCTGGAACGCCTCGATCGTCGCCGAGGTGGTCGACTACGGCTCCCACCACCTGACCGCCACCGGGCTCGGCTCGTACATCGCCGACGCCACCGGCACCGGCACCTTCCCCAAGATCCTGGTCGGAGTGACCGTGATGAGCGTCTACGTGGTCGCGCTCAACCGGCTGCTGTGGCGCCGGCTCTACCGGCTCTCCGAGACCCGCTACGCCCTCTGAGACCCGCTACCCGAGGAGACCCCGCACGATGACCGCCGCCACCCGCACCACGATCGTCGAGGCCTCCGACGTCACCAAGACCTTCGCCACCCCGGACGGACGGGCGCTGCCCGTCCTCGACGACATCAGCCTGCACCTGGCCGAGGGCGAGATCGTCGCCCTGCTCGGCAAGTCCGGCTCCGGCAAGTCCACCCTGCTGCGCTGCCTGGCCGGGCTGATCTCGCCCTCCTCCGGGACGGTCACCTACCGGGGCACCCCGCTGCGGGCCGCCAACCCCGGGGTGGCCATGGTGTTCCAGTCCTTCGCCCTGCTGCCCTGGCTGACCGTCCAGCAGAACGTCGAACTCAGCCTCCAGGCACGCGGGGTGGACGAGGAGGAGCGGCGCGAACGGGCGCTGCGCGCGATCGACCTGATCGGCCTGGACGGCTTCGAGGGCGCCTACCCCAAGGAGCTGTCCGGCGGGATGCGCCAACGCGTCGGCTTCGCCCGGGCGCTGGTGGTCGAACCGGACGCGCTGTTCATGGACGAGCCGTTCTCCGCCCTGGACGTGCTGACCGCCGAGAACCTGCGCAGCGAGCTGGTCGGGCTGTGGGAGGGCCGCGGGGCCCCGGTCAAGTCCATCCTGATCGTCACCCACAACATCGAGGAGGCGGTGCTGCTGGCCGACCGGATCCTCGTGCTGTCCTCCAACCCCGGCCGGATCCGCTCCGAACTGACCGTCGACCTGCCCCGCCCGCGCGACCGCCGCACCCCCCAGTTCGAGGCCCTGGTCGACACCGTCTACGGCATCCTCACCGGCCGCGAGGAGCAGCCCGCCGCCGAGCCCGCCGCCCGGCAGGCCGCCACCCCGATCACCACCCCGCTGCCGCCCGCCACCGTCGGCGGGCTGGCCGGCCTGCTGGAGATCCTGCTCGCCATGGGCGGCGAGGAGGGCCTGGCCGAGATCGCCGACGAGCTCAACTTCGAGGTCGACGACCTGCTCCCGCTGGTCGACGCCGCCGTCCTGCTCGACCTCGCCCGCACCACCGACGGCCGCTTCGCCATCACCCCGGACGGCCGCGCGTTCGCCGCCGCCGACATCCTCACCAGGAAGCAGCTGTTCGCCCACCAGGCCGCCCGCCGCGCCCCGCTGGTCCGCGCCATCGTCCAGGCCCTCGCCACCACCGCGAACCACAAGCTCCGCGAGGACCTCTTCCTCGACCTGCTGCGGGCCGGCTACGACACCGAGGACGCCCGACGGCAGTTGGAGACCGCGATCGACTGGGGGCGCTACGGCGAGCTCTACGACTACGACGCGGACGACGCCGAGTTCGCCCTCGAACCCGGCGCCGAGGCGGCGCTGTAGCACCGCATCGTCAACTCGCGCTCGTCACAAACCACCTGATCCAGTGGTGGGACCTGCGCCTTCGCGGGTACACCAGTTGACGGCCGTGTCCGTGCGGCGGCGCCCCGTCGACACCGCCCCGCACGACTCCCCAGCGGCCGGAGGACTGCGGGCCGGTGCTGCCCGTGCGGAAGGCGAGGAGGCGTCCGTGAGCGACGACCTGCGCGGCGAGGAAACCACGAACCCACCACCTGGGGAAAGCCTCCAGGACGAACGCACGGTCACCTTCCTGCGCTACGGCGTCGGGGCGATCGGCGTGCTGCTGCCGCCGGCCCTGCCGTTCGGCAACTGGCTGGCCGACGAGGTCACCGGGCGGGCCACGGACGGGTACTGGCCCGCGTCGATGAGTGCCGCGTACTACGGCAACACCCGGAACATCTTCGTGGGCGCCCTGTGCGCACTCGGGGTGTTCCTGATCTGCTACCGCCTGGACCGGCGGGACGACCGGTGGAGCACGGCGGCCGGGGCGTTCGCGCTCGGGGTCGCGCTGTGCCCGACCACGCCCCCGGATCCGAGCGGGCTGCAGCGCACGGTCGGGGCGCTCCATCTGGTGAGCGCCGGGCTGCTGTTCGTGATGCTCGCGCTGTTCTGCCTGTACTCCTTCCGCAATCCGCGCTCGGCGCAGCCGGCCCGGGTGGCCACCGCGTACCTGGCGGCCGGGGTGCTGATCCTGGTCGCGCTGCTGGCGGCGGTGGCGACGGGGCTGTCGGGCTTCGGGGCGGACTGGACGGTCCGGCCGGTGTACCTGTGCGAGTGGGTGGCGACCTGGGCGTTCGGTGCGGCCTGGATCGGTGCGGCGGTGGAACTGGCGGCCGGGCGCGGCGGGCGGGCCGGGTCGCTGCCCCGGCAGGCGGTCGGGGGCGGGGTGCGCAGTACGGAGGCACAGACCTGAGCGATCGTCACCTTGTCGCGCCGGGCGACCGTTACCATGCGCACCAGGGCCGGCCGCCGTGGCGTTCGGTGACGGATGCCGGACAGCGACGGGGAGCGAGAGCGTGACGGACGAGCAGTACCCCTCGACAGACCTGCGGATGGACGTGCCGCACTCCGCACGGGTCTACGACTACCTCATCGGCGGCAAGACCAACTTCGAGGCGGACCGGACGGCCGCGCACGCCTCCGTCCGGGCCTGGCCCGCGCTGCCGACCTCCATGCGCACCACCCGCGACTTCATGCAGCGCTCGGTGCGCCACCTCACCGAGCAGTACGGGGTGCGGCAGTTCCTGGACATCGGCACCGGCATCCCCACCTCCCCCAACGTGCACGAGATCGCCCAGGCGATCGCCCCCGAGGCCCGGGTCGGCTACGTGGACAACGACCCGATCGTGCTCACCCACGCCCGGGCCCTGATGTCCAGCACGCCCGAGGGCCGCACCTGTTACGTGGACGCCGACTTCCGCGACCCGGAGTCGATCATCGGCGACCCCCGGCTGCGCGAGGTGCTCGACCTCTCGCAGCCGGTGGCGCTCTCGCTGATCGCCATCGTGCACTTCGTGCTGGACGAGGACGACCCGCAGGGCATCGTCCGCCGCCTCATGGACGCGCTGGCGCCCGGCAGCTTCCTCGCCCTCACCGTGTTCACCGGCGACACCGACCCGGTCGGGGTGGGCGGCGTCGGCCGGGAGTACAACGCCCGCGGCATCCCGCTGCAGATCCGCGACAGGGCCGGGACCGAGGCCTTCTTCGACGGCTACCGGCTGCTCGACCCGGGCGTCACCCTGGTCCACCACTGGCGGCCGGACGCCGACGCCCCGCCGATCCGCGACCGGGACATCGCGATGTACGCGGGCGTGGCGGTCAAGAGCTGAGGGCCCGGGGGCCTGGTCAACCAGGGACGGAGACCAGGCCCGCCTCGTAGGCCAGGATGACCAGCTGGACCCGGTCGCGGGCGTCCAGCTTGGCGAGCAGCCGGGTCATGTACGTCTTCACGGTGGCGATGCTGAGCACCAGTTCGGCGGCGATCTCGGAGTTGGACAGGCCCCGGCCGACCAGGGTGAGGATCTCCCGCTCCCGCTCGGTGATCACCGCCAGCCGGTCCGGCGCCCGCGCCGGCTTGGGCTGCTGGGCCGCGAAGGCCCCGATCAGCCGCCGGGTGACGCTCGGCGCGATCAGCGCCTCCCCTGCGGCGACCACCCGGACCGCGGCCAGGATGTCGTCCAGCGCCATGTCCTTGACCAGGAAGCCGGAGGCCCCGGCGCGCAGCGCCGCGTACACGTGCTCGTCCTCGTCGAAGGTGGTGAGCACCACCACCTTCGTCGGCCCGCCGGCGGCGGTGACCTGCCGGGTGGCCTCGATGCCGTCGGTACCGGGCATCCGGATGTCCATCACCACGACGTCCGGCCGCAGTTCGGCGGCCAGCCGGACGGCCTCGGCGCCGTCGCCCGCCTCGCCGACCACCTCGACGTCCGTCGTCTCGGTGATCACCATCTCCAACGCGGCCCGCACCAGCGGCTGGTCGTCGGCCAGCACCACCCGGATCACGCCGTCACCGCCTCGGGGACGGGCAGCCGGGCGGCGACCCGGAAGCCGCCGCCCGGGCGCCGCCCGGCCTCGAACTCGCCGTGCAGCAGGGCGACCCGCTCGCGCAGCCCGGCCAGGCCGAAGCCGGTTCCGGGCGCGTCGCCGTGGCCCCGGCCCCGGTCGGTGATCTCCACCCGGAGCTCCCCCGCCCGGCTGCGGTCGACGCTCACCAGGCAGTCGCGGACCCCTGCGTGCCGGACCACGTTGGTGACCGACTCCTGGATGATCCGGAAGGCCGAGAGGTCGATCTCCGGTGGCAGCGGACCGGGTTCGCCCGTGTGCCGCACCTCCACCCGCACCCCGGCCGCGGTGGTGGCCTCGGCCAGCCGGTCGAGGTCGGCCAGGCCGGCCGGCACGGTGTCCGACACCTCGCCGTCGGCCTGGCGCAGCGCGACCAGCATCCGGCGCAGCGCGGCGAGGGTCTCCCGGCCGGCCGTCTCGATCTCGCCCAGCGCCTGCTTGGCCCGCTCGGGCCGGCGGTCGATCACCCGGCGGGCGGCTCCGGCCTGGAGGGCGACGATGCCCATGCTGTGGGCGACGGTGTCGTGCATCTCCCGGGCGATCCGGAGCCGTTCGGCGGTCACCGCCTCGGCGGCCACCCGGCTGCTCAGGGTCTCGGCGTGCTCCCGGTTCTGCCGCACCGAGCGCCCGGCCAGCCAGGCGACCAGGGCGAGCAGCGCGGCGCCGTCCGCCTCGCCGATGTGGGTGCCGGTGAAGATGCCGACGGTGTTGCCGTGGACCATGCCCATGTGCAGGACCAGGAAGACCCCCGCCACGGCGAAGGCGGTGCGCGAACTGCGGCGCGGGGAGCGGGCGGTGATCAGGAACAGGGCGACGTACACCGCCAGCAGCGCACCTGGCGGGACCTGGTTCTTCGCCGACCAGCCGTCGGTCTCCGTCCAGGTCGCGATCAGCAGTACGACGACCGAGAGCACCGGCAGCCGGCGCACCAGGGCCGCGCCGACGAAGGCGATCGCGGTGTCGCCCAGGGTGAAGGCCAGGCCGCCGTGCAGGGCGGCGCCGCGCTGCAGGCGTTCGGTGGCGCCGAGCAGCACGGCGGGGTAGGCGGCGGCCACGCACCAGGCGAGGGCGACCCAGGCCTCGGGCGGGACGCGCCGCAGCAGCGGGGGCGTCGGTGTCTCGGGCATGGATCAAGATCGTAACGACGGGCCCGGGCGCCGTCATCCAACCGTGGTTGTACGACCGGGGCCGGCCCGCGGTGTCGACGCCGGTCCGATGCGGCGGCCGGGGCTCCCCCGGCACCGTGGTGCCCATGATCGAAGTCATCGAACTGACCAAGCGCTACGGCCGCCGCACGGCCGTCGACCGACTCACCTTCACCGTGCGCCCCGGCCACGTCACCGGCTTCCTCGGCCCCAACGGCGCCGGCAAGTCCACCACCCTGCGGATGGTGCTGGGCCTGAACGCCCCCACCTCCGGCACCGCCACCGTGGGCGGACGGGACTTCCGCGGTCTGCCGCGCGGCCTGCGCGAGGTCGGCGCCCTGCTCGACGCCGGCGACGTGCACGGCGGCCGCACCGGCGGCGCCCACCTGCGGGCCCTCGCCCTCGGCAACGCCATCCCGCGCCGCCGGGTGGACGAGGTACTCGCCGAGGTCGGCCTCGCCGACGCCGCCGGGCGCCGGATCGGCGGCTACTCACTGGGCATGAAGCAGCGCCTGGGCATCGCCGGCGCGCTGCTCGGCGACCCGCCCGTACTGCTCTTCGACGAGCCGCTGAACGGCCTCGACCCCGAAGGCGTGCTCTGGGTGCGCGGACTGTTCCGCCGCCTCGCCGAGCAGGGCCGCACGGTCTTCGTCTCCAGCCACATGATGGCCGAGATGGAGCACACCGCCGACCGGCTGGTGGTGATCGGCCGCGGCCGGCTGATCGCCGACGAGAGCCTCGGCGAGTTCGCCGCCCGGGCCGGCCGCGCCGCCGTCGGCGTCCGCGCCGCCGAACCCGAGCGGATGACGGCCGTGCTGCGGGCCGCCGGCGCCACCGTCCGCCCGGGGCCGGACGGCAGCCTGGAGGTGACCGGTCTCGATCCCGGCCGGATCGGCGAACTCGCCCTGGAGCAGCGCCTGTTGCTGTACGGCTTGACCGAGCGCGGCGCCTCCCTGGAGGAGGCCTTCATGCAACTGACCGCCGACAGCGTCGAGTACCTCGCCGGAGAGCCCCGTTGAACACCCCGACCCCTGTACGCCGTGCCCGCTTCGCCGACCTGCTCGCCGCCGAGTGGCTGAAGTTCTGGTCACTGCGCTCGATCCCCTGGGTGCTCGCCGTCGGCGGGCTGCTCATCCTCGCCGCCAACCTCAAGTCCGCCCAGTACACCCACGACCACTACACGCCCGGCGACGGCGATCCGGCGGTGATGAAGCAGGCGGCCCTGTACGTCTCCTTCATCACCGGCTCCGCCGACATCGTGATGCTGCTCGCGGGCGGCCTCGGCTCGATCGTCATCGCCGGCGAGTACGCGACCGGGCTGATCCGCACCACGCTGGCCGCCGTACCCGACCGCCGGGCCGTTCTGCTGGCCAAGGCGGGTGTGCTGACGGCCGTGCTGCTCGGCTTCGGCGTGCTCACCGCAGGCCTGTCCTTCGCCCTCACCCAGGCGATGCTGGCCGACCGGGGCATCGGGCAGTCGATCGGCGACCCGACGGCGCTGCGGTACGTGGCGGCGGCCGCGCTGTTCGCCCCGGTCTGCGGACTGGTCGGCCTCTGCCTGGGCACCCTGCTGCGGCACAGCGCGGGAGCGGTGGTCGGCACCGTGGTGGTGCTGTTCTTCCTGCCCTCCCTCGTCACCGAGCGCTACCGCTGGTCCGCCGACCTCCTGCACGCCCTGCCCTTCCCGGCCTGGCAGCGCCTGGCCCGCACCACCCTGGCCGGGATGCGCCCCACCGACTACCCGGCCACCGTGGCCGGCTCCTGGACCAGCTACGCGGGGTGGGCGCTCGCCTCGGTCCTCATCGCGGTGGTGGCGATCCGGCGCCGCGACCACTGAGGGGACGACCACCGGGTCCGGCGGCCTCCCGCCGGCCCGCCCACTCGTCGGCGAGGGCGACCAGCAGGGCCGCCAGGACCAGGCCGGCCGCCACCGTGACGCCCAGTTGGAAGGCGAGCGCCCAATCCGGGTGGCGTCCGGCGGCGTGGGCGAAGAAGACCGAACCGACGACGGCGATGCCGACCGCCGAGCCCACCCGCTGGGCGGTCTGCAGGACGCCGCCGGCGCTGCCCGCGCGGGCGAGCGGGACGTGCTGGAGGGTGAGGGTCTGGTTCGGGGCGATCACCAGACCGCTGCCCACCCCGGCGACCAGCAGCGGGCCCACCGTCGTCCATGCCACCGCGGGCCCGTCCCAGAGCTGCACCGCCAGCGCCGAGGCCAGCAGGCCGACCAGCACCAGCATCAGCCCCGCCACCACCAGCGACCGCCCGTACCGGCTCACCAGCCGTCCGCCCACCGCGGCCGACACGCCCGAACCCACGGCGAAGGGGGTGATCGCCAGACCCGCCGTCAGCGCCGAGTAGTGGCGCCCCGCCTGGAGGTAGAGCGTGAAGATGAAGAAGACCGCGGTGAACCCGGCGAAGTACACCAGGGACAGCAGCACCCCCGCCGCGTACGGCCGCACCGCGAACAGCCCCATGTTGACCAGCGGTTCGCGCCGCCGCACGCCCTGCCGCTCCCGCGCGTAGTGCCGCTCCCAGCCGACGAAGGCCGCCAGCAGCACCGCCGCCAGCGGCAGCAGCAGCCAGCGGGCCGGGCCGTGCCACTGCTGCTCCTGGACGAAGGGCAGCAGCAGGGCGACCGTCCCCGCGCCGAGCAGCAGCACCCCGAGCGGGTCGAAGTCGCGCTGCCCGGCCCGCTCGGCGGCCGGGCGGGGCGGCGGGAGCAGCCGGTAGGCGATCGGCAGGGCGGCGAGGCCGATCGGCAGGTTGACCAGGAACACCCAGCGCCAGCCGTCCTGCGGGCCGAAGATGTGGATCAACAGGCCGCCCAGCAGCGGTCCGACGGCGGTGGACAGCCCGATGGTCGCGCCCAGCGCGCCGAAGGCCCGGCCCCGCTCGGCGCCCTGGAACAGGGTCTGGATGAAGCCGGACACCTGCGGCACCAGCACCCCGCCCGCCGCGCCCTGGAACAGCCGGGCCAGCACCAGCCACTCCTGGTTCCGGGCCGCCCCGGCCAGTGCGCTGGCCGCGGTGAACAGGGCGAGCCCGGTGAGGAAGACGGCCCGGCGGCTGCGGGCGTCGCCGAGCCGCCCGGCGGGGACGAGCACCAGGCCGAAGGCGAGCGCGTAGCCGCTGAGCACCCACTGCAGGCCGCTGTCGGACATGTGCAGTCCGGCCCGGACGGTCGGCAGGGCGACGTTGACGATGCTGACGTCCAGCAGGGTCATGAACCCGGCGACCAGGCAGACCGTCAGCGCCCGCCAGCGCCGCGCCTCGGCCCGCCCGCCGACCGCCGAGGCGCCGGGCGGCTGCGGGCGCGGGCACTGCGCGTCGCGGGAGGGTGGGGCGGTCATGGGAGCCTCTTCCCGGTGTCCGGGGACTGGTCCTGGCTCTGCTCCGGCTCATCCTCACCCGCACCGGACCCCGCCGCCACCCGGGCCCAGCCGGTGCCGGGCAGGCCGGGGTGGTCACCCGGACGGACGAACCGGATCGCGACCGACCCCCACGCCCCCGAGGCTGGCGGCATGACCGTCGCCACCGAGAACCAGCCCTCCGCCCCGCCGGTGCTCGACGTGCGGCAGCGGAACGTCGTCTTCGCCACGATCGTGCTCGGCATGCTGCTGGCCGCCCTCGACCAGACCATCGTCGGCACCGCGCTGCCCACCATCGTCTCGGACCTCGGCGGCGCCGCCCACATGTCCTGGGTGGTGACGTCCTACCTGCTGGCCGAGACGGTGGCCACCGTTCTGGCGGGCAAGTTCGGCGACCTGTACGGGCGCAAGTCGATCTTCCAGATCTCGGCGATCGTCTTCGTCGGCGGCTCCTTCCTCTGCGGCCTGTCCACCGACATGACCCTGCTGATCGCCTGGCGGGCGGTGCAGGGCATCGGCGCGGGCGGGCTGATGGTCACGGCCATGGCGCTGATCGCGGACGTCATCCCGCTGCGCGAGCGCGGCAAGTACCAGGGCGCGATCGGCGCGGTGTTCGGCCTGGCCACCGTCATCGGGCCGCTGCTGGGCGGGCTGTTCACCGACCACCTGTCCTGGCGCTGGGCGTTCTACGTGAACGTCCCGATCGCCGTCGTGGTGGTGCTCGCCGCCGCCCGGACCATCCCGGCGGTGCGCTCGGCGGTGCGGCCGGTGATCGACTACCTGGGCATCGCCCTGGTCTCGGTCGGCGCCAGCGCCCTGATCCTGGCGACCAGTTGGGGCGGCAACCAGTACGCCTGGGGCTCCGGGGTGATCATCGCCCTGTTCGTCGGCGGGGTGGTGGCGCTCGGACTGTTCTGCTGGGCGGAGACCCGGGCGGTCGAACCGATGCTGCCGATGCGGCTGTTCCGCAACCCGGTGTTCGCGGTCTGCTCGGTGCTCAGCTTCATCGTCGGCTTCGCGATGCTCGGCGCCCTGACCTTCCTGCCGACCTTCCTGCAGTACGTGGACGGCGACTCGGCGACCGTCTCCGGCGTGCGGATGCTGCCGATGGTGATCGGCCTGCTGATCGCCTCGATCGCCAGCGGCAACGTGGTCAGCAAGACCGGCAAGTACCGGGTGTTCCCGATCGCCGGCACCCTGGTGATGGCCGTCGGCCTCTACCTGCTGTCCCGGCTGGAACCCGGCACCGGCACCGCGCAGGCCTCCCTCTACATGTTCGTGCTCGGCGTCGGCATCGGGCTGAGCATGCAGGTGCTGACCATCGCCGTGCAGAACACCGTCGACTACGCGGACCTCGGCACCGCCACCTCTGGGGTGACCTTCTTCCGCACCATCGGCAGCTCCTTCGGCACCGCCGTGTTCGGCACCGTCTACGCCAACGGCCTCAAGACCGAGCTGGCCGAGGGCGTCGCCTCCGCCGCCCGGCTCACCGGCGCCGACCCGGCCGTGCTGGTGCACGCCGCCGAGAGCCCGCAGGGCCTGCACAAGCTGCCCGCCGAGCAGGCCGCGCCGATCATCCAGGCGTACTCGGACGCGCTGCACACCGTGTACCTGTGGACCATCCCGGTGGCCGCCGTCGGCTTCGTGGTCGCGTTGTTCCTCAAGCAGGTGCAGCTGCGCGACACCACCCGGGCCGGCTCCACCGACATGGGCGAGGGCTTCGCCCAGCCGACCACCAGCGACTCCGACCCGCACCTGGAGTTCGCCGTCTGCAAGCTCGTGCGCGACATCGACCTGGACACCGTCCGGACCATCGTGGGCGACGCCGACACCCGGGTGGACCTGGCCGGCGCCTGGGCCCTGATGGAGGTGGCCGGCCACACCAAGGCCCTCGGCCACGCCTCCCTCGACCTCATCGCCACCCGCAAGAAGCTGCCGCCCGAGGTGCTGGAACCGGTCTTCGACCGGATGGCCGCCGAGGGCTACCTCACCCGCGACGGCGACCGCCTCACCCCCACCGAGGCCGGCACCCGCGAGGTCCGCGCCCTCGGCCGCGCCTGGTCCGACTGGCTCAACGCCCGCCTCGACGCCGACGCCGGCCGCCCCCGCAGCCCGCAACTGCGCACCGCCGCCGACGCCATCGCCTGGCGCCTCCTCACCGAAGACCTCGCCAACGGCCTCCCGGCCGCCGCCCGTGCCAAGAACGGCGCCACGGTCTGAGGAACCGTCGACGCGGGCCCCGTTCTCACCATGTGGCGCCCGCAGCAGGGCGGAGCGGACACCGCGTACGATCCACGGCAAGCCGTGGAGGCGGCACATCCGCCACCGCTCGGAGCAGTTGGAGGTTTCCGTGACCGCACACGTCTCGCGGTTGTTCGGAGCGGACGCCGGGCAGTTCGACCGCGAGCGCGCGGGACTGATCCCCCACCTGCACGCGCTGTACGAGATCGCGGTGGACCTCGCCGTGCACAACCGGGGCACCGCCCCCAGGGTCCTGGACCTGGGGGCGGGCACCGGCCTGTTCAGCGGGGAGCTGGCGACCCACCTGCCCAACGCCTCGATCGATCTCCTGGACGCCTCCCGGGAGATGCTCGACGTGGCCGCCCGGATGCTCGACCTGTACGCGGTGAAGCACACCCTCATCGAGGGTGACCTGACCGACGCCCTGCCCGACGGGCCCTACGACATCGTGGTCTCCGCGTTGGCGATCCACCACCTGTCCGCGGCCGAGCAGGCCGATCTGTACCGCCGGGTGTACGCGGTGCTGCGGCCGGGCGGGGTGTTCGTGAACGCCGAGCAGGTCGCCGCGGCGGTGCCCGAACTCGACGAGCTCTACGCGGAGTTCTGGCTCCGGGAGGTCAAGGCCGCGGGGACCCCGGCAGGTACCGTCGACAAGGCGCGCGAGCGGATGGCCTACGACCGCCCGGCGCCCGTCGCCTCCCACCTGGCCTGGCTCGCGGACGCGGGCTTCCGCTCCGCGGACTGCTTCTACAAGCGGTTCAGGTTCGCGGTGCTGGCCGCCTGGCGCTGACCCGGGCCCCGACCGCACCCCGGCGGGTACGACCAGCATCGGCCCTAGATGAGCAGCCCGCCGTTGACGTCGATGACGGTGCCGGTGGTGAACCCCGCCTCCTCGGAGCAGAGGTGGAGCACGCTGCCCAGGGCCTCGGCGATCGTACCGAACCGGCCGACCGGGATCCGCGACAGCACCGCCCGCCGCTCCTCCTCCGGGCGATCGACCCAGGCGTCGGCGATGCGCTTGGTGGCGATCGGGCCGTGCGCGACGGCGTTGACCCGGACCCCGAAGGGCGCCAGCTCGTACGCGGCCTGCTTGGTGAGGCCGAGGACGGCGGACTTGGCGGCGACATAGGCCGCGTTGCTGAAGTGGCTGTAGGTCCGACCGCCGGCAGAGGAGAAGTTGACGATCCGCCCGTAGCCGGAGCGCTTCATCGCCGGTACGCACAGCCGCATGGTGGTGAGCACGGGCACCACATTGAGCGCGATCGAGTCGTTCAGGAACGCCTCGTCGAGGTTCTCCACCGACTGCACCCGGGTGTCCCCGCCGACCCCGTTGACCAGGATCCCGGGCGCCCACTCGCCGGTGAGCGCGCCCAGTTCCGCCTCCAGCCGGGCCACGTCCCGGACGTCGGCGACCACCGTCCGGACCTCGGTGGCCCCGGAGAGCTCCGCGGCGAGTTCCTTGAGCGCGGTCTCGTCGCGGTCGAGCAGGACCAGCCGCTCGCCGCGGGCGGCCAGCGCCCGGGCGAGCTCGCGGCAGATGCCACCTGCGGCGCCGGTGATGAGGGCGGTGCGAACGGTCATGTGGTGTTCTCCTCCCGGGAGGACTGCGGGGTGGGCGACGGGCCGGGCGGAGAGCGCCCGGCCCGTCACGGAATGGCACACGGTGCCTGCGGAAACCGGCCCGCGAACCGACTGTGCGTCAGTTCTCGCTCTGGGCCGCCGCACCGGCACCGGCGATCCGTCCGGTGACCAGGCATTCGGTGATGTTGCTCGCGCCCTGGTAGAGGTGGCCCCAGGCGGATCCGAACTCCCCGGCGGAGTACAGCCGGGGAATCGGCTCCCCGTACGGGTCCACCACCCGCGCGTTCCGGTCCCGCCGGGCCCCGCCCTGGGTGTTGAGCACCGTCGGGTGCAGCGGCACCGCGTAGTACGGCGCCTCGATGGGCTTCAGGGTCTGCGCGGAACGGCCGAACTCGGTGTCCACGCCGCTCGCGCAGGCCGCGTTGTAGCGGCCCAGGGTCGCTTCCAGGACCTCCACGGCCACGCCGAGCCGCTCGGCCAGTTCCTCGACGGAGTCGGCCCGCACGATCCAACCCCGCTCGATCTCGGCGGAGTTGTCGGGGCTCCAGCGGTACAGGTCGCGGTTGTAGCCGCTGGCGTTCCAGGTCAGCGGGCCGGCCAGGCGGGTCTCCTCGTTGAAGATCCCCCAGCTCGGAATGCGCGGGAACTCGACCTCCTCGGTGTCGAAGTGGGCGAAGACCCGGGTGAACTCGTGCAGTTCCACCCCGGTCTCGTCGACGTAGCGACGGCCGTGCCGGTCCGTGTAGACGAAGCCGTCGGAGGGGAAGAAGATGCCGAACGCGGCCTCGAACTCCGGCGCCTGGAAGCCGATGATGGTGGAGGTCGGGGACATGTGCCAGAGGTCGGCGCCCACCCCCTGGGCCATCCGGATCCCGTCGCCGGTGTTGCCCGGGTTCCCCGCGAACTTCAGCGGCTTGGCGGGCACGTGGTCCTGCTTGAGCCCGGGATCGTTCTCGAAGCCTCCGCAGGTCATCACGACCGCCCGGCGGGCGCGCAGGGTGACGCGCCGCCCGTCCACCTCGGCGGCCACGCCGACGACGGCGCCCGAGTCGTCGGTGATCAGCTCCTGGGCGGCGGTCCGCAGCCGGACGTCGATCGCCCGCTCGGCCACGTTGGCGGACAGCAGGTTCCACAGCCGCAGCGACGGCGGCACGTCGGCGTCCCCGCGCAGGCAGTACTTGTCGAAGGTGCCCTGGCCGCCGGGCACCTTGGGGAAGCCGGGGCCCTTCACGGTTCGCGGATACGTTCCGGCGACTATCAGCTGCTCGGGTATGTGCAGGTCACCGCCGAGGTCCGCGCACCACTTGACCAGGGTGCGGGCCTCCCGCACGATGGCCTCGACCACGTCGCGCGGGGTGGTCCCGAAGCACAGTTCGGTGAGGTAGTCGGTGAAGCTCTCGACGGCCTCGTCGCTGTCCCGGGGAATGACGCAGTTCCCGCCGCTGACCCTGGAGTTCCCGCCCGGCTGGGCCATCTTCTCCAGCACCGTCACCTCCGCGCCCGCGTCATGGGCGGTGATCGCGGTGACCGCGCCGGCGAATCCGTAGCCGATGACGATGACGTCCGTCTCCGCGTCGTACGTCGAAGGCACTGCTGACTTGCGCATGATCCGACTCTCCTTCTCTGGTTTCCCGCTCAGCGGGGGTTCCCGCTCAGCGGGCCTGCGGGACGTTCCGGGCGCGGTCGGTCCGCACTCCCGGGTCGGCCGGGTAGCGGGGGCGCTGCCCGGCGAGGACGGCACGGACGTGCTCGACCGCGGTGGGCACCAGGGAGTCGAACAGGTCCCGGGTGTGGCCCACGATGTGCTCGGTGAGAATGACGTTGTCGAGCCCGCGCAACGGATGGTCGGCCGGTACGGGCTCGGTCTCGAAGGTGTCGATCGCCGCGGCCCGCAGCCGGCCCGTGGCGAGCCGTTCGGCCAGGGCGGCCTCGTCCACGAGACCGCCGCGGGAGGTGTTCACCAGGACCGCTCCGGGCTTCATGCGGTCCAGCTCGGCCGCTCCGATGACACCCCGGGTGTCGGCGGTGAGCGGCAGGTGCAGGCTGACCGCGTCGCTCCGCGCCAGCAGCGTGTCCAGGTCGGTGAACTCCACCGGCGGGGCCGACCGGTGGCGCCCGGGGTGCCGGGTGGCGACCAGGACGCGCGCCACCCGCCAGCCCGCCAGCCGCGCGATGACCTCCCGGGCGATCCGGCCGTGGCCGACGAGGCCGACGGTGCTGCCGGCCAGCAGCCGGGCGGTGAGCGCCTGCGGGGCCGGGCGCGGCTCGTGGCGGGCCAGCTGCCGCTGCTTGAGCGGCAGGTCCAGCATCAGCGCGGAGAGCAGCATGACCGTGGCCTCGGCCATCCCCTCCATGTTCTCCGGGGTGGCACCGTGGGCGACCACGATGCCCCGTTCGGAGGCCTCCCGCAGATCGCACGAGGCGGTGCTGCTGGAGGCGAAGACCAGGCCCCGCAGCCGCGGCGCCCAGCTCATCAGCTCCGGCGTGATCACCGTCCGGGAACTGATCACCGCCACCTCGGCCCGGCCGAAGTAGCGGGGCCACTGCGCCCGCGGGTACTCGGTCCGGGCCGGCGCGGGCGCCGCGGGACCGCGCACCACGGTGTGGCCCTCCTTGCCCAGTTCCGCCGCCACCCGGTCCAGCACGTCGCCGAGCACGTGATCGTCACCGACGAAGATCTCGACGGGCATCGCTTCTCCCTCCATAGGTGTCCGGTCCTCAGGTGTCCGCTCCCCAGGTGTCCGCTTCAGGCGAGCCGCCGCACCAGGCTGTCGTCCCCTTCGAGCCCGAAGGCGATCGCCGCCGCCAGGAAGCGTTCGACCGCGTCATCGCTCATCCAGGCCATGTGCGGGGTGACCAGGACTCTCGGGTCCGTGCGCAGCGGGTCGTCCGCGGGCAGCGGCTCCACGTCGAAGACGTCCAGGGCCACTCCGCCCAGCGCCCCGGCGCCCAGCCGACGGCGAAGCTCCGCCATGTCCAGCAGGGCCGCCCGGGCGGTGTTCACCAGCAAGGCGTCGGGGCGCAGCAGGGCGAGCCGGCGGGCGTCGATGATCCCGGTCGTCCCGGGGTCGGCTCGCAGGTGGAGGCTCACCACGTCCGCGCTGCCGAGGAGTTCGTCCAGCTCCAGGCGGCGGACTCCGGCGCCGCGCGCGGTCCCCTCGTCCAGGGAACGCGACCAGACGGCCACCCGCATGCCGATGCCGGCCCCGAGCGCGGCGACCGCCGCGCCGATCCGCCCCCAGCCCACCACCCCGAGCAGCCGTCCGGAGAGGTCCCGGCCGGTGGTGGGCTGCCAGCCCGACCCGGCGCCCACCCCGGTGGGCAGGCGCCGGGCGAGGGCGAGCATCAGGGTGAGGGTGAACTCGGCGACCGTCCCGGCGGCCAGTCCCGGGGTGTCGTAGACCTGGATCCCGGCGGCCCGGGCCGCGCCGAGGTCCACGGCGCCGCCCAGCGGGCCGGCCACCAGCACGCGGGCCGGCCGCGCGTCCAGCAGTGCCCCGGTGTCCAGGGGAGGGCCGTCGAAGAATGTCAGCACGTTCGTGGCGCCGCGCATCCGTTCGGCCAACTCCCTTGTACTGCGCGGTTGTTCGCTGTGGAGATCGACCTCCGCACCGCCCGGGCAGCCGCGTACCAGTTCCGCCAGCCGCGGATAGCCCGTGGTGTCGGGCATGACGAGTCGCCGCATCACTTCTCTCCCCTGGGTGTCCGGTTCTTCGTCCCGGCCGGCTCAGGCCGCCTGCCACCCGTTCAGGTAGGGCAGGCGGCGGCTCAGGTCGGCGGCTGCCGCGGTCCCTTCCGCGAGCGTGCCCAGGCTGTCCCAGCCGCCCGAGACGAACCGCCGGCGCAACGACTCGTTGATCTCGACCGGCCAGCTGCGACCGGCCGTCCGCAGCTGCTTGGCCGCCAGGTCGACGGTGACCTCCGCGGTCGGGTCCGCCGCGATGACCGCCCGGGCCTGCGCGGCGGCCTCGGGCGTGAGCAGCACGCACGGCAGTCCGATGGTGGCGGAGTTGCCGCGGAAGATCTCGCCGAAGCTGACCGCCGCGATCGCCCGGATGCCCCAGCGGTAGAGCGCCTGCGGGGCGTGTTCGCGCGAGGAGCCGCAGCCGAAGTTCTCGCCCGCGACCAGCACCGAGGCACCGGCGTGCTCGGGCGCGTCGAAGGGGTGGACCGCTCCGGCCGCCTTGGCGTTCGTGCGGTCGCCCTCGAAGACGAAGGTGCCCAGGGCGTCGAAGGTGAGTGCCTTCAGGTGGCGGGCCGGGATGATGCGGTCGGTGTCGATGTCATCGCCCTCCATGGCGATGGCGGTGCCGCTGATGATGTCGATGGGCTGCATGGCGACCATGGCAGTCGGGCCTTTCTTATGCTGTTCGGGTACGGGGCGGGCGGGGGCGGTCAGCCGGTGATCCCGAAGACCTCACGCGGGTCGGCCACGGCGCCGCGGACCGCGGCCGCGGCCACGGACAGCGGTGACATGATCAGGGTCCGGCCGGTCGGGGAGCCCTGGCGGCCCTTGAAGTTCCGGTTGGAGGAGGAGGCCGCGGTCTCGCCGTCGTTGAGCCGGTCCTGGTTCATGGCGATGCACATCGAGCAGCCGGGCTGCCGGAACTCGAAGCCGGCCGTCTCGAAGACCTTGTCCAGGCCGCGCTCGACCAGTTGGGCGCGCACCTCCTGCGAGCCGGGCACGGCCAGTGCGCGCACGCCCTCGGCCACCCGGGCACCGCTGCGCCGCAGCGCCTCGGCCACCTCGACGAAGTCCGAGAGGCGCCCGTTGGTGCAGGAGCCCAGGAAGGCGACGTCGATGCCGATGCCCGCGACCGGCTGCCCGGCCTCGACGCCCATGAAGGCGCGCGCGTCGGCGAGGGCGGCCTCGCCGGAGGCGTCGGCGGCCGGCCCGGGGACGTGCCCGTCGACCGGCACCGACTGGCCGAGGTTGACCCCCCAGGTGACCATCGGGCTGATCTCCGCGCCGTCGAAGACCACCCGGTCGTCGTACTCCGCGTCCGGGTCGGAGGCGAGCGAGCGCCACCAGGCGACCGCGCGGTCCCAGTCCTCGCCCTGGGGGGCGCTCGGCCGACCGCGCAGGTAGCCGAAGGTCGTCTCGTCCGGGTTGCAGTAGCCGACCAGTGCCCCGCCCTCGACGACCATGTTGCACACGGTCATCCGCTCGTCCATCGACATCGCGTCGATGACCGGCCCGCCGAACTCGTAGGCGTACCCCACACCGGCCTTGGGGCCGAGGCGGTGGATCACGTAGAGGATGACGTCCTTGGCGGAGACCCCGGGCGCCAGCTCGCCGGTGATCTCGATCCGGCGCACCTTGAGCCGGTTGACGATGACCGACTGGGTGGCCAGCACGTCACGGACCTGCGAGGTGCCGATGCCGAAGGCCAGTGCGCCGAAGGCGCCGTGGGTGGCGGTGTGCGAGTCCCCGCAGACGATGGTCAGCCCGGGCTGGGTCAGCCCGCGCTCCGCCCCGATCACGTGCACGACACCGTTCTCGCGCCGCTCCGGGGAGAGGAAGCGCAGCCCGAAACTCCCGGTGTTCTGCTCCAGCGCGGACATCAGCGCCTCGCTCTGCGGGTCCGCGAAGGGGCGCGAGGTGTCGTCGGTGGGGATGATGTGGTCGACGGTGGCGACGTTGCGCTCCGGGTAGCCGACCTTGAGGCCCCGCTCGCGCAGCATGGCGAAGGCCTGGGCGCTGGTCGCCTCGTGGATGAGGTGCAGACCGATGAACAACTGGTACTGGTCTTCACCCAGTTCGCGCACGACGTGCTGGTCGAAGACCTTGCGGTAGAGCGTGGCCGCCATGGTTCGGTGTCTCCTCGGGGGGATGGGGCTCGGGGATGGGAGGGGTCTGAAATCCGGGGGCGACGCGCCGTCAGGAACTGCCGGCGGTGACGCCGCCGTCGACCAGCACGGTCTGGCCCGTGACGTAGGCGCTCAGCGGACTGGCCAGCCACACCGCGGCGTTGGCCACCTCGGTGGGCGTGCCGAGCCGCTTGAGCGGCGCCCGGCTGGAGCGCGCCTGCAGCGCGTCGGCGCTCTCGTACAGGGAGCGCAGCATGCCGGTGTCGGTGGAACCCGGGCTGACGACGTTGACCCGGATGCCGGAGCCGGCGTACTGGAGGGCCGCCGACTTGCTCAGGCCGATGACGGCGTGCTTGGTCGCCGAGTAGAGCGGGCTCTTGGCGTGGCCGAGGTGGGCGGCCACGGAGGCGCAGTTGACGATGGCCCCACCGCCGTTCTCCAGCATCCGCGCGACCTGGTGGCGCATGCAGCGCCACAGGCCCCGCAGGTTGGTTCCGACCACGAGCTCGAAGTTCTCGTCGTCGTCCTCGTGGAGGGGGCCGAACCGGCCGAAGGTGCCGGCGTTGTTGAAGGCCGCGTCGAGCCGGCCGAAGCGCTCCACCACCGCGTCGAGCAAGGCGACGACCTCGGCCTCGCTGTCCACGTCGCAGCGCAGCGCCAGGGCGCCGTCCGGGTCCGGGAGCAGCTTCAGGGTCTCCTCGAGGGCCTCCGGGCGCCGGCCGGCGAGGGCCACGCGCGCGCCCGCCTCGGCGAAGGCGACCGCGGCCGCCTGCCCGATGCCGCTGCCGGCTCCGGTCACCAGCACGACCTGGTCGTGCAGTCCGAACGCCGATGCCGGTGCGGACATCCCTGTCGCCTCCACTCTGAGTACCTCCACTGCCTGTCGTTTCGGGGTTGTGCTGTTGCCGGGCTGTGCTGGGGCTGTGCTGCTGCCGGGCTGTTGCCGGAGCCGGGCGGGTGCCGGCGGGCGCCGTCAGCTCGGTCGGCCGGCGTCCGCGGCGGGCGCGTACCGGTCGACGAGGAACCGCAGGGCCAGCTCGTAGCCGGCGATGCCGCAGCCGCAGATCACGGCCGTGGCGGCGGGGCCGGTGACCAACTTCTCGTGGTAGCCGCCGCGTGAGATCACGTTCGAGATGTGGACCTCGACCACCGGGGTCTTGATGACCTGGACGACGTCCCGGACCGGCAGGCTGGAGTGGGAGAGCGGACCGGGGTTGAGGATGACCGCGTCGTAGTCGTGGCGTGCCTGCTGCAGCCGGTCGACGACGTCCCCTTCGGAGTTGTGCTGGGCGAAGTCCACTTCGGCGCCGAGTTCCTTCGCCAGCGCGGTGACGTTCTGCTCGACGTCGGCGAGCGTCGCCGTCCCGTAGTGGGCGGGATCCCGCTCGCCCAGCAGGTTCAGGTTGGGGCCGTTGAGGACGAGGACGCGCAGTGCGGACGACTTGCTCATGGGTTTCTCCGATCTCATGCTCATGGGGTTCCTGGATTCCGGTCGGCCGACGGCCGGCCGGGTTGCGCCCGGGCGGGCGGTCCCGGGATCAGCCCTTCTCCCGGGCGGCCGGGTCGGGGGCCGCGGCGACGGCGACGGCGGCCGGGTCGGGGTCGGGGGCCGGCGCTTCGGCGAGGTCCAGCCGCCCGGCGACGCGCGCGGCCGTGCCCTTCGCCCACGAGGTGGTCGCGGCCACGGACAGGACCGTGACCACCGCCCCGCCGCCGACGATGATCCACCAACCGGCCCGGCTGGCCGTGTCGAGCGCGACGGCGGCGCTACGGCCGTGCAGGCCGGCGGCCACCACGCTGCCGATGACCGCCACCCCCAGCTCCTGTCCGACGAAACGGCTCGTGGAGGCGATCGCCGAGGCCACCCCCGCCTGGGAGCGCGGCATCCCGGCGACGGCCGTGGCGGTGATGGGCGCGTTGACCAGGCCGAAGCCGACGCCGAACAGGCCGAACGCGACGAGCACCCACCAGTCCGGGGTGGTGCTCCCGAGCCCGGTCAGCATCAGGGCGCTCAGCATCATGGCCGCGCCGGCGAGCAGCAGCGGAGTCCTGGTGCCGCGGGCGCCGGCGATCCGTCCGGACACCGGGGCGAAGACCAAGGTCATCGCGGCCATCGGCAGCAGGTACAGACTGCTGCGCAGCGCGGAGAACCCCCTGGCCTCCTGTAGGTACAGATTGCTGATGAACAGGAAGCCGCCGAGCGAGATGAAGGCGGCCACCGCCGTGAGGGTCGCCCCGGAGAACGGGACGCTGCGGAAGAACCGCAGGTCGATCAGGGGTTCGGTCCGCCGGCTCTCGTAGCCGAGCAGCCCGAGCAGCCCGAGCGCCGCGGCACCGAGGCACACCAGGATCCGGGGCGCGGTCCAGCCGATGCCGGGGGCCTCGATCACGGCGTAGGTCAGCGGCAGGAGGAGCACCATCACCAGGACCTGCCCGACCGGGTCGAGCCGCCGGGCCCGTTCGGCCCGCGATTCGGGGATGAAGGTCAGGGTGAGGACGATGGCCAGCACGCCCACCGGCACGTTGACCCAGAAGATGGACCGCCAGCCGACGGTGCCCACCAGCAGCCCGCCGACCAGCGGCCCCGCGGCCATGCTCGCCCCGTAGACGCTGCTCCAGACCCCGAACGCCCGGGCCCGCAGGGCGGGTTCGGGGAAGGTGGTGGAGATGATCGACATGGCGATGGGGTTGAGCATCGCCCCGCCGACGGCCTGCAGCGCGCGGAAGGCGATCAGCCAGCCGCCCGAGGGCGCCAGCCCGCACAGCACCGAGGCCAGCGTGAACACCGTCAGTCCGGTGAGGAACACCCGGCGCCTGCCCCAGCGGTCGGCGGTGGCGCCGGCGGTCAGCAGCAGGGTGGCGAGCACCATGGTGTAGGCGTCGGCGATCCACTGCAGGCTCGACACCGAGGCGTTCAGGTCGTGCTGGATGTCCGGCAGGGCCAGGTTGACGATCGAGTTGTCGAGCGCCGTGATGAACATGCTCAGGCAACTGATGGCCAGGATCAGTTGACGCCGCGGTGGGACGTCAGGGGACATGCGGATCAACCTCCGTGGAACGGTGGGACTCGGTCGCGCCGGTGGGGCCCGGTCAGGCTGGCGGGCCCGGGTCGGGGCGGGGGTCGCGGACCCATTCCAGCGGGTGGGAGAACGTCACCCCGTGGCTGGCGAAGGCCATCGTGACCCGGTCGCCGTCCGTGGTCCGGAAGCCGGCGTGGAAGCTGCTCCGGTCGGCACCGATGTACACGTAGTGCACCCGGCCGGGCCAGTGGACGGCCCGGTACGCGAACAGGCGGGACATCATGGCCGGCAGGTCGTAGTGCAGGGCGTCGGCGCCGGTGGTGAAGGAGCCCTTCCAGGCGGGTGCGCCGTCCCGTTCGATGACGACCTCTCCGGTCACCGCACGCGGCGGTTCGGCCAGGTGCAGCCAGGGGGACACGCCCGCGTCGCACAGCTTGGCGTAGGAGAGGTGCCCGGCGTGCTGTTTGAAGCGGCCGATGTCGGTGAGGTCGTTGCCGAAGGTGTGGCCGGCGTAGCGCGGCACGCCCGCTTCGTCGCCGACGTAGACCAGGACGACCTCCGCCTCCTCGCAGACGGCGACCGCGTCGGCGGGAACGGACAGCGGCTCACCGGGGACCTTCAGGCAGTCGCCGAGGCCCTTGACGAACCAGTTGGGCTGATCCGGCACATCGGCGCCGACCTTCACGTTGTGCGTCATCATGAAGCCGCTGACCAGCGCGTCCCCCGGGTGCGCGGGCAGCAGGGGAGGCAGCATCCGCACCCGGTGCCGGTCGGCGGGCCGCACCTCGACGGGCTCGCGCTCCCGGGTGATCCGGGCTGCCGCGGCGCCCGGGTCGCCGCCGGCGGCGGGCAGGGCCGCGGCCAGGGTCCCGCCGGCCAGCGGGTACAGGCGCAGCGGATCCTCGTCCGACGGCAGGCCGAGGCCGAGATGACGCTGATCGTCGTACCAGCACTCGTAGACGACCGTCATGGGTGGATGCCTCCTGGCGAAGTCGCGGTGGAAAGGGCGGGTTCGGGTCCGGGCCGCCAGGCGGAGCCGCCCTCGGTGTAGTGCGCCACGGACCAGGTCGCGGCACGGCCGTTGAGTTCGAGGCCGAACCCCGGTCCGGGCGGCGGGGCGACGGTGTTGGCGGAGCGGTCCACGGCCGGGCGGGGCGAGACGACCATCTCGGGGAAGAACCGGTCCGACTGGCCGGCCTCCACGGTGAGGGCGTCGGGGTGGGCGAAGGCCAGCGCCCGGCCCGCGTTGATCAGCGGCCCCACCTCGGCCACCTGCACGCCGATCTGGAAGGACAGCCCGGCCTGGCGGGCGAGGGCGATCACCTTGGCCGCGGTGACCGGGCCGCCGTTCTTGGCGACCCGGACGTTGAAGGCGTCGCAGGCTCCGGACCGCACCGCCCGCCGGGCGTCCTGGAGGGTGCACACGGACTCGTCGAGCATCAGGCGCAGCCCGGTGCCCGCCCGGAGCGCGGCCAGTTCGGCCCACGACCCCTTCGCGAGCGGTTCCTCGACGAAGTCGGCGCCGGCGTCGCACAGGGCGGCCAGCTGCCCGGGGGCGTCCGCCACGGACCAGCTCATGTTGGCGTCGACCATGACCGGGACCGTGCGGCCGAGGCGGGTGCGGATCGCGGTGACCGTGGCCACGTCCCGGCGGATGTCGCCGGATGCCTTGACCTTGACGAAGTGGAACGGGCCACGGGTGTCGAGGAACTCCTCCACGTCGAGGCTGAGGTCGAGCACCTGTGACACCGGCAGAGCCGCCGGTCCGCCGTTCGGCACGCCGTCCGGCGCTCCCTGACCCGGCGTCAGCTCCGGTCCGCCGAGCCCGAGCCCGCGCCCCAGCAGGTCCAGCAGTGCGATCTCCAGCAGGCAGAGCAGGTTGCTGCCGCCCCGCACGCCGAAGGTGTCGGCGACGCCCTTCTCGCGGAGCTCGGCCAGCAGTTCGACGGGGTCGGCCGCGCGGAGCCGGGCGAAGACCGCGTCCAGCGGGACCTTCCGGAGTTCCCCGGTCACGGACGCGGTGGTCTCGCCGGTGACGTACGCCCGGGGCGCGCACTCCCCCAGTCCGGCCAGCCCGTCGGCCTCCAGGTGCAGCAGGAGGCTGTCCGAGGCCGAACGGCGCTTGGCGGGGTGGTCGAAGCCGACCGCCATGGGAGCCTCGACCCGGTACAGGGTGGCCCGGGCGGGTTCAGCCATCGCGGTCCACCCCCTGGAGCAGGGTGAAGGTGGACACCCAGTCGACCAGCCGGGCCCGGAAGTCGGTGAAGAACAGGTAGTGCTTGTCCGTCGCGAGTTGGACGAGCGCACCGTTCGCCCCGGTCATGCGCCGGTACACGGCGCGCGCGTCGTCGAGGTCGACGATCGGGTCCCGCACCCCGGAGACGTAGGCCGACGGAACGGGGGGCAGTGCCCGCCGGGGCCGGAGGTAGAGCTCCTCCAGGCCGAGGAGCACGGCTCGGGAGCGGCGGGTCAGGGTGCGCACCGCCAGGTCGTCGTGGTCGATGAAGTGCCGGTGGCGCGGGTCGTCGGTGAAGTCCTCCGACCTGAGTCCGGGGTCCCACGGCTCCGTGCTGGTCTCGGCCGCGAGGGCCCGCCGCTGCTCCTCGTCGAGCGTGGCGTGCAGCTTGCCCAGCCAGGTCGAGCAGACGACCACGGCGTCGTAGCGGGTGGTGAAGTCCGGGTGGTGCATGAGCGCGGCCATGAAGGAGCCGCCCAGGCAGTGCCCGAACAGGGACAGCGGCACCTCGTCGCCGATCGTGCGCCGCACGTGCTCCAGGGCCGTGATGTAGTCCCGCATGAGGGTGTCCACATCGGCCAGGTCCTGCCGGTCTCCCCCGCTGGTACCGCTGCCGCGGCGGTCGAGGACGTAGAAGGCGATGTCGTTGTCGGCGAACTGGGGGCCCACCTCCCACTGCCAGCCGGCGTGCGACTGGAGCCCGTGGAAGTAGAAGACCGCTCCCTTGGCCGGTCCGCGCGGGCGCCACAGGTGCAGGGCCAGCTCGGCGCCGTCGACCGGGAGCGCCACGATCTCCCGGCGGGTGTTCTGCGGCGGTCTCTTGGTCTCGATCACGTCCGAACTCCCTTTCGGCGACTGGTGAGGGCGGTGACGAAGTCGACGTCCCGCTGGAACGGCTTGTACTTGTACTGCGTGGTGTTGCTCCCCTGGCGTCTGCTCTCGACGTACGCCGCGATGGCGTCCTGACGCACGGTGAAGGCCTCCAGCGCACCGAGCCGGCCGCTGTCCCGTTTGGAGGCGTACTCGATGTTGATCTCGTGCAGCGCCGCGTCGACGGCCGCCGACAGGGCCCGGTCCAACTGCTCGGACGGCTCGGGGACTTCGGCGACCAGCTGGTAGTACGGCGGCTCCGCCCAGCGCGGTCCGCACATGTAGAGGCCGGCGTCGATGCCCTGGGACCGGAGGCCGCGCTGGAT
Source organism: Kitasatospora sp. NPDC096128 (assembly GCF_040303105.1). Lineage (NCBI taxonomy): Bacteria > Bacillati > Actinomycetota > Actinomycetes > Kitasatosporales > Streptomycetaceae > Kitasatospora > Kitasatospora sp. NPDC096128. The sequence continues at coordinate 135,623 of NZ_JBEOSP010000001.1, read as the reverse complement.
GGCCCCGGTCACCTGGGACTCGGTGAGCTTCTCGCCGGTGAAGGAGTGGAAGATGCCGTCGCGGTGCACGAAGTGCACCCAGGGGGTGCCGTCGACGATGCGGTCGACGTGGTAGACGTCCCCGGTCCACAGCCGGTAGAGGCCGTTTCCCTGCGTCATGATCAGGTGGTAGTCGCGCCCCGCCTCCACCTCGTCGAACAGCAGCGTCTCCACCTGCTCGCCGCTCTCGACGAGTTCGCCGAGCGGCACTTCGGCGGGCACGAACTCGAAGTACGCCTGCGAGACGGCCAGCGGCTGGCTGTGCAGGGAGTCGTCCACCGGGATGGTGGTGACCCCCTCGGTGCCGCAGCTCATGAACGGCAGCTTGGCGACGCCCGGCAGGACCGCGTCCAGCTTGGCCGCGTACAGGCTCGCGGAGGCCGAGAGCCAGCAGGTGTAGAGGGTCAGCGACGGCCAGACGTCCTTGAGCGTGAAGTCCGGCCGGCGCAGCACCTCCGCCAGGCGGCGGGCGGCCCGCTCGTCCGGCTCGGTGTACGGCCGGCCCTCCAGTGTTCCGGCCCGCAGGTCGCTCACCAGTTGGTCCGCGCGCTGCGCCAGGATGTCGCGCAGGGAGATCAGGGTGCTCGGGTTGATGGACGAGATGTAGTGCAGATCCCGGGCGGCCAGGTGCCGGATGCGGTGGTACATGCGGCCCTCGTGGCTGCTCGGCACCCCGGGCCCGAACCACGGCGATTCGTACCACGGCGGGTTCCAGTCCCGGCTGTTGACCTTCGGGTGCCGGTTGCTGATCGCCTGGTGGCCGATGCCGTGCACGAAGTCGTAGACGTCCTCGCGGACGGTCTGGGTGTCGAGCGTCGCGTACGGGTGTGCCAGCAGTTCCGGGTGGTACTCCAGGTACGTCCCCCACATCGCCTTCATCGCGGGGATGCGGTACGTCAGGAGCCAGTGCAGGGTGTACGGCACCAGCTTGGGGGCGCCGGTGGTGCCGCTGGTCTTGAGCCAGCGCAGGACCGGGCTGCAGGTCAGGGTTCCGCCCTTGGTCCGGGTCTCGTTCCGGATCTCGGGGACGAAGTCGTCGTAGCGCATCACGGGCAGCACGGAGCGGAAACGGCCGGGGTCGTCCGCGACGACGTCGTAGCCGCGTTCCTTCCAGTGGACCGAGCCGGCGCTCATGTCGATGACGTCGGCGAGGACCCGCTGCTGTGCCAGGGCCGGTTGCTTGAGGTCGACCAGCAGTTCGTCCCGGGCCCGCCGGCATTCGGCCTCGAAGGGCCCACGGCGGTCGTACCAGTGTTTCAGCCAAAGAGGATCGTCCACGGCTGCTCCTGAGAAGTCTGAAGGTTCACGGTTGGGGGCCGGAAAGGATCAACTCGACGACGCACGCGCCGTGGTCGTGCCCTGACGGCCCGGCTTGCGCGTCCTCGGCTTGCCCCTTGCTCGTGGCAGCTGGCGCTCCAACTGAAGCACATTGATGAACTGAAGTTCAATGCCTGACTCGAGTCAAGGTCATCCCCCAGGCCGGTCGACCCCAGCTGTCTCGCCATGCGGACGCCGCCAGGGAGGCTAGAGGTCAATTGTGCCAACCGTGTTAAGCGGACGTCATGGACTGACGGGTCGTCACCCCCATTCCCAAGCTTCCGCAAAATCCGAGGTCAAATTTGTCCTTCGGTATAAGGTTGAATCACCAACTGGGGGAAGGTTACGAAATGTACATATCGGAACCGATCGCGATCGTCGGCATGTCATGCCGACTCCCCGGGGCGGCAGGGGTCGAGGAGTTCTGGACACTGCTCGAGAGCAACACCGACGCCATCACCCCCGTCCCGCCGGACCGGTTCGACGTCACCGCCTGGTACCACCCCGAGCCCGCGACGCCGGGCAGGCTGATCTCCCGTCACGGCGGCTTCCTGGACGGCCCCTACGACTTCGACGCCGGGTTCTTCAGGATCTCCCCGCGCGAGGCCCGCACCATGGACCCGCAGCAGCGCCTCCTCCTGCAGACCGTGTGGGAAGCGCTGGAGGACGCCGGCATCCCGCCCTCCTCCGTCCGGGGCAGCGGCGGCGGGGTGTTCGTCGGACAGGCGACCGCCGAGTACGCGGACGCCACCGGGCACCCCGCCACCGCCGACGTACGGACCATGTCCGGCAGCCGGCTGCGGGCCGTCACCTCCGGCCGGGTCTCGCACGCCTTCGACCTGCGGGGCCCCAGCCTGGTACTGGACACCGCCTGTTCGTCCTCCCTGGTCGCCGTGCACACGGCCCGGCAGAGCCTGCTCACCGGCGAATGCGACCTCGCGGTCGCGGCCGGCGTCAACGTCGTCCTCTCGCCCAACGACGCGGTCGCCTACTCACAGGGGCGCATGCTCGCCGGCGACGGGCGGTGCAAGTTCGGCGACGGCTCCGCCGACGGCTTCGTCCGCAGCGACGGCGTGGGGGTGGTACTGCTCAAACGGCTCTCCGACGCGCTCGCCCACGGCGACCGGGTCCGCGCAGTCCTGCTGGGCAGCGCGGTGACCAACGACGGCGACGGCAGCGGACTGCTGCTCCAGCCGGCGGTGTCCGGGCAGACCGCGATGCTGCGCGCGGCCTGGCGCAGTGCCGGGGTGGCCCCGGCCGAGGTGGACTACGTGGAGGCGCACGGCACCGGGACGATCGTCGGCGACGGCGTCGAACTGCGCGCGCTGGCCGAAGCCGTACGCGACGGGGCGGACCGCCCGGCACCGCTGCTGGTCGGCTCCGTGAAGACCAACATCGGGCACGCCGAGGCCGCCGCCGGCATCGCCGGCCTCATCAAGGCCGTCCTCATCGCCGAACACCGCACCGTTCCCGGCTCACTGCACCTGACCTCCCCTCAGGCCCAGCTCACCGAACCCGGCTTCCCCGTCGCCGTGGTGACCCGCAACACCCCGCTGCGCCCAGCGGGCGGACGGGCGGTGCTCGGCGTCAGCTCGTTCGGCATCTCGGGCACCAACGCGCACCTGGTGATCGGCGAACACCTCCCCGAGCCGGTCACCCCCGGGACCCGCGGCCTCCCGGACCAGGCCGACGACAGCGGCCCGCACCTGCTCGTCCTCAGCGCCCGCTCGCCCACCGCCCTGCGCCGGCTGGCCCTGCGCCACGCGGAGCACCTGAGACCCGACGGCCGCGGCCACGGCCACGCCCTGCGCGACATCTGCCGGTCGGCGGCCATCGGCCGGGACCACCACCCCTTCCGGCTGTGGGCCGTCGGCGACTCCCACGACGCCCTGGCCGGCGTCCTGCGCGCCCTGGCGGACGGCCGGCCCACACCCGACGGCGGGCTGCACGAGGCGGGCTTCGGCGGCCCCCGCGAAGTGGCCTTCGTCTTCCCGGGCCAGGGCTCGCAGTGGCGGGGCATGGGCCGGGACCTGCTGCGGACCTCCCGGGCCTTCCACGCGACCATGGCGGAGTGCGACGCGGCGCTGCGCGAGGAACTCGGCTGGTCGGTGCTGGACCTGCTGCTGGACGAGGCCGCGGAACTCACCGACGCCGTCGACGTGGTGCAGCCCGTGCTGTGGGCCGTGGAGGTCGCGCTCGCCGCGCACTGGCGGGCCGTGGGCGTGGACCCCGACCTCTGCCTCGGCCACAGCATGGGCGAGGTGGCGGCCGCCTGCGTCGCGGGAGCCCTGTCCCTGCCGGACGCCGCACGGGTCATCGCCCGGCGCAGCGGCCTGATGCAACGCCTCGCGGGCCGCGGCGCGATGCTCGCCACGGAGCTCTCCCCGCAGCAGGCGCACGAGTTCCTCGCGGGGTACGGCGACAAGGTCCGCGTGGCGGTGGAGAACTCCCCCCGCTCCACCGTGCTGGCCGGCGACGCCGGTGTCCTGGAGAAGATCGCCGGCGAGCTGGACCGGCGTCAGGTCCTGTGCCGCGCCGTCAAGGTCAACGTCGCCTCCCACTCCCCGGTGATGGACGAGATCCGGGACGAGCTGCTGGCGCGGCTCGCGTCCCTGGAGCCGACCGCACCCGACACGCCGATGTTCTCCACCACCCGGTGCGCTCCCGTGGAGGGGGCCGTCCTCGACGCGGCCTACTGGGTGGAGAACGTGCGGGAGCCGGTGCGCTTCGCCGACTCGGTGCGACGGGTCACCGAGGAGCGGAACGTGGTCCTCCTGGAGGTCGGCCCGCATCCCGTGCTCAGCCAGGCGATCGAGGACGTGCAGCGCGACGCCGGGCTGCCGCCCACCGTGGTCACCACCCTGGCCCGGCAGCAGAGCGGACCGGCGACGATCGCCCGTGCCCTCGGCCGCGTCTTCGGCCTCGGAGCCGCCGTCGACTGGCGGCGGTGGTACGGCGACGACAGCACCCGGGTGCCGTTGCCGCTGTACCCCTGGGACCTGGAGGAGCACCGCGCCGAACCCACGCCCACCCTGCCGGCGCCTCCGGTGGCACCGTGGGTCCGCCAGGAACGCCGGGAACGCCGGGAACGCCGGATCCGGCTGTCCAGGCTCGGAGTCACCGCGTCGGGCCCGGGGGTCACGGTACGCGGTGCGGCCCTCGTACCGCCGGTGCTGTACCTGGAGGCTGTCAGCGACACCCTGCGCGACCTCGTCGGCGAGGGGCCGGTGGAACTGCGGGACGTACGCATCGGCGACGACCTGCCGCGCCTGACGGAGGCGGCGGAGACCACCCTGGCCATCACCCTGGACGGGACGGGCGGTGACGGGAGAGCAGGCGACGGGGAGGACGGTGACGGGGAGTTCGGCTTCCGGGTCGACGCGTTCTGCGGCCGGTCCGGCGCCCCGGTCCCGTGCGTGACCGGGACGGCGTGGGTGGAGGCCGCGAGCACCTCGACCGGTCCGCGCCCCCGCCCGGCGGACACCTCGGCCGTGCCGCTGGACATCGTGCTGACGCGGTGCGGGGAGTTCGTCCCGGGCCCCGAGTTCTATCGCAGGGCCGAGGTGCACGGGTACTCCGTGCCCCACGAGCTGCAGGCGGTACGCCAGTTGTGGCGGCGGGACGGCGAGGCGGTGGCCCGACTGCAGCTGCCCGCCGGCACGGTCGGCGCGGCCCTGGAGTCCGGGCTGCTGGCCATGCTCGGGGCCTGGCCGCACTGCGCCTCCGCGGACGATCCGGCGTGGGCGTACCTGCCGCTCTCCTTCGAGCGCGTCCGGCTGGCCGGGGCGCCCGCCGGGGAGGTCTGGTGCGTGGCCCGGTTCACGCCCGGGGCCGACGGGCGGAGCGCGCGCTGCGACGTGGTCCTGACCACCGCGGACAACCACCTGCTCGCCGAGTTCCAGGGCATCGGCCTGCTCCGGCAGCCCGCCCGGGCCGACGCGGCGGGACGGGACGCGGCGGCCCGACGGGACGCGGCAGGTGCGGCCCCGGCCGCGCGCCGGCCCGTCGAGCGGGCGCACCCCGGCGCGCCCGGGGGCGTGCCGTCGGCCGGTCCGCACCTGCCGACGGATCGGCTGCTCGCTCACGCGGCGACGGTCCTCGGCACCACCGTCGACCGGGTCGACCTGCAACGGCCGCTGCGCGACCTGGGCCTCGACTCGCTCATGGCGGTCCAGCTCAACCGCAGCCTCAGACAGGACCTCGGGGTGGAGGTGCCGACCAGCCGACTGCTGGGCGACGAGAGCACGGCCGCCATCGCGGCCCTCCTGGCGACCGCCCGGAGCTGACCGCCGGGCCCGGCCCCGCGAACGGCCGCACCGCGTCCTGCGCGGTGCGGCCGTTCCCTTGTCCGCACTCGAAGTCCGTCCAACAACTAGCACTGAGATGCATTCGTGCACTACGGTACAAAGAAGTGTCACCGCGGACACGGGCCTTGTGACGCGCCGACAAGCGCGCTGTCGTCGGATTTCGGGGGAGCGCCACGGAGATGACTCGATGAGCTGAGAAGAGAGAAACGATGACCACTCAGGAAACCCAGGACGTACGTGCCCCCGGCCGACGGGAGCGGAGCAAGCAGCGCGTGCACGATCGCCTGTACTCGTCCGCACTGGAACTCTTCGCAGAGCAGGGCTACGAACACACCACCATCGACCAGATCACCGAACGCGCCGACGTCGCCCGGGGAACCTTCTTCAACCACTTCCAGCGCAAGGACGACCTCGTCACCACCTGGGCGCAGCAGCGCCAGGACAGGCTCCAGGAGTTCATGGAGAAGTCCCTGACGCACACGGAGGACGGCACCATCATCCAGTTGGAGCGGTGCATGTCCGCGCTCGCCGACTTCAACGAGGCGGAGCGCAACCTCACCCAGGTCATGCTGGCCGCCTGGGTCAAGTCGGGCCAGCCGCTCCAGGAGGAGCCCGAATACGCCGGTCACGTCTTCGTCCAGGTCATCTCCGCGGGCCGGGAGCGGGGCGACGTGGCCTGCGACATCGATCCGGTGATGGCGGGCAACATGCTCCGGGACGCCTACCTGGGGCTCCTCTACCGATGGAGCCGGGCCACCGCCGAATCGGTACCGCTCCACGTCGAACTGCGGGCACTGCTCAGAATCGCACTCACCGGCCTCCTGCCGTACACCAAGCGCTGCGAGACGGCACCCCAGCCCGCGGAGTAGCGGCAGCATCGACGGAGGTACGGCTCAGCGCCGGAAGAATGCGCTTTCTCGGCCCCTCCCCCCGGTCGGAGGATGGGCGGGCGAATCAACCCGCCCAGGAGGAAACGCCGTGTCCCCTGTGTCGCCCGCCCTGCCGCCCGTCGACGCCCGACCCGACTCCCCTGCCGACTCCCCTGCCGACTCCCGCCTTGACTCCGGCCTCGGTTCGCCCGCCGGCGCGCCCGTCGAGCCGGGGCTGCTGCCGCTCACCGCCGAGATCCGGCCCGAGGGCCTGGCGGTGGGCGGCGTCCTGCTCGAACAGGTCGCCCGTCAGCACGGCACCCCCCTCTTCGTCTACGACGAGGAGCACCTGCGCAGCCGCTGCCGGGAGGCGGTGGCCGCCTTCGGCCCGGGCAACGTGGCCTACGCCGCCAAGGCCTTCCTCTGCACCGCGATGGCCCGGCTCGTCGCCGACGAGGGCCTGCTGCTGGACGTCGCCTCCGGCGGCGAGCTGCGCACCGCGCTGTACGCCGGGGTGGAGCCGGACCGCATCGTGCTGCACGGCAACAACAAGGACGACGCCGAACTGCGCACCGCGATGACCGCGGGGCTGCACCACATCGTGGTGGACAGCTTCGACGAACTGGAGCGGATCGAGCGGCTGCACCACGTGGAGGGCCTGCCGCCGGCCCGGATCCGGCTGCGGGTGGCGCCCGGTGTCGCGGCCGGCGCCCACGAGGCGATCCGGACCGGCGGCCACGACTCCAAGTTCGGCTTCGGCCTGGCCGACGGCGCCGCCGCGGCCGCGGTGCGCCGCGCCGCCGCCTCCTCGGCCGTCCGGCTGGAAGGGGTGCACGCGCACGTCGGCTCCCAGGTCCTCGACCCGGCCGAACTGGCCGACGGGGCAGCGACGGTGGCCCGCTTCGCGGTCGGGAGCGCGGCCGGGATCGGGGTCGGCGGCGCCGTCACCGGACTGACCGTGGGCGGCGGCCTGGGCGCGGCCTACGTGGGCGGGCAGCAGGCCCCGTCCTTCGCCGTCTGGGCGGAGCGGGTCCGCGCGGCGGTCCGCGGAGCGGGCTGGACGGGCCGGGTCGGTGTGGAGCCGGGCCGCTCGATCGCCGCCCGGGCCGGGCTGACGCTGTACCGGGTCGGCACCGTCAAGCGGATCCCGGACGTGCGCACGTACGTCAGCGTGGACGGCGGAATGAGCGACAACCTCCGCCCCGCGCTGTACGGCGCCCGGTACGAGGCCTTCCTGCCGCGCCGCCCCGAGGCACCCCGCCCGCAGCGCGCCCGGCTGGTCGGCAAGCACTGCGAGAGCGGCGACGTGATCATCGACGACGCGGCCCTGCCCGACGACCTGCGGGTGGGCGACCTGCTGGCCACCCCGGTCACCGGCGCCTACGGCTACGCGATGGCCTCCAACTACAACAAGCTGCCGCGGCCCGCCGTGGTCTTCGTCCGCGACGGCCGGGCCCGGCTGGTGGTGCGCCGGGAGACCGAGTACGACCTGCTGCGCCTCGACGTGGCGGGCGAGGGCCCGCAGCGTTCGGCCCCGGATCCGGCGGCCCCGGATCTGGCGACCTCGGAGCCGGCGACCGCGCAACGGGGCGCTTGAACCCCGCCCCGGACCGGAACCTACTCTGGGCCGATGCTGAACAGCGCCCGCCTGCTCGTCCTGCTGGAGATCGCCCGTCGCGGCACCATCGTGGCCGCGGCGCAGGCGCTGCACCTGAGCCCCTCCGCCGCCTCCCATCAACTGGCGCGGCTGGAGAAAGAGTTGGGGGTCGCCCTGGTGGAACGGGCGCCGCAGTCGCTGCGCCTGACGGCCGCCGGCGTCCGGCTGGCCGAGCACGCCCAGGCGATCGCCGACCTGATGGCCGCCGCCCGGGACGACCTGCGGGCGCACGCGGAGGCGACGGCCGGGGTGCTGCGGGTCGGGTTCTTCGGCTCGGCCGGGCTGGACCTGCTGCCCCGGGCGCTGTCCGGGTTCGCGGCACAACACCCCTTGGTGGAGCTGGAGTTGGTGATGGGCCAGCCGCACGAGCTGGTGCCCGCCCTGGAGGCGGGCCGGCTGGACGCGGCCGTGGTCTTCGAGCACCCGCTGGACCCGTGGTGCCGGGAGGCGGCGGTGGAGGTGCGGATGTTCTTCGAGGAGCCGCCGCTGATCGTGCTGCCGCCGCGGCACCGGTTGGGGCGGCGCCCGGTGGTGCGGCTGGGTGAGCTGGCGGGCGAGAGCTGGATCGGCACCCATGGCGGCGGCCACGGCGAGCCGGTGCTCGAACGCGCCTGCGCGGCCGAGGGGTTCCGCCCCCGGGTGCGCTGCCGCAGCGACCACTACCAGGTCACCGTCAACCTCGCCCGGGCCGGGATGGGCGTGGCGCTGGTCCCGGCGCTCGGCCTGGCCGACGACGCCGGGGTGCACGTCTGCCGACTGGACCACCCCCGGCTGCACCGCCGGATCGGGGTGGCCGTCCGGGCCGCCAACCGCAATCCGGCGCTGCGCGCCTTCCTCGCCGAACTCGGCGCCGCCGCAGGGGAGATCGGTTCCCTGCTGGAGCGGCGGTGGGCGGCCTGAGACCGAGGCCGAACCCTGGGCCACCGGCTGCGGGTGTGTCATGCTTCAGCGACCAGAATCCATCTCAGCCGATCGGACCCTGATGATCCGCCGGATATCCGCCCTCCTGATCGCCGCCGCCGCCCTCCTGTCCGTCGGGGCCGGCTACGCCCAGCACACCTCGGCCCCCACCGGCACCCTCGCCGAGGCCCCCGCCACCACCGCCGGCGGCCACACCGCCGAGCGCTCCGAGCACCACTGAGCCGCCGCCCCGCCCGGAGCCGAGACGGGCCCCGGCGGCCCGGGACGGGGTTCCGGTGAGCCGCCGGGCGCACGCGGCTGCCGTGACCCCGCCACGAAGCCCGCGGTCAGAGCGCGATGCGGACCTTGAGGGCCGTGCGCTCGTGCATCGCGCGGTAGCCGTCGGGGACGCCGTCCAGGTCCACGGTGCGGTCGAAGACCGCGCCGGGGTCGATGGCGCCGGAGAGGACGTCGGGCAGCAGCTCGGGGATGTAGGCACGGGCCGGGGCGACGCCGCCGGCCAGGGTGACGTTCCGGTCGAACATCTGGGAGATGTCCACCCCGGCGGAGCCGCCGTGCGGCACGCCGACATAGCCGACCGCCCCGCCGTCGCGGGCGATGGAGACGGCGGTGCGCAGGGACTCCGCGGTGCCGACGGCCTCCAGCACGGCGTGCGCCCCCAGGCCGCCGGTCAGCTCCCGGACCGCCTCGACCGCGGCCTCGCCGCGCTCGGCGACGACGTCGGTGGCACCGAAGCCACGGGCGATCGCGGTACGCCGCTCGTGGCGGCCGAGCGCGATGATCCGTCCGGCGCCCAGCCGGTGCGCGGCGAGCACGCCGCACAGTCCGACCGCGCCGTCGCCGACCACCGCCACCGTGGCACCGGGCCTGACCCGGGCGGAGACCGCGGCGTGGTGGCCGGTGCTCATCACGTCGGAGAGCGCGAGCAGGCCGGGCAGCAGCTTCTCCTCGCCGGCCGCCTCCCGGGGCAGTCCCACCAGGGTGCCGTCGGCGAACGGCACCCGGACGGCCTCGCCCTGGCCGCCGTCCGAGCCGACCTGGCCCCAGATGCCGCCCTCGGGGCAGGAGGTGTGCAGGCCCTCGCGGCAGAACTCGCAGGTGCCGTCCGACCAGACGAACGGGGCGAGCACGAAGTCGCCCGGCCGGAAGCCGGTCACCTCGGCGCCGACCTCCTCGACGATGCCGAGGAACTCGTGGCCGATCCGCTGCCCGGCGACCCGGGGCGCGACGCCCCGGTACGCCCACAGGTCGCTGCCGCAGATGCAGGCGTCGACCACCCGCACCACCGCGTCGGTCGGCCGCCGGACCACCGGGTCGGGCACCTCCTCGATCCGGATGTCGTTGGGACCGTGGATGACGGTGGCACGCACGAAGACACTCCCGCACTGTTCGAGGACTGGGGCTGGGGCAGTCAGGTTCGCCGTCCGCACGCCCCCGCGTCCAGCTACATCTCCTACAGCAGGTCGTTAAGCTGGACTGATGCTCGATGTCCGACGGCTCGTCCTCCTGCGCGACCTGGAGGCGCACGGCACGGTGACCGCCGTGGCCGAACTCCACCGCGTCACACCCTCCGCCGTCTCCCAGCAGCTGCGGCTGCTGGAGGAGGAGACCGGCAGCGCCCTGCTGGAACGCACCGGGCGTTCCGTGCACCTCACCGCGGCCGGGCACCGGCTGGCCGAGGACACCGGGGCGGTGCTCGCGGCGCTCGAACAGGCCCGGGAGCGCCTGCACACCGGCGCCGGGGAGCCGACCGGCCCGGTCCGCCTCGCCTGCTTCCCGAGCGCCCTGGTCCCGGTGGCCGCCCCGCTCGGCGAGGCCCTGGAACGCGCCCACCGGGGCCTGCGGGTGCACATCACCGAGGCCGAACCCGAGACCGCCGTACGGCTGCTGCTCCAGCGCCGCGCCGACGTCGCGCTCGTCTACCGCTACGCCAACCTCGCCCACACCGGCCTCGCCGCGCCCCGGCACCCCGCCATCGAGACCCGCACCCTGCGGACCGATCCGCTGGTCGCGGTCCTGCGCGCCGACCACCCGGCCGCCGACCCCGCCGGGCCACCGGTCGACCTGCGGGAGCTCGCGGACACCTCGTGGATCACCGCGCCGCCGCAGACCCCCTGCGGGGACGCCGTCCTCCAGGCCTGCCGGTCGGCCGGCTTCACCCCGCGGGTGCGGCACACCTGCACCGACTTCGCCGCCATGGCCGCCCTCGCCGCGAGCGGCGGCCACACCGTCCTCATCCCCCGGATCGCCACCGACCGCCTCCCGCCGACGCTGACCGTACGGCCGGTGTCGGACGGCACGCTCACCCGCACGATCGAGACCGCGGTCCGCCAGGGCACGGCCCACCGGCCCGCGATCGCCGCCTGCCTCGAGACCGCCGAGCTGCTGGGCTGAGCACAGTACGGCGGGTCGGTCCGGGCGGGCTGGGCGCGGCCGGGAGGCTCAGCCCGCGAGCGGCGGATTGAGGCGGGCGAAGGCCTCCTGGCGGCGGTAGGGGAAGTACGGGTACGGCGCGGTGCGGGCGCTGGCGGCGTCCAGGCGGGCGACCTGGTCCGGGGTGAGCGACCAGCCGACGGCGCCGAGGTTCTGGCGCAGCTGCTCCTCGTTGCGGGCGCCGATGATGACGGACGAGACGGTCGGGCGGCGCAGCAGCCAGTTGATGGCGACCTGGGGGACGCTGCGGCCGGTCTCGGCGGCGACCTCGTCCAGGGCGTCGACCACCCGGTACAGCAGGTCCTGGTCGACCGGCGGGCCGAAGTCGGCGGTGTCGTGCAGGCGGCTGCCGGCCGGGAGCGGCTGTCCGCGCCGGATCCGGCCGGTGAGCCGGCCCCAGCCGAGCGGGCTCCACACCAGGGCACCGACGCCCTCCTGTTCGGCGAGCGGCATCAGCTCCCACTCGTAGTCGCGGCCGACCAGGGAGTAGTAGACCTGGTGGGCGGCGTAGCGGGGGCGGCCGTGGCGCTCGGCCAGGTCCAGGGACTTCATCAGCTGCCAGCCGGAGAAGTTGGAGACGCCGGTGTAGCGGATCTTGCCCGCGCGGACCAGGTCCTCCAGGGTGGCCAGCACCTCCTCGATCGGGGTGGCGGCGTCGTAGGCGTGCAGTTGGAAGAGGTCGAGGTGGTGGGTGCCGAGGCGGCGCAGCGCGTCCTCGACGGAGCGGACCAGCCGGGCCCGGGAGGTGCCGGCGTCCTGGGGGCCGTCGCCGAGCGGCAGGCCGGCCTTGGTGGAGATCAGCACCTGGTCGCGGCGCCCGCGCAGGGCCTGTCCGAGCACCTCCTCGGCGGCGCCGTCGGAGTAGACGTCGGCGGTGTCGAAGAGGGTGACCCCGGCGTCGATGGCGATGTCGAGCAGGCGGCGGGCCTGCTGGACGTCGGTGCTGCCCCAGGCCCCGAACAGCGGGCCGCGGCCGCCGAAGGTGCCGGTGCCGAGGCTGAGAGCGGGGACCTTGAGTCCGGAGGCGCCGAGCCGGCGGTACTCCATGCCGGCGGGTGCCGTGGCGGTTGTCATGACAGTTCTCCCCTCGGAGCCACTAATGGGACTCCCATTCCGTTAGTATGTTCTGAAGCTAGCAGACTCCACTCGACTAACGGAACAGGAATCCCGTTAATGGCCACCGAGCCCTCCCCGGAGGAACCCTCCACGCCCGGCACCGTCCGCCCCGGCGGCCGCACCGCCCGGGTCCGCACCGCCGTCCTGCGGGCCGCCGAGGACGCCCTGGTCGAGCACGGCTTCGGCGGCCTCGACCTCGGCGAGCTGGCCCAGCGGGCCGAGGTCGGCCGCACCACCGTCTACCGCCGCTGGGGCAGCACCACCGCCCTGGTCGCCGACCTGCTCGCCGACATGGCCGAGCAGTCGCTCCCGCGCACCCGCAGCGGCTCGCTCACCGAGGACCTCCGGGCCAACGCCCGGCTGGTCCGGCGCACCCTGGCCGACCCCCGGCAGGGCGCGCTGTTCCGCGCCGTCCTGGTCGCCGCCAACGGCGACCCCGGCACCGCCGAGGCCCTGCGCCACTTCTACCGGCGCCGGGTCGAGGAGTGGGCGCCGTGCGTCACCGAGGCCGTGGAGCGCGGCGAACTCCCGGCCGACACCGACCCGTTCGAGGTGATCCGGGCCGTCTCGGCGCCGCTCTACTACCGGATGCTCACCACCGCCGAACCGCTCGACGAAGCCGCCGCCGACCGCGCCGCGGCAGCCGCCGAGGCCGCCGCCCGGGCCGGGGCGTACCGGCGGCGGACGGGCTGAGCGCCGACGGAGCCGGGCCGGAGCGCGGGCCGGACGCTCCGTCACCTGATCGCCGCCCAGCGGCTGCGGAGCGCAACAACCCTTCGTAGCGTCATGGCCATGACGACCACCTCACGCGTACGGGCGACCTGGCTCGCCCTCCTGACCGCCGCGACCCTGGCGGCGGTCACCGGCGCCGCCCCGGCCGCGCCGTCCGCCCCCGCCGCGCCGTCTGCCCCCGCCGCCGCCTCCGTCCCCTACTACGACCAGCAGCTCGCCAACGACTGCGAGGCGGCCGCGCTGCGCATGCTCCTCGCCGCGCGGGGCGTGACGGCCGACGACCAGCAGATCCTCGACCGGATCGGCGTCGACCGGGTGCACCACGAGTTCGGCCACTCCGGCCCGCTGTCCGGCGACCCCTACGAAGCCTTCGTCGGCGACCCGGACGGCTCGGAGACGGCCGGCACCGGGTTCGGCGTCTACTCCCCGCCCGTGGCCGCGGCCGCCCGCTCGTACGGGCTCACCGTGCGCCGGGACGGCCCGGGCGTCTCCGTCCAGCAGCTCAAGGACGAGCTGGCGGCCGGACACTCCGCGATCGTCTGGGTGGACTACCTCTGGCGGCACCTCAGGAGCACCACCTACACGGCCTACGACGGCCGGAGCGTCCGGTACGCGGGGCCCGCCGAACACACCGTCGTGGTCACCGGGTTCAGCGACGGCAGGGTGTCGCTCAACGACCCCGCCCGCGGCCGGACGATCGTCGCCGAGGAGGACTTCGCCGACGGCTACGCCACCTACGGGCAGATGGCGGTGGTCATCGACTGACGCGCGCGCTTGCGCAGTCTGTGCGCGATGTATCAGCGTTTGGCAACAACCCGCCCCCGACCCGCCCCGGTGGCGCATTCCCCCAGGTCAACCCCCGATACTGGCTCCCATGGCACGGCTACCCCTGTTCGACGACGACTCCGCACCCGAGGCCCCGGCGCCCGGCCCGCGCCGCGGCCCCGGCTGCGGCTGCGGCTGCGGCCTCGACTGCCGCTTCGAGCCGCGGTGAGCGCCGCCCCGGGACCCGTACCGGCACCCGCACCCGCACCCCGAGCGTCCGACGGCCCGCCCCCACGACCGGCCCCGCACCGGCGCCGGCTGGTCCGGCTGCGCCGCGCCGTCGCCGGGCTGCGGCCGCGCCTGCTGGTCGCCTTCGTCGCCGTCGCCGCCCTGAGCGCCCTGGCCACCGCCGCGCTCACCTACCGGGCCGCCACCACCTCCACCCTCGACCTGACCAAGGACACCGCCCTGGACGAGCTGCGCCGCCGCGTCGACGTCCTCGCCCCGGCCCTGCCCTTCCCGCCCACCCAGGGCGAACTCGACCGCCTGGCGGCCCAGTTGTCGGGCACCGGCGGGTTCCGCGACTGGCGGGTGCTGGCCGCCTACGGTACCGAGCGCTCGGCCTGGACCCAGCCCGTGGCCGTCCCGCCCGCCCTGCAGCGCACCGTGGACTCCGGCCACGCCGCGTTCCAGCGCTTCGCCGCCGACGGCCACCCCTGGCTCGCCGTCGGCGTCCCGGTCACCTACGCGCCGGGCGGACCGTCCGCCGGCCCCTCCGGGCTCACCGTCTTCGCCCTGCTGCCCCTCGACCGCGAGCAGAGCGCCGCCGACGCCCTGCTGGCCGGTGCCGCCGGGGCCGGGGCGTTCGCCGCGATCCTGGCCGCCGGGCTCGCCCTGCTGGCCGCCCGCCAGGTACTGCGGCCGGTCCGGGCGCTCGGCGACGCCGCCCGCGCCCTCGCCCAAGGCAAACTGGACACCCGGCTGACCGTCACCGGGCACGACGAACTCGCCCAGCTCTCCAAGACCTTCAACCACACCGCCCGCACCCTCCAGGGCACCATCGAGGAACTGCGCGCCGTCGAGTCCCAGGGCCGGCGCTTCGCCGCCGACGTCTCCCACGAACTGCGCACCCCGCTGGCCGCGATGCTCGCCGTCACCGACATCCTCGACGAGGACGCCGAACAGCTCCCCGCCGACACCGCCACCGCCCTGCGGATGATCAGCAACGAGACCGTGCGGCTGACCCGGCTGGTCAACGACCTGATCGAGATCTCCCGCCTGGACGCCGGCGCCGCCCCGCTGCGCAGCGAGAGGGTCGACGCCGCCATCGCCGTGCGCGAGACCCTCGACCTGCGCGGCTGGGGCGAGCGGGTCGACCTCGACCTGCCCGCCGCCCTGCCCGTCCGGCTCGACCCGCGCCGCTTCGACGTCATCGTCGCCAACCTGGTCGGCAACGCCCTGCGGCACGGCCGCCCGCCGGTGCACCTCGCCCTGCGCGGCGGCGAGAACGAGCTGGTGCTCACCGTCACCGACTCCGGTCCGGGCATCCCGCCCGCCGAACTCCCGCACCTGTTCGACCGGTTCTACAAGGCCGACAAGTCCCGGGCCCGCTCCGAGGGCAGCGGGCTGGGCCTGGCCATCGCCCAGGAGAACGCCCGGCTGCACGGCGGGGTCATCGAGGCCGCCAACGTGCCGGACGGCGGAGCCGTGTTCACCCTCGTCCTGCCCCACGGGCTGGACGGAGAGGAGGAGGAGTGACCGTCCGCCGCCGACTCGTCCCGCTGGCCGCCGTCCTGCTGCTGGCCAGCGGCTGCTCGATCTCCACCACCGGAGCCGTCCGCAACGGCGGGCCGGCCACCGGCGTCCAACCGGGCACCCGGCTCTACTTCCTCGACCAGCACGGCATCCGGTCCGCCATCCGGCCGACCGCCCGGCGCGAGGACCTCCAGCAGACCCTGGACACCCTGCTGGCCGGGCCCGACCCGGCCGAACGGCGCGCCGGGCTGTACAGCGACCTGCCCAAGGACGGCCGGGTCCAGACCACCGCCACCCCCGGCGTGGTCACCCTGCGGCTCTCCTGGCCCGCCGCCTCGCTGTCCGCCCCGGCCATCCAGCAGCTCGTCTGCACCACCGAGGACGCCCCCACCACCGGCCCGGTACCGAAGGTCGCCATCGTCAGCAGCGACGCCCCCTCGGCCATCCAGCAGCAGTGCGACCTGCACCGCACCGGCTGAGCAAGGGGGCGCCGGGGCTACTGACCGACGGGCCTAGAAGAAGGAGTCGTCGTCCTCGTAGTAGTTGTTGACGACCACGTGCGGTTCGTCGTCGCTCAGCGCCTCGTTGAGCAGCACACCGCCGACCAGGCCCGCCGCGCCCGCGCCGAGCAGCGCGCCGGTGCCGAAGCGGCGGCCGCCCTGCTCCTGCTGCTGGGCCGGCACGTGCGGCTGGGCCTGCTGCGGGTAGCCGGCCTGCGGGTAGCCGGCCTGCGGCGGGGTGTAGAACGGCGGGACGGTGGTCTGCACCCGCTGGGCGCAGGCGGCGCAGGTCTCGACCTGGCGCGGCACGCCCCACTGCGGCTGCCACAGCACCACGGCCGAACCGATGCCGTGGGTGGGGTCGAAGAAACACGTCACGGGTGAACTCCCTGTAGCTGGCTGGGTCTTCGGAACAGCGGGCACGACGGGCGGCACCACGGGCGCGACGGGCACAGGCACCGGAGCAGGAGCCGGAGCGGCCGGCGCGGGCTGCAGGACGTCGACCCCGAAGTCGGTGGCGATGCCCGCGAGCCCCGAGGCGTAACCCTGCCCGACCGCGCGGAACTTCCAGTCCGCGCCGTTGCGGTAGAGCTCGCCGAACACCATGGCCGTCTCGCTGCCGGTCTCGGGCGTCACGTCGTAGCGGGCCACCTCGGTGCCGGCGTCCGCGTCGACCACCCGCACGTAGGCGCGGCGCACCTGCCCGAAGGTCTGCCGCCGCTGCGCCGCGTCGTAGACCGCCACCGCGAAGACGACCTTCTGCACCTCCGCCGAGACGTCCCCGAGCCGGACCTCGATCCGCTCCGCGTCCTCGCCGCCCCCGTCGGAGCCGAGGTGGCGCACCGCGCCGTCCGGGCTCCGCAGGTTGTTGAAGAAGACGAAGTGCTGGTCCGTGAGGACCTTCCCGGAGGGGCCGCACAGCAGCGCGCTGGCGTCCAGGTCGTACCCGGCTCCGGCCGTCCA
The DNA here is from genome assembly GCF_040303105.1 of Kitasatospora sp. NPDC096128. Taxonomy (NCBI): domain Bacteria; kingdom Bacillati; phylum Actinomycetota; class Actinomycetes; order Kitasatosporales; family Streptomycetaceae; genus Kitasatospora; species Kitasatospora sp. NPDC096128. The sequence continues at coordinate 118,249 of NZ_JBEOSP010000001.1, read as the reverse complement.
GCCGAGGCAGACCCGGACGGACCGCACGCCGGGCGCCTGCCGGTTCAGGGAGACGTTGCCACCCTTCGTCAGGGCCACACTCATGGGGTTTCCTCCACCACCGTCCGAATCACGCTGTTCGACCACGACAACGCAGTAGAGCCCACGCCGGTTCCCGCCCGTCCGACCGGAGCGGGGCGGGGAGTTCGAGCAGGCCACGGGCCCACAGGGCGGGGCGGTGGCGCAGCTGCTCGGCCGGAGGGCGGCACGGCCGGGCACGGGTGTCACCCGCTCGGCCCGCGGGTACGGCGCAGGCACCCTGGCGGGGTCCCAGCCCGCCGCCTACTGTCAGTGGCCATGACAAGTACCCGCCGTGCCCGCCGCGCCACCGCCGCACTGACCGCGCTCGCCGGCGCCCTCGCCGCGCTGCTCGCCCCCGCCGCCGCGGCCCAGGCCGCACCGGCCGGCTGCCGGACCGTCGCCACCGCCCCGCTGGACGCCGAACAGGCCCGCCTCCAGGACGCCCGGACCACCGCGTTCACCGAACGCTCCGGCCTCGCCGACCTGCTCCACGGCTTCCCCGCCGCCCTGTGCTCCGCCCGCACCGCCCACCGCGCCCAGCGGATCGTGGACGTCTGGGGCCGCAAGCTCTGGCAGGCCGGCCTCGACCGCGCCCAGGGCCGCCGGCCCGCCGGCGAGCTGCCCGCCCTCGACGACCGCCCGCTGTACTGGGCCCGGCTCGCCATGACCGTACAACTCGCCCGCTGGCAGCCCGGGTTCGAGGTCGACCACGCCGAACTTCGGGCCTGCTTCGAGGACGCCTCGCGCGGCCTCGAGGACGGCTTCGCCGACGGATCCGGCTCCGGCCCGCACCGGATCTTCATCAGCGGCTTCGACCCGTACGGCCTGGACACCGAGCCGCGCCGCGCCAACCCCTCCGGCGCCGCCGTCCTGCAACTGCACGGACAGCGGATCACCCTCGCCGACGGCAGCACCGCCGAGGTGCGGGCCGTCGTCCTGCCGGTGCGCTACCGCGACTTCGACGAGGGCATCGTGGAACGCGCCTTCGGCCCCCACCTGGAGCCGGGCGGCCCGCAGTCCGCCGACCTGATCACCAGCATCAGCCAGGGCTACCCCGGCACGTTCACCCTGGAGGCCTGGGCCGGCCGCGCCCGCTCCGCCGACCCGGCCACCGACAACCTCGCCGCGCTCTCCGGCGGCACCTGGGAGCACCCGGTGGACGCGCCGGGCCTCGGCGACGGCCCGCAGTTCATCCGCACCACCCTGCCCACCGACGCCATGACGGCCGTCCAGCAGCCCTACCCCGTGCTGCTCAACACCCCCGTCACCGAGATCCCCGCGGGCGCCACCGGCCCGGTCGTCCGCCCCGACGGCCCCACCCCCGGCTCCCGCGCCGTCGCCGGGGGCGGCGGGGGCTACCTCTCCAACGAGGTCGCCTACCGCTCCAACCGCCTCCGCCTCGAGCTCGACCCCGAGCTGCCCGGCGGCCACCTCCACACCCCGGTCCTCACCGGCTTGCCGGGCCGGCAGGACCGCGTCACCTCACCGGAGTTCGAGCACAACGAGGCGGCCATCGCCGCCGAGGTCCGCGCGATCCTGAGCAGCGCCCGGCTCTGAGCTGCGGAATCCGGTCGGGCCCTGAACGACCACTCCCCCCGGTCCGGTCCCGGCGCAGGCGCCGGACCGGACCGGACCCGGCCTACGCCGGGTAGGCGAAGCGGGTGCCCGAGGCGCGGGTGCGGGATTCGGCGATCTCGGCGTAGGCGGCGGCGCGGTCGGCCCAGTGGGAGCCCTCGACCGACTTGCCGCGTTCCAGGTCCTTGTAGACCTGGAAGAAGTGGGTGATCTCCAGCAGGTCGAACTCGGGCAGGTCGCCGATGTCCCGCAGCTCGGCGTAACGGGGGTCGCGGGCCGGGACGCAGAGGACCTTCTGGTCGGGGCCGCGTTCGTCGCGCATCACCCACATGCCGACCGCCCGGCAGGTCGACAGGCAGCCGGGGACGGCGGGTTCGCGGCCGAGGACCAGGGCGTCCAGCGGCTCGCCGTCGCCGCCCAGGGTGCCCTCGACGTAGCCGTAGTCGGCGGGGTAGCGGGTGGCGGTGAACAGGGTGCGGTCCAGGCGGATCCGGCCCGCGTCGAAGTCCATCACGTACTTGTTGCGCGATCCCTGGGGGATCTCGATCATCACCTCGAACTCCGCCTGCTCCGGGAACTCCACCGTCGCCTCCTCCTGCGCTCCTGAGGAGATTGTCCGCCGTCAGGGCGCCGTGAGCAGCTACCGAAACGACACCCCTCGTTCGGGCCCAGCCGATAGCATCCGCACCATGGGGAGCTGGCAGGTCACGGTCATGGACCACCGTCACGAGCCCGGCGGCCGTCCGCAGGGACGCCCGGCGGGGCCGCTGGCGCGGCGGGACGGGTGGGCGGTGCACGGCGGGGACGGCGAGCTCAGCTGCGTCGACGCCGGCGGCGGGGTCCGCTGGCGGCGGCCCTGCCCGGGGCGGCCGAACGCGGCACACCTCTCCGCCGACCGGGTACTGGTCACCACCAGCTCCTTCGAGTACACCGCCTGGGGCCACCTCGGCCCAGCCCTGCTGCTGGACCTCGCCGACGGCACGCTGGTCGCCGAGCTGCGCGGCGAGCGCGGCGCAGCCCTCGACGACGGGCGCTTCGTGCTGGGACTGGAGGGCTACGGCGCCTTCGACACCCGGGCCCACGACCGGGACGGCGCCGTGGTCGACAGCTGGCACAGCTACGGCCACTACGTGGTCGGCACCGGCCTGCGGGTGGTCGAGACGGACCGCCGCCACCCCACCGGGAGCCGGGTGGTGCGGCTGCTGCCCGGCGGGGTGGTCGAGCCCGGCCCGCCGCTGCGCGGCGCGCTGGCCCCGGAACCGCTGGTGCTGCCCGACGGCACCCTGCTGGTGCTGGACGCGGGGGTGCTGCGCGCCGTCGGGCGGGAGCTGGACGACGCCGTGCTGGCCGAACTGCTCCCGCTCGCCCCGGAGGAGCAGCACCGCTTCACCGGTTCGCTGCGGCGGACGACCGAGGGCCTGACCGCGACGCTGGTCGAACGCCACCCGACCCGGATGGGCAGCTACAGCTCGCACGTCTGGACCCTCGGCCTGCGCACCCGCTGATCAGGGCAACTGCCCGCGCACCACGGGCAGTTCCAGCACCGAGCCGCGCTCGCCGCCGTAGCCGATCCGGTAATCCGCCCGGCCGTCGGCCGGGAGCAGCTCGAAGGAGTCGGGGTTGGCGGCGGCCACGGTGAGCCGGATCCGCTCGCCGGGCTCGAAGAGCACCGAGACCGGCTGGAGGTCGATCACCACCCGCTGCGCCCGCCCCTGCGGGAAGGGCTCGGCGTCCTCGGCCGCATAGCTGCGCGGCGTACGCAGCCGACGCCAGTCGGGATTGTCGTCACTGTCGGCCACCGCCCTTTCGGCGAGAGCGAGTTGGCCCTCCGTCAGATAGGTGGCCCGGCCGTCGGGGGTGACGTCCTCCAGGTAGACGTGCAGGGCGCCGTTCGCCGAGCCGGCCAGGCCGGTGACGTCGAGGGTGACCTTGCCGTTGCCGGTGACCCTGGTGGGCTCGGTCAGCGGCGCGGTGGTGTAGCTGAGAAGTTTCGCGTCCACCGCCGCGCGGTCGGGGTAACTCACCTGGGAGCCGCTGAGGTTGGTGTTCCAGCGGTCGAGCGGGCCGGTGCCGGCGGTGGGGTCCAGGTGCAGCGGGTCGGAGCCGGCCGGGGCCCCTGCGGTCCGTCCGGCGGTGAGGGTGTTGCCCGCGCCGAGCTCGAAGGGCCGGGTGCGGGTGCCGGGCACCGGCCAGCGGGTGGTGGTGCGCCAGACGTCCTCGTTGAAGGTGTAGTAGTGCACCTGCCGCTTGCCGTCGGGGCGGGCGCCGTCGCGCACGTAGCGGTCGAAGAAGTCGACCACGCGCTGGTCGTTCTGCTCGTGTTCGGCCCTGGTGAGCGGCCGGGCGGGCTTGAACGGGTCGGCGAGCCAGCCGGCTCCGTGGTTCCACGGGCCGATCCAGTCGTCCTGGGAGTTGGACAGGCCGGCGAACTGGGACAGCACGCCGTTGGCCGTCCCCGCGTCCAGCCAGCCGGCCCGGGTCAGCACCGGCACGCCGCTGTCCTCGACCGCGTCGGTCTGCTCGCCGACGCTGCCGACCGTCCAACTCTGCGGGCCGTTCCGGTAGTCGCGGTGGACTCCCTGGTGGGCCATGTCGACCAGGTTGGCGTTGTTCGCGTGCTCGGCGCGGGCGGCGGCCAGCAGGGCCGGTCCGTCCGGGCCGTCGACCGGACGGGGGGTCAGGCCGGTGAGGCCGACCTGCGCGCAGAGCTGCCGGGTCTCCGCGCTGGTCTCGCAGGTGGTGCCGCCGGCCTGGTCCAGGATGCGCAGCAGCAGCGCGTACGGGGCGAGCCGAGGCCCGATCAGCAGGCCGCCGGGGCGGACCAGGTCCTCGTACGGGTCGAAGTCGTAGGAGATGGGTGCGGCGGCGGTGATGTGGTGGTTGGCGAGGGCGGTGGCGAGCATGGCGGTGTCGCCGCCGTAGGAGACGCCGGTGGTGCCGATCCGGCTGTTGGACCAGGGCTGGGCGGCGATCCAGTCGCCGAGCGGGCCGCTGTCGGCGATCTCGGCGGCGCCCAGCTCGGAGGCCATGGTGCCGAAGGAGGCGCCGGTGCCGCGCAGGTCGGCGGCGACGTAGGCGTAGCCCTTGGCGTTCCAGGCCTCGGCCTCGCCGCTGGTACCGCCCGGCTGACCGGCCAGGACCCGGGCGCGCCAGTAGCGCTCGGTGACCAGGACGGTGGGCAGCTTGGTGCCGGGTTTCGTGCCGGTCGGAAGGTAGACGTCGACGGCGAGGCGGACTCCGTCGGGCATGGTGACGTAGCGCGACTGGAGGTGCGGTGCGGTGGCGGCGGTGTCCGCGACCGCCGGGGCCGCGGTCAACCCCAGCAGGGTGAGCGCGGCGGCGACGGCCGCGGCGGTGCGGCGGACCCGCGGGCGACTCCCGCTCCCCCGGCCCGTACTCCCCCGGCTCATCGGACGGTCGCCTTCCAGGGGCCTTCCTCGGGGCGGGCCTCGGTGTCGGTGCCCGGCCAGGGCGGCATGGTGACGGCGGTGATGCGCAGCGGCCCGTCGGCGTCCGCATCGGCCCGGAACTGGAAGGCGGTGCCCAGCGGGATCGACACGGCCGTGCCGGGGGTGAGCCGGTGGATCTCCGACCGGCCGTCCTGGCGCCGCCACAGCTCGCCGCGGCCGGCGACGACCTGCCACAGCTCCTGGACGGTGGCGTGCGACACCGCGCGGGTGACCTGCCCGGGGGCCAGTTCGAAGACCGCAAGGCTGCCCCGCCCGTCCAGGACCAGCAGCGGGCGGACCTCGGCGCCGTCCGGGGCGGTCACCACGGGGGCGTCCGCCGTCTCGGCGCTCTCGAAGGGTTGGTGCACTGGCTGATCGTTCATCCGACGACCCGGCCTCTCTCGTGGAAGGGAGTTCCTGGGCTCGTCCCCCACCGCCGATCAGACCACGCCCGCCGGACGGCCCGCCATCCGCAGCGGTCCGTATCCGACCCCGAGACAACCCCGAGGGAAGCCGCCCCTGCTACCCCGAGACGCCCCCGAACTCGCGCACCGCATCGGTGACGATGGACTCCAGGCGGGCGTGGTGGGCGCCGCGCCAGTAGGCCTGGCCGCAGTCGGCGCACTGGGCGAAGGCGTCGTAGGAGCGCTCGGTGCCGTCGTGGAGCTGCTCGCGCACCGTGGTCTTGCTCACCGTGCGCAGCGTGCCGTTGCAGGTGGTGCAGCGGGTCCAGGGGGCGAGCGGCGGGGCGAAGCGGGAGAGCACGTCGCGCAGTTGCTCGGCGGGGCGGTGGCTGTAGACGTAGGCGCCGGCCCACAGTTCGCGGCGGCGCAGCAGGCCGCGGTCGCGCGAGAGCATGACGCGCTGTTCGGCGGCGGAGCGGGCGGCCAGCGCGGCGTCCCCGATGTCGGGGTTCTCGTACGCGGCGTCGATGCCGAGCAGGCGCAGCCGGCGGGTGAGGGTGCCCAGGTGGACGTCCAGCAGGAAGCGCGGCGAGGCGGGCGAGGGCTGCGGCCGGGCCACCGCGGCGACGCTGACGTGCTCGGCGTCGGCCGGGACGTACGAGCCGGGCACCGGGCGGCCGTCCACCAGCAGGGTGCCGACCTCGGTGAGCGGGACGCCCAGGGACTCGACCACGTGGCCGAGGCTGGAGGTGCCGTCGGTGCGCAGCGCGGTGCGGCCGGCCCGCCGGGGCGCGGAGACGAAGAGGTGCAGCTCAGGGGCGAAGTCGAGCCAGATCTGGGGTCTTTCCACGCGGCCAGCATGCCAGCGGGCGGCGGGTGGGGGCCACCGTTTTCCGCAGGCCCGCGCGGGGGCCGGTACGGGGGCCCGTGCGCGGGCCCGCGCGGGCGGCCCCGGCGGGCCGCCGCGCGGGAGTCTCCGCGGGCGGCTCGCGGAGTAGCATCGGCCGTATCCGGAGCAGCAGCGGCGGTTGGAGCGTGCGATGACCGGAAACGAACGGCGGGACGGCTGGCCGGACCTCTCGGCCGACCCGGTGGAGGAAGGCCCGGACGACCTGTTCGCCGACCGGTCCGGGCGGCGGGCCGCCGGGGGCGCAGCGCCGTACGGCGGCGACGACGACCTCTACGGCGCCTCGGTGCCGGTGGCCCCGACGGCCGCGGAGGACGGCGAGGGGGTCGACGGCGCGGCGGCCGATGCCGGGCCGGGCGACGCCGAGGAGGCCGACGGCTGGTAGCCGCGGTCGCTCGCCGCCCAGCGGGCCACCGGGCCCATCGCGTACCCGGCGGCGAGGAACACCCCGCCCAGCACCAGCCAGCCCGCGAGCCCGCCGTCCAGCAGCAGCGCGGTGAGCAGCAGCGGGCCGAGGGTGCGGGCGACGGCGACGCCGGTGCCGAAGAAGCCCTGGTACTGGCCGATCCGCTCGGGCGGCGCGAGGTCGAAGCCGAGCTGCCAGGAGCCGGCCGACTGCCGCATCTCGCCCACCACCTGGAGCACGGCCCCGGCGACCAGCAGGGCGGCGAACGCCCACAGCGGGACGTCCAGCACGGACAGCCCGCAGACCGCGCAGGAGGCGAGCAGCAGCACCCCGGAGGAGCGCACCGCCCGGATCGCCGAGTCCAGCCCGCTGACGTCACGGGCAGCCCGGACCTGGAAGGCCAGCACGGCCAGGGTGTTGAGCACGAACAGCGCCGAGCCGAGCCAGCCGAGGCCGGGGGCGCGCTGGGCGATCCACAGCGGCAGGATCAGGCTGAGCATCGGCATCCGCAGCAGCAGCACGGTGTTGACCAGGGTCACGGCGGCGTAGCGGCGGTCCCGCAGCACGGCCAGGCGCGGTCCGGCGGCCGGGTCGGCCGGCGCGGGCGGGGCCTCGGGCAGCCGGCGCAGCACGAGCGCGCCGGCCAGGAAGCCGAGCGCGGTGACGGTGAAGGCGCCGAAGTAGGCCTCCCGGGTGCCGACGGTGAGCGCGATGCCGCCGATGGCGGCGCCGACGGCCAGTCCCCCGTTGAGGGTTGACTGCAGGTGGGCGAGCAGCCCGGTGCGTTCGGCGCGCGGCACCAGGCCCGCGACCAGGGCCTGTCGGGCGGCGGTGAGGCCGGACTGCGCGGTGGCGTAGAGGCAGACGGCGAGCAGGAACAGCGGGTACGAGCGGACCACCAGGAGGGCGGCGACCACGGCGGCCGTGGTGAGCGCGAGTGCCACGGCGGTGCGGCGCGGGCCGCGGCGGTCGGCGAGGCTGCCGAGCGGGACGCCCGCCAGCGAGCCGAGCGCCCAGGCGACGGCGAGGCCGAAGCCGAGGGCGGTCGGCGACATCCCGACGACCCGGGTGAAGTAGAGCGCGGAGCAGGTGTAGTAGGCGCCGTCGCCCACCGCGCCGGCCAACTGGGCTGCGGCGAGGGTGCGCTGGGGGCCGGCGGGGGGCAGCAGGGCGAGCCGGGCGGCGCTCTGGTTCGGCACTTCTCTCCTGTCGGATCCGGTCGGACCGACGGCGCACGGCCGGACGGCGCGCGGGCCGGGCGTTCGCAACCGCTCGGGGTGGTCCTCGGTGGGGCGGGCTCCAGCCTAGGGAAGAAGTGGACCGGCCGACAGATCCATTGATCTTGTATTTTCCTGGGCCACTCCAGGCCCGCGCCGCACCGCCGGACGAGCCGTGAACTCCCGTGCGACGAAGGCCCGTTGCGTGCGGAGCGAACTCCCGGCCCGGTCCGGCGCGATCCATCCCGGCCCCGGCCGCCCGGCCGCAGCGCCGTCCGTACCCGCTCCGACTCCCCCGGCCGAAGCGGACCGGACACCTCCACCACCCGGCCGGAGGGCCAAGATTGGCCGTGTTGACCCGTCAGTAACGCCCTCCTATGCTCAACGGCGTTCGCGATCCGGCAGCGGGGCCGGGGCCGTCCGGGCCCGCCCGATCCGGCGCCGCCTCCGGCTCGAAGGGCTCCTCCCATCAGCACCTCCATCGCCCCCTCGGGCTCCGCCGGGCAGCCGGGCGACACCGGACGACCCGTCGGCCGCGAAAGCGCCGCCGGCCCGGCCGACCCCTTCGGCCCCGCGGACCAGGCCGGCCCCGCCGAGGGCGAGGGCACCGGCCGCCGCCGCTTCCTCACCTACCTGCTGGCCGCCCCCTCCCTCACCGTCGCCGCCCGGCTCGGCCTCGACGCCGCCGCGCCCGCCACCGCCCGGGCCGCCGAACGCACCGCCGCGGCCGCACGCGACGCCTCCGCGCCCCCGCAACTGCTCGGCCTGCCCGGCATCCCCGACGTCCTCGACCTCGGCGACGCGATGATCCTCGCCGGGCTGCCGACCTCCCACCTGCTGGTGCTCGAAATCACCCCCGCCGGGCGTGCCGCGCTCCACCTGCCCCGGCTGGAGGTCGGCCAGGGCCTCACCACCGCGATCGCCATGCTGGTCGCCGAGGAACTCGACGCCAGGCTCACCGACGTCGACGTGCCGCTCTCCGACGGCCGCCCCGAACTGCTCTTCTACCAGCTCACCGGCGGCTCCAACTCGGTGCGTTCGCTGTACGACCCGGTGCGCGCCGCGGCCGCCGCCGCCCGCGCCCGGCTGGTCACCGCCGCCGCCCACCGCTGGAACGTTCCCGCGGGCACCCTGCGCACCGCCGACTCCGCCGTACTCGCCCCCGACGGCCGGCGCCTCGGCTTCGGCGAACTCGCCGCCGACGCCGCCGGCGTGGTCGTGCCCGCCGTGTCCGCCGCCCCCAAGCCGGCCGACCAGCGCCGTCTGGTCGGCACGCCCACCGGCCGCATCGACGCCCGCGACATCGTCACCGGCCGCGTCAAGTACGCCGGGGACCTGCAGATCCCGGGCGCCGCACCCACCGTGGTCGCCCGCCCCACCACCGTCAACGGCACCCTCAAGTCCCTGGACGCCTCGGTCGCCCGCGCCATGCCCGGCGTCCTGGCCGTGGTCCAGATCCCCACCGGCGTCGCCGTCCTCGCCGAGACCTTCGACCAGGCCATCAAGGCCCGCGACGCGCTGCGCACCACCTGGAACCCCGGCCCGGCCGCCGGCCTCTCCACCGCCGACGTCCGGGCCCGACTGCGCACCGCCCACGCACCGTTCCTGCTGCCGCCGCTGCTCACCCCGTACCTGGACGGCGAGTTCGACTTCGCCTTCGTCAACCACGCCCCGATGGAGGTGCTCACCGCCGTCGCCGACGTCCGGCCCGGCCGCGCCGAACTGTGGTTCGCCGCCCAGAGCCCGATCATCGCCCAGCAGACCATCGCCGCCGAACTCGGCCTGCCGCAGGACGCCGTCACCGTCCACGTCGTGCGCGGCGGCGGCTCCTTCGGACGCCGGCTGTTCTTCGACGCCGCCCTGGAGGCCGCCCAGATCTCCCGGGCCGCCGGCCGGCCCGTCAAGCTCATGTGGACCCGCAACGACGACATGCGGCACGGCCGGATGCGCCCCGCCAGCCACCACCGGATCCGCGCCACCTACGGCCTCGGCCAAGTCCTCAGCTGGGAACACCGCGCCGCCACGGTGCGCACCGACCTCTCGCACGGCCTCGGCGAAGCCCTCACCGGCGCCGGGTTCAACCTCTCCGTCGCCGGGATCAGCCTCGCCCAGGCCTTCTTCCTGCTCACCGAGAAGAACCCGTACAACGTCGGCGTGCCCACCCAGCTGCTCGCCGAACTGCCGCTGCCGGTGCACACCGGCAGCTGGCGCTCCGTCTACTCCGGCATGGTCCGGGTCGCCGACGAGATCATGATGGACGAACTCGCCCGCCGGATGGGCCAGGACGAGGTCGCCTTCCGCCGCGCCCGGGTGCGCGACGCCGCCGGGCAGGCCCTGCTGGACACCGTCGCCAAGGCCGGCGGCTGGGGCCGCCCGATGCCCGACGGCCAGGCCCAGGGCGTCGGCTACCACGACGAGAACGGCGGCCGGGCCGCCTACCTGGTCGAACTCGACGCCACCGACCGCGCCAACCCCCGGGTCACCAAGGCCGTCATCGCCGCCGACGTCGGCCAGGTCATCAACCCCCGCGGCCTGGAAGCCCAGTTGACCGGTGCGCTGATGGACGGCATCTCGGTGATCCTCCAGGCCGGCAACCACCTCGACAACGGCGCCTTCCGGGAAGGCAGTTACGCCGACTTCCACTACGCCCGGCAGCGCAACGCCCCGCCGGTGGTCGAGATCCACCTGATGCCGCCCAGCGGAGCACCCGGCGGCGCGGGCGAGTTGGGCGTCCCGGCCGCCTCGGCCGCCGTCGCCAACGCCTACGCCCGCGCCACCGGCACCAGCCCGCGTTCCTTCCCGATCAACTTCTGACCACCCCTGAGGACGTCGACTCCCCATGCCCACCCACACCTTCGTCCTCAACGGGCAGCCCGTCAGCGTGGACGCCCCGGACGACATGCCGCTGCTCTGGGTCCTGCGCGACAAGCTCGGCGTCACCGGCCCCAAGTACGGCTGCGGGGTCGGCGTCTGCCGCGCCTGCACCAGCCACCTCGACGGCCGGGAGTTCCAGCCCTGCACCCGCTCCGTCAAGGACTGCGAGGGCCACACCGTCACCACCATCGAGGGCCTCGCCGACGGCGACACCCTCCACCCCGTCCAGGAGGCGTGGATCGACTGCGACGTCGCCCAGTGCGGCTTCTGCCAGCCGGGCCAGATCATGACCGCCGTCGCCCTGCTCCGCACCACCCCCGACCCGACCGACGCCGACATCGACCAGATCCAGAACATCTGCCGCTGTGGCAGCTACCCCCGCATCCGCGAGGCCATCAAGCGCGCGGCCGCCGCCCAGCAGCCCCACTGACACCCGGGGGGCCCGGGCGCCCGGGTCGCGGTCGGAGCCGCTGGGCACGCGGACCCGGCCGGAGCCGCCAGGGCCTGTCCGGCCCTAGGCGCGCGGGTCGCGGCCGAAGAAGGCGGCGAGCCGGTCGTACGCCGGGGCGTCCGCCGGGGCGGGGACTTCGGGGCCGAAGGCGTGGTGCCCGGCCTCCTCGCCGCGGTACTCGGGTTTGAGCGCGCCGTGCGCCCAGTCGAGCGCCGCGTGCGCGACCTCGTGGTCGAGGCCGGCCGTGGACTGTCCGGTGGCGTGGGCCAAGTCCCAGGCGTGGACGGCGAACTCGGTGGTCTGCTGGTCGACCGGGAAGCGGGCCGGGAGGGTGCCGCCGGCGGGGAGCGCGACCGTGCCGGTGAGGTCACCGGCGGCGCGCCAGGCTTCGACGAGCCGCTCGGCGCCGGCCTCGAAGGCGTGCAGCCAGTCCTCCTCGACCCGCTCGAAGGGCTGCGTCCAGTCCGGCTGTCCGCCTTCGGCTCGGAGGGTGAACTGCTCCAGGTCGTACAGGAGGTGGCTGATCAGGTCGCCGACGTCCCAGGAGCGGCAGGGGGTCGGGTGGCCGGCCAGCTCGACGCCGGTACCGTCGATCAGTCCGGCGGTCTGGGCGAGGGCCCGGGCGAGCAGATCGATCGGGTCTGCCGGGTCGGCCGGGTCGGTCGGGTCGTCCACCTCGGTCATGGCACACCTCTCGGTCCGGGGGCGCACAAGTCGTGTCGGGCGATCGTAAGCGCGCTCGCCGACGACCGCCCGGCACGACACCGTCGCCCCCGCCGAACGGGAGGTCAGGCAGCGAAGCCGCCGTCCACCGACAGTTCCGCACCGGTGACGTAGCGGGCGTCCTCGCCCACCAGGTAGGAGACGGCGCCCGCGACCTCCGCCACCGCGCCGTACCGGCCGAGGGCGACGAAGCTCCGCTGGAAGTCGGCGGACTCGCCGTCGGCCGGGTTCATGTCGGTGTCGATCGGACCCGGGTGGACCAGGTTGACGGTGATCCCGCGCGGGCCGAGCTCCCTGGCCAGTGCCTTGGTCAGGCCGATCAGCGCGGTCTTGCTGGTCGCGTAGAGAGCGGCGCCGGTGAAGGCCACGCGCTGGGCGATGCAGCTGCCGACGCTGACGATCCGCCCGCCCTCGGCCAGGTGCTCGACGGCCGCCTGGGCGTACAGGTACGGCGCCCGGACGTTCACCTCCAGCACCCGGTCGAGCTCCTCCGTGGCGACCTCCTCGATCGGCCCGGCGGCGCCCACGCCGGCGTTGTTCACCAGGATGTCCAGCCGCCCGAACCGCTCGGCGACCGCGGCCACCGCGCCGCGCACCGCCGCCGGGTCGGCGCTGTCGGCGCGCACGGCCCAGCCGGTGCGCCCCATCGCAGTGATCTTGGCCACCACCTCCTCGGCCCGCTCGGCCGAGCCCTGGTAGGTCAGCGCCACGTGGGCGCCGTCCTCGGCCAGCCGCAGCGCGACCGCGGTCCCGATCCCCCGGCTGCCGCCGGTCACCAGGGCCACCTTGCCGTCGAGCGCCGCCGCACCGTTCATCGTCATGTCTTCGGATCTCCTCTGCACCGTGTTCCGATCGCGCCCCGGCCGGGTTCCGGCCGGCGTTCCGCTCCCGGTGTGTGAGTCGATCCTGATCCGGAATCCTTGACGTCTCCGGCGGTATTCGGACGTTGAGTTCAATCTTCAACTACGACTCCTCCGCACCTCCGCGCGCCCCGGTGGTGCGGCCCCTGGTTCGTACGACCACCGGGTGGTAGTACGACCCGACCGCCGGCTGCCCGGTCCAGTTCGGCCCGGCCGACGGGTCGGCGCCCGCGTAGCCGAAGGGCAGCGCGACCGGCCGCCCGCCGTCCAGGAGCAGCAGGTGCCGGCGCGAGCGGTACTCGAACCCGGCCGCCCGCAGCGCGGCCAGCACCGCGCGGGCCGCGCCGGAGCCGTCGGGGCGGCGCACCGACTCCGGGTCGAAGTGGGCGGCGAAGCGGCCGTCCGGGGTCAGCCAGGAGGCGGCCCGGGCGATCACACCGAGCTGGTCGCCGAGGTAGTGCAGGCCGTGCACACAGGTGATCAGCTGGTACGACCGCTCTGGCACCCAGTCGGCGAGCGCCGCCGTCACCAGCCTGACCTCCGCCCGCCCCCCACCCCGGCCCGCCGTGCCGGGCGGCGGGACCAGCGGCCCCACCAGGTCCACCCCGGTCAGCTCGACGCCGGCGGGAAGCACCCGGGCCGCCTCGACCAGCGCCCGCCCCTCCCCGCTGCAGAGGTCCAACCAGCCGGGCTCGGCACCGCCGCGCTCCCGCAGCCAGGCCGCGGGGTCGAAGCCCAGCTCGCGGGTGTAGCTGTTCACGCCGCCGAGGCCGCGCCCGCGGTTCATGGTGCTGTTGGCCACCACGGAGGAGGCGGTGAGCTCACTGTCGCTGATCAGTCGGACCATCAGACGACACTACCGGCACGGGAAATCCAGCGACCCGCATGCGCCGGAGCGCCGAACGCGCCGAGCGGCCACCCCCGCGCAGGGGTGGCCGCCGGATCGCGCCGCCGGGCGGCGCGGTGGGGCGTCAGACGGTCAGCGTCTGCCCGGGGAAGATCAGGTCCGGGTCGGCGCCGATGGTGCGGACGTTCTTGCTGTACAGGCTGACGGTGTCGACACCGAACTTGGCGGCGATGTCGCTCAGCGTGTCACCGCTGCGGACGGTGTAGTCGCCGCCGGAGGTGTTCCGCTCCGCGGCGGGGACGGACTGGACCGGCTTGGCCGACGGGCGGCCCTGCGGGGCCTCCGGGGCGTGCGGCTTCGCCTTCGGGGCGGCGGCCCTGGGGGCCTTCGGGGCGGCCTGCCCGGCGGCCCTGGGCGCCGCCTTCGCGGACCGCTTGGCCGGCTTGGCGGGAGCCGCGCCGGAGTCCGCGGAGCCCGAGCCCGCCGAGGTGTCGACGGCGGCCGGGGCGCCGCCCTTGCTCAGGCCGGCCTTCTTGGAGCAGACCGGCCAGGCGCCCGGCCCCTGCGAGGCGAGCACCTTCTCGGCGACGGCGATCTGCTGCGCCCTGGTCGCCTGGTCGGCCCGGGGGGCGTACGCGGTTCCGCCGTACGCGGCCCAGGTGGAGGGGGTGAACTGCAGTCCGCCGTGGAAGCCGTTGCCGGTGCTGATGCTCCAGTTCCCGCCGCTCTCGCACTGGGCGACGGCGTCCCAGGCCGAGGAGGGTGCGGCGGAGGCCGAGGTGGCCGTGACGAGGCCGGCCACCGGCAGGGCCGCGACGGCGGCCCCTGCGACGACCGCCATCCGCAGGCGGTTGCGCTTGCCGGGGGTGGTCTCGGTGGCGGCGGCGGTCTCGTGACGGGAAGTCATGAATGTCCTCTCGGCAAGCCCCGGGCGGGCAGGCGGAACCAGGCCCGGGACACGGGCCGGTCGGTTGCGCTCACCTCACTCGTCGGGCGGCCGGACACGTGTCGGACGTGCCGTGCCGCCCCGGCCACCTCCACTCGCCGACGGCCTGTTGGAGCCGGTCTCGTCAGCGGCACCGCCCTCGCGCCGGGGGTCAGTCGGCGGGCCGTGCGTCGGGGTGAACCCGGGTGGCGCTCGTTGCGCCGCCAAGAAAGCTAGGGGCATGTCCGGGGCGCAGCAAGCAATTCTTGGTCTTCGCAGGTCAGTTGACTGTTACCGGCGGTATCGATCAAGAAATGCTGCCCGGTTCGACCAGGTTTGACCGCATTTTAAAGATCGAACGATCAATTTCCGTGCCCTCGCTCACATCTGTCCATTCGTGAACTCCCGCACACCGTCGACGGTCCGTCAGCAGTTCATGACGGACCGTCACCACGACATCCGGAGTTCCCCGTTCGGACCGGCAGTTGAGTGGCATCCGTCACCGAACACACGCTCTGCGAGCGCGCCACGACGCTCAGCTACGGCCGTCGAGGTCCGCGTCCCGCGCCAGCAGCGCCGCCTGGACCCGGTTCTCGCAGCCCAGCTTGGCCAGGATCCGGCTGACGTACGTCTTCACCGTCGCCTCGCTCATGTGGATCCGCGCCCCCGCGTCCGCGTTGGACAGTCCTTCCCCGAGCAGCGCCAGCACCTCCAGCTCGCGCCCGGTGAGCACCTCCAGCCGGCGCCGCGCCGCCGCGGCGCGGGCGCCCACCGAGCCGCTGCGCCCGGCGGCCAGCGAGTCCACGATGTGCCGGGTGGCGGCCGGGGAGAGGAAGGCGTTCCCGCCGGCCGCCGCGCGGACGGCCTGGATCAGCTCGTTCGGCGCGGTGTCCTTGAGCAGGAACCCGGCGCCGCCCTCGGTCACGGCGCGCAGGACGTTCTCGCGCTCCCCGAAGGTGGTGAGGATGATCGCCCGCGCGCCGGGTGCGACCCTGCCGAGCTCCCCGAGCGCCGTCAGTCCGTCCATCACCGGCATCTGGATGTCCAGCAGGACGACGTCCACCCGGTACGCCCGGGCCAACTCCAGCGCCTCCCGACCGTCGGCGGCCTCCGCGACCACCTCGATGTCCTCGGCCGACCCCAGGATCATCCTGATCCCGGCCCGGATGAGCGGCTCGTCGTCGGCGACGAGGACTCGGATCACGCTGGTCATTCCCCTCGAACGGTGGTGCGGCTGCGGCACCATCCTCACATCCCCGGCACCCCGGCCTCCCGTCCGGGGCCCGCCGGCACGGAACCCGGACGGACGGGCGGCGTCAGCCCTTGGTGACGTACTCCACCTTCTCCACCAGCACCCCGCCGTCGAAGCAGAACCGCGCCACGTGGTTCTCCGACCAGGAGTCGCCCGGCTCGCCCTTCGCCAGCGAGTACCAGCGGCAGTGCGAGCCCTCCGGCTTGGGCGGGCCTTCGCCCTGGAAGTCGGAGGTGAAGAAGTCGTTGCCGGGCGGGAGCTGCCGCAGCACCTCGGCCCTGGACTCGCCGACCCCGATCTGGTCGTAGACCGACTGCCGCACCGTCGAGTCGCTGGCGCCCCGGACGAAGGCCACCACGCCCCAGGCCACCAGGCCCGCCACGATCAGCGTCACCGCGCCCACGCCGGCCGCGCAGCCGAGCACCGGGCGGCGCCGGCCGTCGTCCGCCCCCTCGACCGGCGGCAGCCCGCCGGTCACCCAGTCCTCCTCGGCCGCCAGGCCCGCGGCGCCTTCGGCCTCCGCCCCGGCGTACGGGAGCACGGCCGCCAGCCGGAAGCCCTGCTCGGGCGTCGGCCCGGCGTGCACCATCCCGCCGACCAACCGGGCGCGCTCCCGCAGGCCGGTCAGCCCCTGTCCGCCGCTCACCACGCCCCCCGCGCCGGGGCGCGCGCTGACGAGCTCCGGCGCGCGCGGGTTGGTGACCTCCACGACCAGGGCATCCGGCTCGTACCGGAGCGCGACCGCGATCGGCGCGCCGGGGGCGTGCTTGTGCGCGTTGGTGAGCGCCTCCTGCACGATCCGGTACGCCGCGTGGTCGACCACCGCCGCGAGCGGCCGCCGCTCACCCTCGGCACGGAACTCCACCAGTGCACCGGCCGCCCGGGAGGACTCCACCAGCCCCTCGACCCCGTCCACCCCGCCCCGGGACGGCGCCGACCCGGACGCTCCGGCGGCGGGCGGCACCGCCGTCGACTCGTCGTGCAGCACCCCGACCACCTCGCGCAGCTCGCGCATCGCGGCGACCGCCGCCTGCCGCAGCACCCCGACCGCCTCCCGCTGCCGGTCGCTGAGGGTGCGGTCCACCTCCAGGGCACCCGAGTGCACGGAGATCAGGGCCAGCTGGTGGCCCAGGCTGTCGTGCATGTCCTGGGCGATCCGGTGCCGCTCCCGCAGCCGGGCCTGGTGCACCACCATGGCCCGCTCGCGCACCAGCTGGTCGTTGCGCTCGCGCAGCGCGTCCAGCAGGGCCCGGCGCTGCGCCCGGTAGCGGCTGTAGAGGGCGGGCAGGACGGCGAAGACCAGGAAGACGCCCAGCGAGACTCCGATGATCAGCTTGGAGGAGCCCCCGGCGCCGTCCTTGAGCATCCCGAACGTGGAGAACATCAGGTAGCTCAGCACGAAGGCGCCGACCAGCCGCCACACCCGGCTGATCCGCGCCCCGGCCGCCCAGCCCGCGCACACCAGCAGCACTATCGGCCCGAGCGACCAGCCCGCGATCACCCCGGTCAGCACCAGGACGGTCGCCGGGAACCCGCGCCGCAGCAGCCACAGCGCGGCGACGGCCAGCCCGAAGGGCACCGCCAGGTCCGTGGCGGCGACGACCTCCAGCAGGCCCGCCACCACGCCCATCAGCAGGGCCGCCACGGCCTCGCCCACCACCCGCCGGGGCCGCCAGGGCCCCGGGAGCGCCGTCCGTACCGTCTTCGACCAGGCCCGTGCGATTGCTTCCACCCGTCGAGGCTAACCGGGCTGCCGTCCCGCCCGCGGTCACCCTTCGTCGCCGCCCGGGCCGACGAAAGTCGCCGCTCCGGAGCCACCGGCCGCCGCGCCGCCCGCGTCGGAACCGCCGCCCGGCCCGGAGCCCCCGCCCGCCCCGGAGCCGCCGCCCGACCCGGCGTCACCGTCGGCCCCGAAGGCCGTGAGCAGCACCGCCACGTCGTCCACCCGCCCGGTCGAGCCGACCTCGCGCAGCAGCCGCTCGGCCAGCTCCTCCAGCTCCTCCCCCGCCCGGCCGTGCGCCAGCGCCGCCCGCAGCCGGTCCACCCCCTGGTCGATCGCCAGTGCCGGATCCTCCACCAGCCCGTCGGTGTAGAGGGCGAGCAGCGAGCCGGGGCGCAGCCGCAGCTCGCTGACCGGGTAGGCCGCCCGCTCGTCCACACCGAGCAGCGGCCCGCCCGGGACGTACAGCGCCTCGGCCCGTCCGTCCGGGTGGCGCAGCACCGGCGGCAGGTGCCCGGCCCGGCCGATCCGCACCGTGCCGTCGGCGGGGGTGAGGCGGACCAGGCAGCAGCTGGCGAGCAGCCCCGGGTCGAGGTCCAGCAGCAGCCGGTTGGTACGGGCGAGCACCTGGTCGAGCGGCTCGCCGAGACTGGCGAACGCCCTTACCGCGCTGCGGAGTTGGCCCATCGCGGCGGCGGCTGCGACGCTGTGGCCCTCGACGTCGCCGATCACCAGGGTGAGGTCGTCGCCGGTGACGATCGCGTCGTACCAGTCGCCGCCGATCTCCATGCCCTGGGTGCCGGGCAGGTAGCGGGCGGCGGTCCGGATGCCGGGCACCTGCGGGAGCCGGTGCGGCAGCAGCCCCTGCTGGAGCCCGCGGGCCAGGGCGAACTCGGCGTCGTACAGCCGGGCCCGCTCCAGGGCCTGGGCGATGAAGCCGCCGAGGCCGGTCAGCAGGCCGCGCTCCTCCACGGTGAAGGGGTGCGCCCGGTCGAAGCCCAGGATGCAGCTGCCGACCGGCCGGCCGGAGGCGATCAGCGGCAGGAACGCCCAGGCGCCCATCTCGTCCAGGGCCAACCCCGGGTAGGCGGCGGCGAGTTCGCGCACCGACTCGAAGAAGATCGGAGTACCGGTGCTGAGCGTCTCCGCGCCGGGCACGAGGGCGTCCAGCGGGGTGCCCTCGAAGCCGTCCAGGAAGCCGTCGGGGTAGCCGCTCTGCGAGACCAGGTGCAGCCGCTGCTCGCGCACCCCGTAGATGGCGAGCTCCTGGCCGCCGAAGGCCGGGAGGATCTCCTCGGCCACCGCCCGGCACACGTCCCGCACGGTGACGGCCTCGGTGAGCGCGCTGGCCAGCTGGAGCAGGTGGTGGGTACCGCCGACCCCGCCCGCCCCCGTGCCGAGCGTGGCCCCGGGCGGCAGCAGGGCGGCGGGCGGCTCGGCCGCGCCCGGCGGCGCCTCGGCGGCGACCACCCGGCCGGTGACGCCGTGCGGATCGGGGTAGAGCGAGAAGGCGAGCCAGCCGTCCGGCGGGCGGGCGGCCAGGAAGGCGGTGGGCTGCTGGGAGAGCAGGGCGGCGCGGTAGCGGTTCTCGTAGAAGGGGTCGGCCAGCCACGGCAGCACCTCCCAGGGGTGGCGGCCGACCAGCTCCTCGGCGCCGGCCCCCAGCAGCGGCTCGGCGGCCCGGTTGACGTAGCTGATCAGGCCGTCCGGGTCGAGCGAGATCAGGCCCTCGTGCAGCCGCTGCACGGCGGCCGCGGCGGCGGTGAGGGAGCGGACGTCCAGCACCGCGCCGACCAGGTGGGTGCGGCCGTCGGAGATCGCGCCCGGCACCCGGGCCCACAGCTCCACCGGGTACGGGCGGCCGCCCGGCCCGAGCACCCGCACCCGGGCCGCCAGCACCTCGCCGTGCTCCAGGGCGGTACGGGCGGCGGCCCGGAACTCGGGCACGTCGCCGGGGGCGATCCGGCCGGTCAGACAGCGCACCGTGCCGTCGAACTCGCCGGGCGCGAAGCCGAAGATCTCCCGGAACTGGGTGTCCGCGGCGAGCGCGCCGGTGGCCACGTCCCAGTCGAACAGTCCGACCCGGGTGGTCGGCACGGACGGCGGCGACAGCTCCACCACGGCCGCGTCCCCGGCCGGCTCCACCGACTGCCCGGCCGCCACCAGCCCGGCCAGCCCGGCGCCCAGCCGGGAGGCGACCGCGTCCAGCCGCCCGCCCTCCTCGGCCGGCACCCCGTCGTCCGAGGCCGGCCACAGCACGCTGAGCACCCCGAACCGCTCCCCGCCGTGCCCCACCGGCACGCAGGCGGACACGAAGTCGTACGGCAGGCCGACGGCGAGCTGGGGGAAGCGCCGCATGGTGTCCTCGGAGTCGGACAGCGCCACGGTGCGCCCGGTCCGGAAGCAGACCGCGACCGGCAGCGGCCCGGCGGCCGCGACCCGGCGGAACGCGCTCATGATCGACAGCGGCACCCCGGCGAGGGTCCGCAGCACCAGCGACCGCCCGTCCCGCGAGCGCAGGTACACCATCGCCCCGTACGCCCCGGTCGAGCCCAGCACCCCCCGGACGGCCTCCGCCAACAGCTCGTCCCGCGCCTGCACCGCCTCCGGGCCCGCCCCGCGGACCGGCTCGGCGTCCCCGCCGGTCGCCTGCGGATCGCGCATGCTCCCTTGCTACGTCCGGGCCGGAACCCTGTCAAGGCGAGCCCCGACTCCCCCACCCGGCCCACCGGCCTCACCCGCCCGACCCCGAACGCCCCGCACGATCCCTCGCCCCGCTCCGCCGGGAGGGTGACGGCTACGGCAGGGTGGTGAGGTCGACCTCCACCGGGTACGGCACCACGGCCTTCACCGGCCCGGTGAACAGCTCACCGGCCCGGTACGTCCCGCTCGCCGCGTCCAACAGGTACGTGTGCACGATCGGCACCCGGCCCGCCGCCTGCTCGACCCGCCAGTAGAAGGGGATTCCGGCCTTCGCGTACTGGTCGAGCTTGACCACCCGGTCGGTGGTCTCCGAGCCCGGCGAGACGACCTCGACCAGCAGCAGCACGTGCTCCGGTCCGGTCAGCGGCTCGTCGAAGGTGTCGGCGCGGTAGACCACCACGTCGGGCCGACGGTTGTTGAGCGGCACGTCCTGAAGGCGCACGTCGAAGTCGGTGTCCGCGATCCACTCCTCACCGCCCGCGCTGTCGAGGGCGTTCGCCAGGAGGCGCCCGATCCGATGGTGGCGCCTTGATGCGCCCGGGCTCACAACGACCATCCCGTCGACGATCTCGATCCCCGCGCACTGCTCCTCGGTCCAGGACTCGTACTCCTCCCTGGTGATCTGCCGGTGCATCCACTCGGGTGCGATCATCTCGGCCGTCACGGTGTACCTCCCCCGGGCCGCTGACGGGTCTGTGCTGTGCGCCACAGCCCAGTGCAGGACGACGACGGCTTGGGATGGTTCGGGGACCGTTCGATATCCTCGCCCGCGGGTGGTGGCGCCGAGGCCGCCGGGGGTGGGAGCGAGGGCTGGATGAAGTCGTCCGAGGGGCCGGTGCAGGAGGCCTCGTGGCAGTGGGACGGTGACGCCGACAGCGCGGCCGAAGCGCCCGGGGACGTGCTCGACGGCGGGGGCGGGGGCGGGCCCCGGCTGAGCCGGCGCGGGCTGCTGATCGGGGCCGGGGTGCTGGCGGCCGGCGGGGCGGTGTGGGCGCTGGGCCGCGCGGGCGCCGACGGGCCGACGCCCTCGCCGTCGCCGAGCAAACCGCAGCCGACGGCGCTGTCCGGGCCGACGCCGCTGTGGACGTACCGGGGGGCACAGGCGATGACCCCCGAGCGGCTGATCGACCCGCCGCCGCGCCCGGTGTTCCTCTCCAGGGCCGGGCTGCAGGTGCTCGACCCGGCCGGCGGCGCCGCCCGGCGGCTCGTGGTGTTCGACCCGCCGCGACCCGCGAACTGGCCGAGCGACAACGAGGCGCCCGGCGGGAAGGTCGTGGTCGGGCCCGAGTACCTCTTCAGCGCCGAGTCGAAGGGGCACCTGGACGCCCACCACCTGACCGACCCGGCCGGCGACTGGAGCCTGCCGATGCCCGACGATCTCCAGGGCGAGGTCCACCTGGTCTGCGCGGACGGCGACGTCCTCTACGGCTACGCCTGGAGCCGGTCCGACGCGGACGGCATCGTCCTGCGCACCCGGGTCTTCGCCGTGCGGGTCTCGGACCGCTCCGTCCTCTGGTCCGCCGGCGGCGACCAGCAGGAGCACCCGGTCGCCGTCGCCGGGACCGGCACCCGCCTGCTGGTCTGCACCCGTTCCAACGGCAGCCGCGCCGAACTGGTGGTCCGGGACGCCGCCACCGGCCGTGAGCAGTGGACCACCCCCGGCGCTCAGGACCTGAGCTGGTGCACCCCGGTGGGGACCACCTTCCTCGTCCCGGACGGCACCGGCGGCGTGCGCAGGATGGGCCCCGGCGGCGAGACGCTGTGGACCCACGCCCCCGCCCGGGGGGAGTCCTGGCAGGCCCTGCCGCCCGTCCCGGACGCCGTCCGGGTGTTCGTCCCGCGCAACAACGGTGTCGTCACCTGCCTCGAGACGTCGACCGGCACGGTCCTCTGGTCCTGCAAACTGCCGTTCCTGCTGGACCGCCGCAGCCGTCCGCTGGTCGACAACGGCACGCTGTACGTCCCGGGGCCGTCGGCGGGCGGGGTCAGCGCGGTCTACGCCGCGACCGGCCGGCTCGGGTGGACCTTCCACGACTCCGGCCCCGGCAAGGACGTCTGGAGCGTCTCCACCGACGGGAGCCGCCTCTACGCCGGCCACGACGACGTCCTGCACGCCCTCCCGCTGAGCTGAAACCGCTGGACTGAAACCGCTGGGCCGGGAGCCCCCCGAGCGGCAGGATGGCCGGATGCAGGTACGCCCGATCTCCCCCGACAAGCTGGCCGAGCTGCTCGCCGACCGGATCACCGAACTGCCCGGCGCCGGCGAGCGGTGGCTGCGGGTCGCCGTGGACGGCGCCGGGCCCGCCCGGCCCGAGCTGCTCGCCGACGCCCTGGTCGAGCCGCTGCGGCTGCGCGGCCGCCCCGCGCTGCGGGTGTCGGCGACGGACTTCCTGCGCCCGGCCTCGATCCGGCTGGAGTACGGCCACCGCGACGCGGACGCCTTCCACGACCTCTGGCTGGACGACGGCGCCCTGCTGCGCGAGGTGCTGGACCCGCTGGAACCGGGCGGCAGCGGCCGGGTGCTGCCCTCGCTGCGCGACCCGGCCACCGACCGGTCGACCCGCGCGCGGTACGTCCGGCTCCCGCCCGGCGGCGTGCTGCTGCTGGACGGCGCGCTGCTGCTCGGCCGCTGGCTGCCGCTCGAACTGAGCGTCCACCTGGCGCTCACCCCGGCCGCGCTGGCCCGCCGCACCCCCGCGGACCAGCAGTGGACGCTGCCCGCCTTCGCCCGCTACGAGGCGGAGACCGGTCCGGCCGAGGCCGCCGACCTCACCGTCCGGGTGGACGACCCGCGGCACCCCGCCCTGGTCGAGCGTACGTAGCGGAGCCGGCACCCGTGGCGGCGTCAGGGTTCGGCACGGCCGGGGCCGGGCCGCGCTGGCAGTACGGGCACCAGAACACCGCGCGGTCCCGCGGGGCGTCGCCCTGGCGCCCGGCCAGCACCGGGGTGACGCAGCGCGGACAGGGGCGGCCGGCCCGGCCGTAGACCCAGTGCCGGTAGCCGGGCCGGGTGTCGCCGGTGGTGATGTGGCCCGGGCGCAGCTTGTTGGCGTCCAGCATCCGCTGTGCGCGCTCCACCAGCCGGTCGGGGTGCGGGACTCGGCCGACCTCCGTCCACGGGGTCACCCCGGCGACGAAGCACAGCTCGTTGGCGTAGACGTTGCCGATCCCGGCCAGGTTGCGCTGGTCGAGCAGCGCCTCGACGAGCGGCCGGGTAGGGCGGGCGAGGAGTCGGCGGACGGCTTCGGCCGGGTCCCAGTCGGGGCCGAGCAGGTCGGGGCCGAGGTGGCCGACGGCCCGCCCTTCGTCGGTGGTGCGCAGCAGTTCGACGACCGGCAGCCGGTAGCCGACGGCGGTGCCCCGCTCGGTGCCGAGGACGGCGCGGATCTGGAAGGCGGGGCCGCCGGTCCAGCGCTCGCCGGGGCGGTAGACCGCCCAGCGGCCGTCCATCCGCAGATGGGTGTGCAGGGTGAGTCCGCCTTCGAGGCGGGTGAGCAGGTGCTTGCCGCGCGGGCGGACCTCCAGGACCCGGCGTCCGGCCAGCGCGGCGGTGGCGTGCGCGGGCACCCGCAGCTCGGCACTGGTCAGCCGCTGCCCGGCGAGGGCCTCGTGCAGCTGGGCCGCCACGCGGTAGATGGAGTCACCTTCTGGCATGACCCCATTCTGGTCCGCGCGGCGGCCCGGCGCGGCACCGGCCCCTGGCCGCCTGCTCCTGCCCGTCTCTCCTACTCGTCTCTCCTACTCGGACTCGGACTCGGACTCGTGCTGCTGCTCCTGCTGCTCCTACTCCGCGTCGGCCTGGCCCTCGCGCACCACGACCACCGGGCAGGGCGCGTGCTCCGTGAGGTGACGGCTGACCGAGCCGAGCAGCACCCCGGAGAAGCCGCCGAGGCCGCGGCTGCCGACGACCAGCAGAGCGGCACCCTTGGCGGCCTGGAGCAGGGCGCCGGCCGCGTTGCCGGGCATCACGCTCTCGCTGATCGGCACGCCCGGGTCCTCCCCGACCACCTTGGTCACGCTCGCGGCGAGCGTCTGGCCGGCCAGCTCCTCGGGGTTGAGGGACTCCCCGGTGGGGACGGCCGTCCCGCCCCAACCGTAGAAGGCGGGGTACTCCCAGGCGGTGATCGCGCTGATCGTCCCGCCGACGGCCTTGGCGTAGTCGACCGCCCAGCGCAGCGCCTGCTCGGAAGCGGGCGAGCCGTCGACGCCGACGACGATCCGGTGGTTGCCACTCATGCGGTTGCTCCTTCGGTCTCTCCAAATCGGCAGTGATCATCCGAACATAGATCAAATCGGGCACTCGCTCGGCATGTGCCACACCGTGCACGGCACTGCGCAGGCAATTCGGGTGCCTGGCCCAGGACCCTGGCCGAGGACCACCGCGCGTACGGGTTCCGCGCCGCCGACGGCCGGACGCTGCCCTGCCTCGACCTCGACTTTTGACTCAACTGCGGTAGGCAGCCCACGAGTTGGACATCCGCTGGACCTGGCCCGGGGTGAACTGGGTCATGCAGGAGTCGTAGCTGTAGTCCATGAAGTTGTGGATCGGGTCGAGCCCGCCACCCGGGCAGGTGTGCCGGCCCTCGGGGCAGCCGAAGGCGGCGCTGCGCTCGGGCGGCGTGTCGTCCACGTAGTCGCCCGGGGGCAGGCAGCCGCCCTGGAAGGTGTGGAACAGGCCGAGCCAGTGGCCGATCTCATGGGTGGCGGTGTTGCCCTCGTTGTAGTGGGTGGCGGGGCCGCCGGGCAGCGAGTCGTCCAGGATCACCACGCCGTCGTCGGCCGGGTTCGAGCGGTAGACGTCGGGGAAGGTCGACCAGCCGAGCAAGGACTGGCCGAGGTGGGCGGTGTAGAGGTTGAGGGTGCCCTGGTCGCCCTTGCGCAGGGCGGTCTTCATCGACCGCTCGGCGGCGGAGCCGGGGGTCATGCCGGAGTACCAGCCGGAGTTGTCGGTCCAGTCGGTGCCCGCCAGTTCGAAGTGGAACTGGGTGGGGGTGTTGCCCTCGCCCTGGCCGCCGTAGGTCGCGTTGAGGTGGTCGACCTGGGCGGCCACGACGCTCCCGTCCAGCCGGCCGGCCTCCCCGGAGTGGATCACGTGGACGTACACCGGGACGGTGGTCGGCGCGGCGGCCAGCTGGATGTGGGCGGGGCCGAGCTCGGTGAGCCGGTGGTCCAAGTCCGCCTGCATCGCCCGGGCCCGGTCGGCGCTCACGGCGTTCGGGTCCCGGCCCGCCTGGCTGCCGGCCGGCTTCCGGGCGGCAGGATCGGCACCGACCGCCCCGTCGGCACCGTCGGCCTCACCGGCACCGGCGACTGCGGTGCCGTCGCAGACGGCCGCCACCGCGCGGTGCGGGGCGGGCGCGGCGAACTGGCTCAGCCCGGCCGCGGCGACCAGCGCGGCGGCGCAGGGGAACAGGCGGGGGGCACGCGAGCGCACCCGGGCAGTACGGCGCATCAGCGCTCCTGACGGAGAGGTGAGGGGGGAGGTGACGGGCAGCTGACGGAGGTGACCGGGACTCGACCGCTCCTCGGGCCCGCCCACCGGCGACCGGCGCCCGGCGCGGACCCGCCCGAGACTACGACGCCGAGAAGTCGATCTCCCGCAGGGCGCGCGCGGCACCCCGGTCGAGTACCACGGCCGACGCACAGCCGGCCGGCGGCCGTCCCGCCCCGAGCAGCAGCCCGCGCAGCCGGGCCGCCGCGCCCCGGTGCCGGGCGAAGGCGTAGCGCGAGACCCACCGCCCACGCCGCCGCTGCCCCGCCCGGGCCTCCTCCGGGTCCACGTCGAGCAGCAGCAGGTGCACCCGGCGGCCCTGCCCGGCGGCCGCGCGGACCAGCCAGAACCGGACCAAGGGCAGCGTGCCGCAGTCGTGGACTGCCAGCGGCCCGCCGTCCAGCACGGCCCGGCGCAGCCGCCGGTAGTGCGCGAGCCGGGCCAGCGGACGGTACAGCGCGTACGGGAGGCGGCCGGGCAGCCGGGCCGCGTACTCCTCGCGGACCAGCTGGGAGTCGACCAGCGGGGCGCGGACACTGCGGCGCATCAGGGTGCTCTTGCCGCTGCCGGGCAGTCCGGTGACGACCAGCAGGTCGCCGACGGGATAGCGCAGCGCGGCCGGGCCGGGGCCGCGCAGCTCGTGCACACCGGCGCGGACGGTTCGGGCCGCGTTCGGACGACCCTCGGGCGGTCGGTTGCCGGCTGGGCCGCCCCCGGCAGCGCGGGGCGGCGGCACCCGTGGCGCCGCCGCCCGCGGTATTCGTGTCCCCGTCACCGGCCCTCCGCCCGCCGCTTCCGCTCGCGTTCCCTGCCACGAGCATGGCGTATGACCAAGAACGAGTAAAGACCGGTGGTCAGAGCGGGTGCGGAGGCTCCGGCAGGAGGCTAGCCCAGCTGCGGGGCGACCCGAGCGGCGACCAGCTCCAGGTGGTCGAGGTCAGCCAGGTCGAGCACCTGGAGGTAGACCCGCTCGCTGCCGACCGCCGCGTACCGGCCGAGCTTCTCCACCACTTCGTCCGGAGTGCCGGCCAGGCCGTTCTCCTTCAGCTCCGCCACCTCGCGACCGATCACGGCGGCCCGGCGGGCCACCTCGGCGTCGTCCCGGCCGACGCAGAGCACCAGGGCGTTGGAGTACACCAGCTCGTCGGCCGAGCGGCCGGCCTGCTCGACGGCGGCCCGGACCCGGCCGAACTGCGCGGCCGTGTCCTCCACCGAGGCGAACGGCATGTTGAACTCGTCGGCGAAGCGTGCGGTCAGCGCCGGGGTGCGCTTCGGGCCCGAGCCTCCGACCAGCACCGGGATCCGCTCCTGGGCGGGCTTGGGCAGCGCGGGCGAGTCGGTGAGGGTGTAGTACTCCCCGGCGAAGTCGAAGGTGTCGCCGAGCTTGGTCCGCCACAGCCCGGTGATGATCTCCAGCTGCTCCTCCAGCCGCCCGAACTTCTCCTTCGGGAACGGGATGCCGTACGCGGTGTGCTCGGCCTCGTACCAACCGGCGCCGAGGCCGAACTCGACCCGGCCGCCGCTCATCGCGTCGACCTGGGCGACCTGGATCGCGGTGACGCCGGGCAGTCGGAAGGTCGCGGCGGTCATCAGGGTGCCGAGGCGGATGGTGCTGGTGTCGCGGGCGAGGCCGGCCAGGGTGATCCAGGCGTCGGTGGGACCGGGCAGGCCGTCCACGTCGCCCATCTTGAGGTAGTGGTCGGAGCGGAAGAAGGCGCTGAAGGCGCCGAGCTCCTCTGCGGTGCGGGCGACCTTCAGGAGGGTGTCGTAGCTCGCGCCCTGCTGGGGCTCGGTGAAGATGCGGAGATCCATGCGGACCATTCTGGTACGGACCGCCCGTTCGGGAACGCAGGGAACCGGCCATGCCACGGAACGTTCCGAAGGTGGCCAAGGTCTCAGCACGGAACCATCACGTCCCGGCTCGCCTCCCCGACGACTCGCCTACCGTGGACGGATGTTCGCGACCCCCGACGAGTCTTTCCGGCGCTCCCCCGACGAGCCCGGCGGCTGCCCGCTGCCCGGCATCGTGGCCGCCTTCACGCCCCGGCTGGCCGAGTTCGCCTTCGAGCCCGGTTTCGTCGCGGCCGTCGACCAGCACGCGGCGATGCTGCGGGAGCTGCTGTACGCCCAGGGGCCGGAGCTCGCGCCCCTGCCCCTGGACCGTGAGGAAGTGTCGGACTACGCGCTGGGCTTCCTGGACGCGCTCACCGAGATCGGCTGGCGGGAGCCGGTGGGCTACGACTACGCCGTCACCCGGCTGACTGCGATCTGCTGGCTGGTGCGCGACCAGGGGCTGCTGGAGGCCTGAGCCTGTGCCTGGCTCTGAGCCTGGCTCTGTGCCTGCTGTCTGGTGCCTCGCCGCGAATATGTAGCCCGGTCTACATCGCCAGATTTTTTCTGTAGACCGGTCTACAGACTCTTTTTCGGTAGACCGGTCTACAGGGACGCTATCCCGGTAGACCGGTCTGCATATCGTTCTCAGAAGACCGATCTACCGATCCTGACCAGGCTCGATGCCCGGCGCCGGCGGGTTGCCCGGGCCGGTCTGGGTGGTCGGGCGGACCGGCTGGTTGGTCAGCGCGTCGGAGCGGCCGGCCTGGTAGGCGGTGCCGCGCAGCCGGGCGCTCTCCTGTTCGGCGCTGTCCAGCCACCGCTCCCAGCGCTGCCGCATCGGCATGATCAGGCCGCCGCCGACGCCGACCACCACCACTCCGGTGACGATGGCGAGCGCCGCGATCAGCACCGGCCCGGTGATCGCGGTCGCGATCCCGGCCTGGCCGAGCGCCGCGATCACCCCGAGCGCCACGATGAACCCCCATGCCACGGTGGAGACGGTGCGCCCGTACGAGGCCCCGGAGAGCGCGTTGCCGACGATGTCGCGCACGCCGTTGGCGATGGCCATCGCCACCACCACGATCGCGACCGCGACGATACCCCTGGGCAGCCAGGCGACGATGCTGTGGATCATCACGCTGATCGGGTTCGGGCCGAAGACGCCGAACGCCAGCTGCAACGCCATCAGCAGGATCGCGTAGTAGACGATCTTGCAGATGATGCCGGTCATGTCGTACTTGGAACCGCTCAGGTACCGGGCCATCCCGGCCCGCTCGGCGACCTTCTCCGAGCCGACGCGGCGCAGCACGCGGTCCAGGATCCGGGCGATCGCCTTGGCCACGACCCAGCCGATGGCCAGGATCACCAGGAAGGCGATGAACTGCGGGATGACCTTGGCGATCTTGCCCCAGGCCTGGGTGAAACCCGACCCGAAGTCGACGGAGAGTGCGAGCTGCTGAGCCACGGAGTCCTCCACTGGGTGACACGGCGCCACAAGCGGCGCACGCGGCCCCCCACCCTTCGTGGATAGCAGCACCCCGCCGAGCCCGCGCGCGCCCGAATGTCCGGATGGTTCCGTCGGGTGAACGCTCCCGCCGTCCGCACGCGTACAGTGGCGGTCCGGGCCGACGGGGCGGGGGCCACGGATTGCGGATCCACGGTGACGGGGCGGGACGGAGCTCGACGGTGCTGGACGGTGCGAAGGTGAGCGGAAGCGGTACGGATCCGGGCTCGGCCCCGGGCCCGGGGACCGGTGCGGCTGCGGGGACCGGTGCGGCGTCGCACCGGGCGCTGCACTGGCGGGTGCGCCCCCCGGTGGCCAGGTCCGCCGTCGTGGTCCTGCACGGCGGCGAGGAGCACAACCTCGCCCGGCCCCGCCGGCTCAACCTCCCGCTCCTGCGGATGCACGGCTTCCTGCGCGGGCTGACCCGGGAGACGGCGGGCCAGGGGGTCGCCATCGCCACGGTGCGGTACCGCCACCGCGGCTGGAACGGGGACCGCGCCGACGCCGCCCAGGACGCGCTCGCCGCGCTCGACGAACTCAGCAAGGCCCTCGGCCAGGTGCCCACCGTCCTGGTCGGCCACTCCATGGGCGGCCGCGCCGCCCTGCGGGCCGCCGGGCACCCGACCGTCACGGGCCTGGTCGCCCTCGCCCCCTGGTGCCCCGCCTCCGACCCCTGCGAACAGCTCGCCGGCCGCGACGTCCTGCTGCTGCACGGCGACCGCGACACCGTGACCGCCCCCGCCGACACCCACGCCTTCGCCGCCCGCAGCCGCGCGGCCGGCGCCCGCGTCTGCGGCTACACCGTCGCCGGCAGCGGCCACGCCATGCTCCAGCGCATCCCCGACTGGCACCGCGCCACCACCCGCCTCACCACCGCCCTCCTCGGCCTCCAGCCCCTCCCCGCCGAGACCGCCTCCGCCCTCGCCCTCCCACCCTCCTCCCCCGAGGCCCTCACCCTCCCCCTCCCCCGCCAACCCCGGACGGCCCCCGCCCTCCCGACCAGCACCTGAGCCAACCCACGCCCGGACTCGGGCACGGGCGGCGATGTGACCGCCGTGGGGGTGGGTGAGCCAGCAGCGTGGGTCGGCGACGGGCAGGCGGCTACGCGGCCGGGAGCGGCGGATCAGCCGTGGCAGCCCCGTCGGAACCGTGGGGCTGTGGGGCCGTCCTTGCCGTCGGGGCCGGATCGTCCGCCAGGAATCCTCGGGCCTGTCGGCGAGGGGTGGGGGTGGGCTGGTGGCTTCGAGTACGCATTCGGGTGACCGCGGTCGATTCAGCCCACCGACTGGATCCGACGTGCTATTCGGGCTCGGCGGCCGGGGTGGGGACGCGGCCGGCCAGGAGGGCCCGGCCGAGCGGGGTGGGGCGGTGGGTGACGGTGCGGCCGTCGCGGTCCTTGGTGGTGAGGCCGGAGTCGGCGAGCACGGTGGCGTGTTCGCTGGCGGAGGCGGTGGAGATGTCGAGCAGTCCGGCCAAGTCCTTGGTGGAGCAGGGGCCGTGGATGGCGATGGCCTCCAGGGCGGCGGCACGGGTCTGGCCGAGCAGGGCGGTGAGGGTGCGGCTCGGAGTGGGTTCGGGCTCGGGCTGCAAGGGGCCGTTGATCCTCGCCGGGTAGAGGAGGACGGGCTGCTGCCGCGGGTCCTCGTAGCGGGCGATGACGGGGCGGCGGGGGCCGAACACGCAGGGCTGGAGCAGGAGTCCGCGGCCGTCCAGCCGCACGTCGTGCCGGCAGTCCCCGATCAGCGGGAAGCTGAGCACCGGGCGGCGCCAGGAGACCGCCGGGTGCAGGGAGGCGAGGACCAGGTCCGGTTCGCCGATCCGGCGGCGCCGACCGTGCTCGGTGGTGACGATGGTCTCGATCTGCCGCCGGTACGGGTCGATCGCGCGGGTCTGGTAGTCGGCGGTGACGTTGCCGAGCAGCCTCCTGGCCCGCCGGTCGCCCGCCGCCACTCCGCGCGCGAAGGCGCTCAACTGCCGTGCCCCGCCCACCGATCGCAGGTGCTCGCGGAGCGGCTCCTCGGGCGCCTCGGCGGTGGCGCTCTCGGTGGCGCCGGGGTCTCGGCGCACGGTGAGGAACTCCGGGATGGCCGAGGGGGTGTAGAGGTCGAAGAGCAGCGCGGTGCGCGGGTTCCAGGTCGCCCGCAGCCGGTTGCGCCACACCTGGAAGCGGGGATCGCAGCGGCCGCTGACCAGGCCGTGGACGCTGAGGGACAGCTCCATCGACATGTCCGGGCACTCGGCCACCCGGACGCGGTCCAGGTCGTCCGTACCGAAGAAGATTCGCAGCACGGACAGGATCGTCACCCTGCGGGCCGCTGGTCCGCAAGACCGTTCGGCGAGGACCGAATCCATTGCCTCGCGGCCTGCCGCACCGGCAGGCTCGGAGGGCCGGCGGGGGCGGCGGGCCGGCGGGGCGGCAGCCGTCGCCGCGCCCGGGCGGGGTGCCCCGGGTGACGGACCGGGGCGCCCCGCCGGTACGGAGGGTGGCCGACGGCGGCGGCCCACCGGCCGCTCAGCCCAACTCGGCTCAGCCCAACTCGGCTCGGCTCAGCCCAGCTCAACTCAGCCCAGCTCGGCCGCCGACTCGACGACCACGCCGTAGAGGTCCCCGACGGTGGCCAGCGCGCCGCGGTGGACCTGGGCTGCGCTGAGCTCCGCGGCGCCGGACTCCAGCGGGCGGGTGGCGCAGGCGTCGGCGACCACGGTGGGACGGTTGCCGCGCAGGAAGGCGCCGGCGGTGGTGAAGGCGACGCACAGGTGGGTCATGAACCCGGCGACCACGACGTCCTGGTGGCCGGCCGCGTCCACCAGTTCGCCCAGCTCGGTGCCGACGAAGGCGTCCGGGGCCTGCTTGACCACCACCCGCTCGCCCTCGGCGGGGGCGACGGCCGGGTGGATCTGCCCGATCTCCTCGCGGATGTCGTACGGGGTGCCCGCGCCGCCGTCGTTGATGACGTGGATGACGGTGGCGCCCTCCGCCCGGGCCCGGGCGAGCAGGGCGGCGGCCGCGTCGAGGGCCTCGCGCCAGCCGGTCAGCTCCATCACGCCGCGGGTGTAGGTGTTCTGGTAGTCGACCAGCACGAGGGTGGCCGCACCGAGCCGGGCGGGCTTGTCGTCGAGGCCGGTGAGGGTGCGCAGGGTGGTGGTGGGCGTGGGCATGGCTGTACCGCCTTCGTCGCTGGGGGGGTGTCCGGGCAGGTCACGCCTGGTGCGGCCTGCCCCAGGAACGCTACGGGCGGGTGCGGTATGGCGGCAATGCCGTCTAACCTGCAGATTCCGACATCAGGGGCACCGCATGAGGATCGAGGGAGAACCCGTGGAGAGCGCGCAGTGGCTGATCGTCATCGTCCTGTTCGAGGGCGTCGACCTGCTGGACGTCACCGGACCGCCCGAGGTGTTCTCGCTGCTCCGGCGGGAGACCGGTGACGCGGCCGGCTACCGGGTGGTGCTGGCCGCCGCCACCACCGACCCGGTCACCACCGCCGCCGGGGTGCGGATCCTGCCCGACCTGACCTTCGAGCGGGCCCTCGCCGCGGGCGGCATCGACACCCTGCTGGTGCCCGGGGCGGTGGAGGTCGACGACGCCGGGCGGGTGCGGGCGGCGGTCGACCCGGACGTGGTCGAGCACGTCCGCCGGCTGGCCACCCGTTCGCGCCGGGTCGCCTCGGTGTGCGTCGGCGCGCACCTGCTGGCCGCCGCCGGGCTGCTGGACGGCAAGCGGGCCACCACCCACTGGTCGACCGCGGGCCAACTCGCCGCCGAGTACCCGCAGATCGAGGTCGACGCCGACCCGATCTTCATCCGCGCGGGCGAGGTCTGGACGGGCGCGGGCATCAGCGCCTGCCTGGACCTCTCGCTCGCCCTGGTCGCCGAGGACTTCGGCGAGGAACTCGCCCTGCGGGTCGCCCGCCAGCTGGTGATGTACCTCAAACGACCCGGCGGCCAGAGCCAGTTCAGCGTCCCGCTGGAGCCGGTCTCCACCACCCGGCGGATCGAGGAGCTGCGCCACCACATCCTGCGCAACCTCACCGGCCGACTCACCGTGCCGGAGCTCGCCGCCCACGCGCACCTCAGCGAACGGCAGTTGATCCGGATCTTCAAGACCGAGCTGGGCACCACGCCGAGCGCCTACATCGAGTCGGCCCGGGTCGAACTCGCCCGCCACCGGCTGGAGTCGGGCGACGACACCCTCGAACGCGTCGCCACTGCCTGCGGGTTCGGCACCACCGACACCCTGGTGCGCGCCTTCCGCCGCCGGCTGGACACCACGCCGACGGACTACCGGCAGCGCTTCCGTACCGGTGTCACGCCACCGACACCCGCGCCGTGAGCGGAATCCGCACCGTGAAAGCGGTACGGCCGGGCCGGCTGGCCGCCTCGACCGTGCCGCCGTGAGCCTGGACCACGGCCCGGACGATGGCCAGGCCCAGCCCGGTCGAGCCGGTGGCCCGGGAGCGGGCCCGGTCGCCCCGGACGAACCGCTCGAAGACCCGCTCCAGCAGCTCCGCCGGGATCCCCGGACCCTCGTCGACGACACCCAACTCGACCTGATCCGCGGCGAGTTCGAGGCTCAGCTCGACGGCCGTACCGGCCGGGGTGTGGGTACGGGCGTTGGCCAGCAGGTTGGCCACCACCTGACTCAGCCGGTGCTCGTCCCCGCGCACCAGCACCGGCTCCTCGGGCAGCACCAGGCGCCAGCGGTGGTCGGGGCCGGCCGCCCGGGCGTCGGCCACGGCGTTCAGCGCGATCCGGGTGAGGTCCACCTCGTCCCCGGCCAGCGGGCGGCCCGCGTCCAGCCGGGCGAGCAGCAGCAGGTCCTCGACGATCGCGCCCATCCGCAGCGCCTCGGCGTCGATCCGCTCCAGCGAGTGCCGCACCTCGCCGGGCACCTCGCCGGGGTGCCGCAGTGCCAGTTCGGCGTGGCCGCGGACGGCGGCCACCGGGGTGCGCAGCTCGTGGCTGGCGTCGGCGGCGAAGCCGCGCAGCCGCTCCTCCACCGCGTGCCGGCGGGCCAGGGCGTCGCCGACGTGGCCGAGCATCCGGTTGAGCGCCGCGCCGACCCGGCCGACCTCGGTGCGCGGGTCGTCGTCCGGCACCCGCTCGGCCAGCATCACCGCGCCGCTGGCGAGCGGCAGCGCGCTCACCCGCTCGGCCATGCCCACCACCCGGCGCAGCGGACGCAGCGACCAGCCGACCCAGACCGCCCCGGCGGCGCCGGCCACGGCGACGGCGATCGCGAAGACGGTCAGCTCCAGGGTCTCCAGCCGCGTCACGGTGTCCTCGGCCGGGCCCAGCGGCAGCCCGCACACCAGTACGTCCCCGTCCCGGCCGGCCACCGCCCGGGCCCGGTAGTGGCCCAGCGTGCCGCCCAGGTCGAGGGTGCGGGCCGAGCCGCCGACCGGCAGGGCGGCCAGCGAGCGCTGCTGGTCGGGCGTGAAGGTGACCCGGTCGTCCGCGTCGTCGGGCCGGTTGGCGTCGTCGGCGTCCCCGTCGACCACCCCGGCGGCGGTGACCCGCCCGTCCACCAGCCGTACGCCCAGGGTGCCGGGGGTCTGGGCCCGGGTGTCCGGGACGGAGCCGGGGCCGCTGTACTCGAGGCTCGCGGCGTAGCGGCCGCCGGCCTCGGCGAGCTGCTGGTCGAGGCGGTCGACCAGGAAGTGGCGCAGGGCGGCGGCGGTGGCGAAGCCGACGGCGGCGCAGGTGACCACCAGCAGCACCAGCAGGCCGGCGATCAGGCGGGCGCGCAGGGTGCGGGGCAGCAGCTTCCGCAGTACCTTCGCGGCCTTCGCGGCGGCCCGCTCCACGGCCCGCGTCACTGCCCGCGTTGCTGCCCGCGTCACTGCGCGCATCACTGCGCCGCCTTGATCAGGTAGCCCGCGCCGCGGACGGTGTGGATCATCGGGCTGCGCCCGGCGTCCAGCTTCTTGCGCAGGTAGCTGATGTACAGCTCGACGATGTGCGCCTGGCCGCCGAAGTCGTACGACCAGACCGCGTCCAGGATCTGCGCCTTGCTGAGCACCTGCCGAGGGTGGCGCATCAGGTGGGCGAGCAGGGCGTACTCGGTCGGGCTGAGCTCGATGGTCTCGCCGTCCCTGGTCACCTCGCGGGCCCGGTCGTCCAGGACGAGGTCGCCGAGCACCAGGGCGTGCGCGGGCGGTCGGTGCGGCCCGTCCGTCGGGGCGGCCCGGCGCAGCAGCCCGCGCAGCCGCACCACCACCTCGGCCAGGCTGAACGGCTTG
This sequence comes from Kitasatospora sp. NPDC096128, assembly GCF_040303105.1. NCBI lineage: Bacteria > Bacillati > Actinomycetota > Actinomycetes > Kitasatosporales > Streptomycetaceae > Kitasatospora > Kitasatospora sp. NPDC096128. The sequence goes on along the minus strand of NZ_JBEOSP010000001.1, from coordinate 82,809 downwards.
GTGACGTAGTCGTCGCCGCCCGCCGCGATCCCCGCGATCCGCTCCTCGACGGCGTCCCGGGCGGTGAGGAAGAGCACCCGCACCTCGGGCTGCTCGGCGTGGATCCGGCGCAGCACCTCCAGCCCGTCCAGGTCGGGCAGCATGACGTCGAGCACCACGGCGTGGGGCCGCCACCGCGCCGCGTCCCGGACGGCCTCCAGGCCGGTGGTCGCGCCGCGGGCCTGCCAGCCCTCGTAACGGACGGCGCCGCAGACCACCTCGACCAGGTCCGGTTCGTCGTCGACGACCAGGACCCGCCAGTCCGGGCGGTCGCCGGTGCCGGCGGCGTCCGGGCGGTCGGCGGTGTCGTCCATGGTGCTCCCTCGGTTCGGCAGTGGACAACGCTCATTCTGGCCCGCCGCGATGAGAAACCCGTGAGATCACCAGGACTGGTTCGTGAACCAGTACACCGCCTCCGACCTGCGGAGACAAGGATTCCGGCGGGCGCCGGGGCCGGGCTCGCTCAGAGGCGACTCAGAGCTTGCGGTGCCATCGTGGACCGCCCCGGCGGGGCCGTGCCACCGCCGGGAGTCAAGGAGGATCCGCGATGAGCACTGCCACCGTACCGAAGTCCCGGCAGGCGCCCGCCGGCCCGCGTCACCGGGCGGCGGCCCACCCGTCGCTCGCGTTGCCGCCGGGCGCGGCGCTCGGCCTGATCGCCGCCGGGGCGCTCGGCGTGCTCGGGCTGTGGTGGATGAACACCGCCTCGGTGGTCGGCGCGGCCGGCTGGCTGACCGGCGCCGGGCGGATCGCCGGACTGCTCGCCGGGTACGCCGCCCCGGTGCTGCTCCTGCTGATGGCCAGGCTGCCGCCGGTGGAGCGCGGGGTCGGCGCCGACCGGCTGGCCCGCTGGCACGCCTACGGCGGCCGCTGGCTGGTCGGCCTGGTCACGGTGCACGTGCTGACCGTGATCTGGGGCTACGCGCTCACCGACGGGCGCGGGCCGGTCGGCGAGGGCGTGGAGATCGTCTTCCACTACCCCGACATGCTCAAGGCCACCGCGGGCACCCTGCTGATGCTCGGCACCGGAGCGGTCTCCGCCCGGGCCGCCCGCCGCCGGCTCTCCTACGAGACCTGGTACTACCTGCACCTGGCCACCTACCTCGCGGTGGCGCTCGCCTTCGCCCACCAGCTGACCACCGGCGCCGACCTCGGCGGCGGTCCCGGCCGGGCCGCCTGGTACGCGCTCTACTTCGGGACGGCGGCACTGCTCGGCTGGTTCCGGCTGCTGCGGCCGTGGCTGCTCAACCGGCGGCACGGGCTGAAGGTGGCCGAAGTGCGCCCGGAAGGCCCCGGGGTGGTCTCGCTCTTCCTGTCCGGTCGGCGGCTGGACGAACTCCGCGCCGAGCCCGGCCAGTTCTTCCGCCTCCAGTTCCAGGCCCCCGGGCTGCGCTGGGCCGCCAACCCGTACTCGCTGTCCGCGCCGGCCCGCCCGGACTTCCTCCGGTTCACCGTCAAGGACCTCGGCGGGCACAGCGCCGCCGTCGCCGGACTGCGCCCGGGCACCCGGGTCCGGGCCGAGGGGCCGTACGGGGCGTTCACCGGACGGCAGCAGCGGCAGCGCAAGGTGCTGCTGCTCGGGGTGGGCGTGGGGATCACGCCGCTGCGCGCCCTGTTCGAGACCCTGCCGGGCGAGGTCACCCTGGTGCAGCGGGCCCGGCGCACCGAGGACGTGCTGTTCCGGGCGGAGCTGGCGGACGTCGCCCGGCGGCGCGGCGCGGTGGTGCACGAGCTGCTCGGCTCGCGGGAGCAGGTCGGGGACCTGGGCGCGGCGCTGGCCCGGCTGGTGCCGGGGCTGGCGGAGCACGAGGTGTACCTGTGCGGGCCCGAGGCCGTCGCCGAGGAGGCCGTACGGGCGCTGCGGGCGGCCGGGGTGCGGCCGGGGCGGATCCACCGCGAGTCCTTCGTCTTCTGAGCCCGCCCACCAGTCCATTCATCGGAGGAGTCGTCCAGTCATGCGCCGAGCCGTCGTCACCAGTGCCGCCACCGCCGCCGGGGTGGTGCTGCTGCTCTCCCTCAAACCGCACCAGGCGACCGGGAACGCGCCCGTGATCAGCTCGGGGGCGGACACCTCCTCGGGCGCCGGGTCGTCCTCGGGCTCCGGGTCGTCCTCGGGCTCCGGGCCCTCGTCGGGCTCCTCGTCCGGGAGCGGGAGCACCGGCGCCGCCGACGCCTCCGCCTCCGCCTCCCCCACGCCCGCACCGGCCGCCGGCGGAGCCGCCCGGAAAGTCAGCGGGGACACCGTGAACACCCGGTACGGCCCGGTGCAGGTGCAGGTCACCCTCGCCGGGAGCCGGATCACCGGCGTCGACGTGGTCAAGTACCCCACCGAGGACCGCCGGGACCGCGAGATCAACGCCGACGCCCTGCCCACCCTCAACCAGGAGGCGATCTCCGCGCAGAGCGCCCGGATCGACGCGGTCAGCGGCGCGACCTACACCAGCGACGGCTACATCCGCTCGCTGCAGAGCGCCCTCGACCGGGCGAAGGGCTGAGGCCGGTGCTGCGGCACGCCGAACCCGTGATGGGCACCGTGTTCTCGATCACCGTCCGCGACCCCGGGCCCGGCACCCCCGACGCGGTGCGGGGGATCGCCGCACGGCTGCACCGGATCGACGCGGTGTTCTCCCCGTACCGGGCGGAGAGCGACATCAGCCGGCTCGGGCGCGGCGAACTGGCGCTCGCCGACTGCGATCCCGAGGTCCGCACGGTGCTCGACGCCTGCCGCGAGGTCGCGGCCGAGACCGACGGCTACTTCACCGACCGGCCCGGCGGCCGGCTCGACCCCAGCGGCTGGGTCAAGGGCTGGGCCGTCGAGGAGGCGGCCCGGCTGCTGCGCGCCGCCGGTGCCCGGCAGTTCTGCGTCAACGGGGGCGGGGACGTCCAGACCTCCGGCGGGCCCTGGCGGATCGGCATCGCCCACCCCGGGCAGCCGGGCGCGCTCGCCGCCGTCCTGGCCGGCAGCGACCTCGCCATCGCCACCTCCGGCACCGCCGAGCGCGGCGCCCACATCCTCGACCCGCACACCGGCCGCCCGGCGGACGGCCTGGCCTCGCTCACCCTGGTCGGCGCCCCGGGCACCGGCATCGCCCGCACCGACGCCTGGGCCACCGCCGCCTTCGCGATGGGCCCCGACCGGGCGCTCGCCTGGGCGGCCCGCCGGCCCGGGGTGGAGGCCCTCGCCGTACTGCCGGACGGCAGCAAACGCTGGACCCCCGGACTGCCCGGACACCTGCCGCCCGCCGGCCCCGCCGACTGGCAGCTCGCCGCGACACGCTGATCCACTGCGGCAACTCGACTGCTACCGAGCCGAGTTCACTAAATCAGGTGAACCCCGGCGATCATGCCTCGCTCACCCCCGTGCGGTGGCCGATAGTGGGGAAACCGATCGGGCACGGACCGCCCGACCCCCACCGGCCCCCAGCGGCCCCCAGTCGAGGAGACACCGCGCCGTGACACCCGCCGCCGCCCCGCCCGGCCGGGCCCCGTGAACGCCCCGCCCGGCCGCACCGCACTGGTCGTCGTCGACCTCCAGAACGACTTCTGCGCCGGACCGGTGGCCGCCGCCCGCTACCCCGGCGACCCGACCCGGCTCGCCACCGTCGCCGCCAACACCGCCCGCGCCGTCGAGGCCGCCCGGGCCCACGGCACCGAGGTGGTGTTCGTCCGCTTCCTCGGCGATCCGGCCCACCAGGGCGCGAGTTGGCGCCACCGGGACGCCGTCCTCGGCAAACGCCCCAAATGCCTCGACGGCAGCTGGGGCGCCGAGTTCCACGCCGTCACCCCGCGCGCGGACGAGCCCGTGTTCACCAAGTACGCGTGCTTCGACGCCTTCCTCGCCGAGGGCTTCGAGCAGCACCTGGTGGACGGCGGCATCCGGCACCTCGCGCTGACCGGCGTGTTCGCCGACGTGTGCGTGGACAGCACCGCGCGGACCGCCTTCCAGAAGGGCTACCACGTCACGGTGCTCGCCGATTGCACCGCGGCCCTGCACCTCCCGGACGAAGCCGTGCTGGCCTTCATGCGCCGGGTGTACGGCGCCCGGGTCACCACCCGCGACGAACTCGCCGTCTGGACCAGCCTCCCCGAGGCCCCCGGCCTTCTCCCTGAGACCTCCACCCCCCGACAGCAGGAGCGCGCATGAGCGTCGGCGTCACCACGAACACCGCCGTCACCGCCGTCACCGCCACCGAACACTCCGGCTCGGCCGAGGGCGTGCCGCTCACCGCCCTGCTGGTCGCCGCCGCCCGCGCCGTCGAGACCCACCGCCCCGACGCCCTCGCCCGGGACCGGTACGCGGAGCACTTCGTCCGCGCCGCCCCCGCCGCCGCCCACTGGCCGCTCCACCCCCGGGACGTCCCGGACGGCGAGGCAGACCCGCTGTGGGGCCGGCTCGGCCGCTACCTCGCCCTGCGCACACGGGCGTTGGACGACCAGCTGCTCCGCGCCGGCCAACTCGGCGCCCGCCAGGTCGTCCTGCTCGGCGCCGGACTCGACGCCCGCGCCTACCGGCTGGACTGGCCGGCCCACTGCACCCTCTACGAGATCGACCGGCCCGAGGTGCTCGCCTTCAAGCAGCGTGTCCTGGACGGCATCGAAGCCCGGCCGACAGCCCCGCACCGGGTCACCCTCGGCGCCGACCTCCGCACCGACTGGGCCGAGGCCCTCACCGGCGCCGGATTCCGGCCCGACCGGCCGACCGCCTGGCTCGCCGAAGGCCTGCTGCCCCACCTGCCCGCAGCGGCCGAACGCGAACTCTTCGCCACCGTCGACCGGCTCAGCGCCCCCGGCTCCACCCTCGCCTACGAGGCCAAGACCGGCACCGAGTCCGCCGCCGTCCGCGCCAACCCCGTCTACACCGCCACCCTCGAACGGACCGGCCTCGACCTGCTCGCCCTCCTCGACGCCGAACCCCGCCCCGACACCCCCGCCGACCTCGCCGCGCGCGGCTGGTCCACCACCGCCCACACCCCCTTCGAGTTCACCCGCCACTACGGCCGCGGCCCGCTCCCCGAACCCGACGACGCCCTCGCGGCCAACCGCTGGGTCTTCGCCGTCCGGCCCTGAGGAGCCGCCTCCCGCCGGTCCGGACGCAAGCTCGGTATACACGTTCCGTCAACGGTTCAAATTCCCGGCATCTTCTCCGCGTACCGTCGATCCGGCGCCCGATCAGGGGCCCAGGTACGGAGGAGAGACGCATCATGCACACCGCTGCCACCCACGTCGCCGTGCACGCCGCCGACGATCTGCTGCGCGACGGCTACGCCCGGATCACGCTCCGCGACGGCGCGGAGCACCTGCTGCACCGGGCGCTCGGCGAGAGCCGGGCGTTCTTCGGGCAGCCGACGGAGCGGAAGTTCCGCTACTCCACCGGGGACTTCAATTTCGGCTACCGCCCGCTCGGCCGCGAGTTCTCGGTCCGCGCCGACCGCCCCGACCTCAACGACTGCTTCACCCTCTGGCACGACCGCCTCGACCTGATCCCCCACGCGGCCGAACTCCCGGCCCTCACCGACGCCCTGCTCGCCTGGCGCGGCCACCTGGCCGGGCTGGTCGCCGACACCGTCGGCGAGATAGCCGCCCGGCTCGGCGGCCACAAGGCGCCCGCCTTCGAGGCGGCCTCCTATCTCCAGCTCAACGACTACGCGGCCACCGGCTCCGACCGCGACCTGCTCCAGGACCGGCACGAGGACGGCCACCTGGTCACCGTCATCCACGCCACCGCCCCCGGCCTGGAGCTCTTCCTCGACGGCGACCCCCGCCCGGTGCACACCGCACCCGACGAGGTCGTCCTGATGCCCGGCTCGGTCCTCACCGACCTCACCGCCGGCCGCGTCCCCGCCCTCTACCACCAGGTCCGCAACCTGCGCCTGCCGGAGCGCACCGCCCTGATGTACTTCGTCAACCCCGAGCTCACCGAGCCGGTGTACGCCTGGACGGCGGAGCCGGGAGGCGAGTCCGGGGCCGGGCGGGAGGACCTGCGGGAGAAGATCCGCAACAACCCCGGCATGTTCGGCCTCCCCGTCGTCCCGGTGCTCTGAGCCCCTGTGGCCGTCAGAAGTCCGACGGGACGGACCAGCGGCCCGAGCGCTCGAACCGCACCGTCCCGTCGAACTCCCGCAGCCGTGCGTCCTCGGCTCGTAGCAGCCGACGATCACGACGGCTCGAAAAGTGGTAGCGCGTCGTCGTCCGTGATCATCAGCCGCTTCCGTTGGGCATCCAGCCGGTCTGGATCAGCGTTCCGGACGGACGGGACGGGGTCACCTGGATTCCTTGGCCCGGGGGAAGCGGGCGGGGGGCGACGGAGCCCAGCAGGGGGCCTTCCTGTTCGTGGCCGGGGAGGACCACGCCGTGCGGGCCGAGGTCGCAGACCGCGCGCAGGAACGGCTCGGTGGCGCGGGCGCGGCCGGCGCCCTCGCAGCGGCGGGCGACGATCACGCGCACCCCCAGGTCACGGGCTTGCGGGAGGAATTCGACGAGCGAGGACAGCGGGTCGGGCCGGCCCTCGGCGAGGTTCGCGGCGATGAGTTCGTAGTCGTCCACGATCAGGAAGATGTCCTTGTCCAGCCGCCGCCGCTCGGCCGAGGCACGGTGGATGCGCGGCGTACGGCTGCCCGCCGCGACCCGGACGATCCGGGCCAGGGTCTCCAGGTCCGGCACGCTCGACGCGTAGTGGACGAGGTAGTCGGGCCGCAGCAGGTCGCGCAGCGTGCGGCGGAAGTCGAACACCAGGAAGCCCACCTCGTCCGAGCTGTAGCGCTCGGTGAGCTGCTTGACCAGCAGCCGGAGCAGTGCGGTCTTCCCCGATCCGGCGTCGCCGAACACGGCGAACAGCGGATCGGTCTCGAAGTCGACGAAGACCGGGGCCTGTTCGGCGACGTCCAGCCCGATGGCCAGGCCCTGCGGGGCATCCCCGCGCGGGAGGCGGTCGGCGGCCACCCCGGCGGGGGCGGACGTTCCGCCCTGCGGCACGAGCAGCGCCTCGGCCCGGCCGGGCCGGTCGAGTTCGGGGTCGGCCGCTCGGATCATCCGGTGCAGCCTCATCACGGCCGGGCCGGGCTCGACGGCGAACTCCCCCTCGAGGCGCGTCCGGAGCCGGTCGTAGACCTCCAGGGCCTCGGCCTGCCGCCCGCAGCGGTGGAGGGCGAGCATCAGCAGGGCGCACAACCGCTCCCGCAACGGGTGCTCGACGGCGAGCAGTCCGATCTCCGCGACGAACTCCTCGTGCCGTCCGAGTGCCAAGCCGGTGGTGTACAGGTCCTCGGTGGCGGCCATCCGGCGCTCCGTCAGCCGGGTGCGCTCCCAGGAGGCGTACGGCCCCGGGACTCCGTCCAGCGCGGGCCCCTCCCAGAGGTCGAGGGCGGACCGCAGCAGCGCATGCCGCGCGGACGGGTCTCCGGCCTGCTCCGCCTGGGCGGCATCGGCCAGGAGCCGCTCGAAGACGGCCACGTCGACCGAGCCCGGCTCGACGGCCAGTCGGTAGCCGTCGGCCACCGACTGGAGGATGTCGGCGGCCGCGCCGCGCGGCTGGGTGCCGTCGCCCAGGACGTGGCGCAGCCGGGAGATGTAGGTGCGCACCGAGGCCACGGCCTGGGCCGGTGGCAGGTCGCCGAAGACGGCGTTGACCAGGCTGGCCATCGGCACCGGTGCCGGACCGTGCATCAGGAGGGCGGCGAGGACGGCCTGCTGCTGCGGCGAGCCGACGGGCTGCGACACCCCGCCCCGCAGGACGCGCAGCGGGCCGAGCAGCCGGTAGCTCAGGCGGGTGTCGCCGAGGCGGGCCCGCGGCTCGGTCTGACGGAGCAACTCCTCTGCCCGGTCGTGCAGTTCGGTGAGCCTGGCCCGCTCCAGCTCCGCCGACGGCCCCGGCAGGCCGGCCAGCGGCGGGCCCTGCCAGAGGGCGAGGGCCTCCAGGGCGTGCAGGCGGGCTGCCGCCCGGCCGCCGGCCGACATCGCCGCCTCGGCTTGCTCCAGGGACCGCTCGAACAGCACGGTGTCGATCTGCTCGGAGGTGACGTTCAGGACCCAGGTGTGACCGTCCGCCAGCTCCTCCAGCACCTCGCGAGCGGCCGGTGAGGTGTTGAGCACCCGTTCCAACTCCTGGACATGGAACCACACTTCGTCGATCTCACGGGTGGACGAGGTGTGCTGCGGCCGGACCGCCTCGATCAGCACCTCGGCCCGGACCGGGCGGCCGCGGTACCTCAGCAGGGCGGCGAGCACCGCCTTCCGCTCCTGCGAGCCGAGCTCCACCGGCTCGTCCCCGCGCCAGGCGCCGACCTCGCCGAGCAGGGTGAACCGGAGCGGGGCTTCCGGTGTGCGCCCGGGCAGGCGCAGGGCGCCGGAGGCGGTGATCCGCTGGACGACCTCGGCGGCGGAGGACGGTCGGCGGCGCGGGTTCGGGTGCACCAGATCGAGGACGAGGCCTTGCAGGGCCTCGGGCACTCCGGTCTCCTGGAGGACGGTGCCGAGATCGAAGAGGTCGACGGTCCGATCCGTCGTGCCGTTCCCGTCGAGGTCGATCCCGAGGTCGCAGAGGACCGGACTGCCGTCCGGGCGGATGAGGATGTTGGCGGGCTCGACCCTGCCGTGCGCGATCCCCTGGTCGTGCAGGTACACCAGCGCCTCGGCCACGCCGTGGGCGATCCGCGCCGCCTCGTGCGCGGGCACGGAGCCGGCGTCGAGCAGGCTCCTCAGGTCCGGGCCGTCGATGAACTCCAGTGCCAGGTAGAGGCGTTCGGCGTCGGTGCCGGCGACCCGGCAGCCGACGATGCCCGGGTGGTCGAGATCGACGAGCCTCCTCGCCTGCCCCAGGAACACCTCCTTGTCCAGTTCGGGGAACAGGTGCTCCCGGTAGAAGGTCTTGACCGCGACGGTCGTACCGTCCCGTTCGTCCCGGGCACGCCAGATCTCGCTCTGCCGCCCCTGGGCGATCCGCTCGATGAGGCGGAAGCGGTGGGCGAGCAGCGGCTGTTCGGCCTCCCGCCGGTCGCCGCGCCAGCGACCCTCGAACTCCCAGATGTGGACGTGGGTGTCCCGGTCGCCGATCGAGGCGATCACGCAGCGGGTCTCGTCGCCGGTGATCCCGACGATCGTCCGCGCCCGGCCGGGGTCGACCACGGCGGCGGCGAAGTACTCGACGGTCGCGGGGTCTTCGGGCCGCCAGCGGTGCAGCCGTCCGGTGGGGTCGACGCCGACCAGGAGCGAGGGCCCGTCCGCCTGGGGCAGCGTGGTCATCGCCCAGGAGCGCTGGCCCCCGGGGAGCCCGGGCAGCTCCAGAATCACACCGTCGGTCCGAACGTCCCAGATCCGCATGCGGCCGTCGACATACGAGGTCCAGAGGTACGTGTGTCCGTCGGTGTGGACGAAGCGGGCCATCGCCACCGGCGGCTCGGGATATCCCCGCTCACCTGCCGCGAAGCCGCCGTCTCGGGGATCCCAGAAGGCGAATCCGGCATCGGAGTCCGCAGTGCAGAGGACGAACATCCGGTCGCGGAGTCCGGCCATCGCGACGAAGTCGGTGCCGGAGTCCTCGAGCTCGAACGCCGGCTCGATCTCCCGGCCGGTCGTCACGTCGATGTTGCGTACCAGCCGGTCCGCACCGAAGACGGCAAGGTAACCTCCGTCATCGGTCGGCATCAGTGCCATCGCCAGCGCGGGGCTGGGCAGCCGGAAGCTGCGCACGTTGGAGTAGGAGTCCCCGGATCCGGATGCTCCGGTGAGGACGGCCAGCTTCTCGTCGAGGTGCCAGGTCACCAGTTCGTCCGGGCGCCGGGGCATCCGGTCGAGCAGGTGCTGGAACTCCTGGGCGTGCTCGATCCGTTGGTAGGCGTCGCCGAGGCGGTGGCGGATCTCCTCGCGCAGTTCGGCCTCGGTGAGGAAACCGAGGGTGACGGTCCGCGCGGAGTCGAGGAAGCGCATCCCCTCCCGTGAGTTGACGTTGACGATCAGGCGGCCCGACCTGGCGGTGAGCAGAGCGGAGAGCTCACGGGGGAAGCCGGATCCCGGCCGCAGGGCGTCCACGACGATCAGCCAGTCCGGGTGGCCGCCGAGCACCTCGTCCAGGGGGGTGTCGGGCCCGGCCCCGAGGGCGGACCGTACCCGCTCGAACCCGGTCGCCAGCCCGTCCGCCGTCCGCCCGTTGATCCAGTGGACGAAGGAGTGGCGGTCGCCGTACGACTGGACGTACTCCTGGACGAGTCGGCGCCTGCCCATGCCCGGGGCGGCCTCGACCACCACCGGCCGGGTCTGCGCGCCCCCCGGTGCGCAGGCCTGGACGAGCCGGGCGAGCTCCTGGCCCCGCCCGATCATGCGCGGCGGGTCCGGCGGGCTGACGATCGGCGGCGCCGGACTCAGCAGCTCCCGCCGGATCGCCGATCCGGCACCGCCCGCCTTGCCGGTCAAGTGCCGCGCGATCGAGGCGTGTTGGCCGCCGGCCCCGGCCAGCACCGTCGCCGCGACCTCCGCGAACGGCCGGCTGCGCTCCGGCAGTCGGTGCCGTGAGTCCTTCGACGCGGCCGCGAGGGCGCGGAAGTCCAGGGTGCCGCCGAAGGTCGCGGCGACCCGGCCGGAGACCTTGGCGAGGACGTGTTCCAGCACCCGGACCGACTCGGTGCGGGTCAGTTCCCCGAGGAGTTCCTCCCGGACGCCGTCGACGAAGTCGTACACCACCTCGTCCGGGTCGGCGGCCTTCTCCCGCACCTCGATCAGTCCGGACAGGAACAGCTCCGCCAGCTCCCGCTGTCCCGAGGCCGGCACGGTCGCGCGCTGGACCAGGCGCATCACGGGCAGGCTGAGCGGCGCCGCCGCCAGGTGGCAGGCGAGCCGGTAGGCGTTCGGGGAGCTGCCGGCCCGGAAGGCGGCGACCCGGTCGGCGGGCGGGCGCGGGGCCGTGTCCCTGGTGCGCGGGCGCGGTGGTCGCGGAACTCCGCTGAGCGGCGCGGCGAGCATGGGCGTCCAGCCGGTGGTGCGGCCCGCGGTGAGGTCGGCCCAGGGGGCGAGCCAGTCGGCGTCGATCTCCAGGACCGGCAGCCAGCCCACCGCGGCCCGCGCCGGTTCGCCGGCCCGGCCGCGCGGGATGCCGGGCAGGGTCGCCTCGGTGCGCAGGACGGGGACGGGCCGGCCGTGGGTCGCGGCCCGGCCCTCGACCGGGGCGGGGCGCAGCGCCGTCCGGTGCCAGAGCCGGCGGGGCAGCACCTGGAGGGCGGCGGCCGGGCCGGCGGCCGCGGCCCGGGCCAGGAAGGGCACCAGCTCGGGCCCGTACCAGGCCGGTCCGACGCCGTCGGTGACGACGAACAGGATGCGGCGCCCGTGCGGGTCGGCGAGCGGGCGGGACCAGTTCCGGTCGGGGGTGGCGGGCGGTGGTGCGGCGGTGCGGCGGCGCCGGAAGGGGGTGAGGTGCGGGCTCTCCCGGTCGGTGTCGAGGGACCAGGTGCGCACCTCCTCGAAGGCGCCGTGGCGCTCCAGCAGGGTGGCGAGTTCGCCCGCCAGGTCGTGCCAGACGGCCATGGTGGCGCCGGTGTCGACCAGCAGGTCGACCGAGTAGCGGTGCCTGGTCCGCTGCCAGACCGGGAGCAGCACACCGGCCTCGGCGGTGGCCTCGGCCGTCGCCTCCTCGTCGAGGTGCAACGGCCGTCGGCCGCCGGGCCGGCGGGTGAGCGGGCGGCGCAGCGGCCGCAGGGCGCGGGCGATGGCGAGGGCGCCGGGCAGGGCGGTGGGCCGGGTGACCTGGACGACCTCGCCGCCGCGGGCGGGGTCTTTCGGGCGGTCGGGGTGCGCGGGGGTGCGGCGGGGGTGCAGTTCGACCTTGGGGTCGGGCTGCGGGGTGGCGGGCCCGGGCGGTCCGGGATCGGTGGCGCGGCGGTGGTCCGGTCGGGGGTCGGCGTCGTCCGGGTCCGGGGGCGGGGCGGTCGGGGGTAGGGGCCGGTCGGTCGGCGACTGCGCCTCGGCGGGGACGTCGGCGTCGGCGTCGGGCAGGGGATCGAGGCCGGCGAGCCGGGAGATCCACAGCACGTCGGCGAGGTCCTGCGGCTGCGGCGCGCCGTCCCCGGGTGCGACGAGTGCGGCGAGCGCCTGCCGCAGCGCGGCGCGCGCCGCCGTCTCCCGGTCCGTACCGAACCCGTCCACCGGCTGCCGCCTCAGCTCTCGTTGAGCGGGCGCAGCAGGACGTCGTGGATGACGTCGCGCCCCGGTCCGCTGCCCCACAGGCCGCGCTCGGCCATCAGCAGCGCGTTGAGCAGTTGGTCGTTGGCGAGGTCGGCGCCGTCCTCGCGCTGGCGGCGCAGGAACTCGGTGATCAGCGCGGCGCGTTGGGACCCGTCCGCGGTGCCGTCCTGGCTGCCGTCCGCGGTGCCGTCCTCGCCGAGGTGGGCGGCGACCATGGCGGCCAGCCGTTCCTCGGTGGGCGGCTGGATCTCCAGGCGGACGCAGCGGCGCAGCAGGGCGGAGGGGAACTCCCGCTCGCCGTTGCTGGTGAGGACGACCAGCGGGAAGTGGGCGCAGCGCACGTGGCCGCCGCGGACGACGGCCCGGCGGCCGGGGTCGGCGACGGCGACCTCCTGCGGGCCGGGGCCGAGTCGCTGGAGTTCGGGGATCTCGAACTCGCCCTCCTCGAAGACGTTCAGGAGGTCGTTGGGCAGGTCGATGTCGCTCTTGTCGATCTCGTCGATGAGGACGACGCGGGGGGTGCGCCAGGACAGCAGGGCGGTGCCGAGCGGGCCGAGGCGCAGGAACTGGCCGATGGCGGGCGGACGTCGGTCGGTGCCGTGCTGCGGTGCGTGCAGGCCGGCCTCGTGGAGCCGGCCGATGGCGTCGTAGGTGTAGAGGCCGTCGCGTAGGGTGGAGCGGCTGCTGATCGGCCAGCGCAGCACCGGGCCGAGCCCCAGCTCGTGCGCGACGGCGTAGGCGAGGGTGGACTTGCCGACGCCGGGCTTGCCGGTGATCAGCAGCGGGCGGCGCAGGTGGAGGGCCAGGTTGACGAGGTGGACCTCGCGTTCGTCGGCCTGGTAGGCGGTGGCCTGCCGGGCCCGGCCGAGCCGGCGGGCCGTCAGGCCGGAGGCCTCGTCGGCCGGGGGCGCCGGCAGTTCCGCGTCGCTGTCGACCCAGTCGCCGAAGGAGCGCCAGGCCGGGGCGGGCGGGAGCGCGGCGATGCCGTCGTGGGGCACGCCGGTGCCCCGGTAGATCCACCAGTTCTCGGGCATCGTTACCGCCTCGTCCTCATCGTTTCCCACTCCATGGTTCTCCGCGCGGTGGCTTCCCGTGCCGTTGGTTCCTGCGCCCTTGGATCCTGCGCCGTTGATTCCCGTGCCGTCGGTTCCTGCGCCGTTGATTCCCGCTCCACCGGTGTCCATCCGCCTCACACCATCCCCGGAAAGCCGGCGTCCTGGTCCGGATCCATGCAGTTCGGATCGTCCCAGAACAGGGTGACGCCGTCCTGCGTCGGCGCCGCCCGGGTCAGCTTGCGGTGCCGGTGGACGGCCTCCGGCAGGTGGGCCAGGGAGCGCGGGCGGTCGCGCCGCAGGGCGTCGACCACGTCGGTCGGAGCGCCGGGGGCGCGGCGCCACAGCATGGCGGGGACGCCGTCGACCTCCACGGCGTCCAGCACGGCCGCGCGCACCCGGGGGTCGAGTTCGTCGTACGGGGTGTCGAGGCCGAGGCAGGCGACGGTGGGGCGGCCGCCGAGCCAGCCGGGCAGGTCGGCGACCCGCTCGGGGTGCAGGGGCGGCCAGCCGATCCGGTCGGCGGCCTCGCAGTCGAGGGTGTCGGCGAACAGGTGCTCCCACCGTTCGTACCAGGCCTCGGTCTGCAGCCACGGGTTGATGTAGCGGTCCAGGTAGCGGACCACCACCGGGTGCAGCAGTCCGATTCCGATCCGGTGCCGGTCGGGGGTCGGGGACCACAGTTCGGCGCTGTGGCCGAGCAGTTCGCGGGGCAGCAGGAACTCGATCCGGACCGGGCTGCGCTTGCTCCGGCCCAGCTCGGAGAGCAGCGTCTGCCAGCCGGCCAGCCGGGCGCTGCCCGCCGCGACCAGGTCCTCCAGGGCGAGCGAGTCGGTGGCGGCCAGGTCGTGGAGGCGTTCGAGCGGCCCGCCGGCCAGCGGCTGCCGGTAGCAGGACGCCCGGAGGTGGTAGCGGCTCGCCTCGATGTGCTCCGCGGTCTCCGGTTCCAGCCGGATCTGCACGATCAGGCGGCCGGGCGCCTCCGGCCGGGGCGCGGGGCGGGCGAGCGGGACGCTGCCCACCAGGGCGCCCAGTTCGGCGAGTCGGGGGTGCTGGAGCAGCAGCTCCTGGTCGCGCGCCAAGCCGTCCAGGAAGGACAGGGCGTAGCCGGCGTCGGGGCCGCCGAACTGGTCCAGCAGCCGCGCGAGGGCTTCCGGCAGCGTCGTCCCCTCGTCGATCAGGTTGCGGCCGGGCGCGTCCTGGGGCACGTGCAGGCGCAGCCGCCGCGGGGCGAGCGCCGGGTCCAGGGTGCGCAGCAGGGCGATGACGCGCAGCAGGAGGCCGGCCGGCAGGCCGGTGTCGGCGGTCAGCGCCAGCACCACCAACTGCAGCCAGGGCAGCGCGCCGTCGTACGGGTCGTGGTCCCTGAGCGCCTCGGCGAGCGAGCGGAGCACCGCCCGGGGGTCGCGGGCGCAGCGGATGCCGCGCAGGATCTCCCGGACGTGCTCGCGCGCGGTGTCGGCCTCCTTGACGTCCAGATGGAAGAGCTTCGACGACGGGGAGCGGCCCATCGTCTCCAGCACTCCCTGCCGGAAGTCCCGCCGGGGGATGCCCCGGAAGTCGAACAGGACCTCGGCCAGCAGGCCCTCGGCCGCCTCGAACGGGACGGCGAGGTGCGCCCCCGGTCCGCCGGCGGCCCACGGCGGTCCGTCGCCGTACGCCCCTGCGCTCATCGACCTGCCCGCTCCCCCCGACCGTCCGCGGGCCAGCCCCCGGCGGCCCGGCCGACCACGGCCCGGAGCTGCTCCAACGCGCCGTCGTACGGGGAGAGTTCCTCCAGCGCCGTGTACAGCGCGCGCAGCGCCGCCGGGGCGTCGCGGTGCTGGCGGCAGCGGCGCACGATGCGGAACAGGTGGTCTCGGCGGTCGGAGCGCTCCTCGGCCTCGAAGGGGTGCGGCAGGCCGAGGTGCTCGCCCATCCGCTCCAGCAGGTCGAACCGCCCGTCGGCGCGCGCGGTGTACGGGACGGCCATCAGCGCCGTCACCAACTCGGCGTCGGTGGGCGGTGGTTCGTCCGCCGCCGTGGCCACCGTCCGGACTGCCGGGCCGAGGAAGGCGAGCAGCGCGGCCAGCGGCACGTACCAGCCGCCCAGGTCCTGCTTGTACGAGCGGCTGCCCTTGAGCACGCCGCGCACCAGCCCGTCCGGCCCGACCAGCATGCTGCCGCTGAAGCCGACCTGCACGAAGCCGGTGACGCCGATGAACTCGCCTGAAAGCCCGACGACCTGGAGGCCGACGGTGTCGACGTCGGCTCCTGGGGAGGGGGTGGACCTGGAGTAGCCCAGGGCGGTCAGCCACGTCCCCGGCTCCGCCTCGACGCCCGCCAGCGGGGCCACCGGGTGGCCGGAGCCGGCCGCCGCCGGGACGTCGAGCAGCGCGAGGTCGGGGAACGGCTCGAAGTCGCCGCCGCCCCCGCTGTCGGGCTCGGCCCGGATGGCGCCGCGCGGCACGGGGTACACGCTCTGCTCGTGCCGCACCACCGCGTCGCCGACCAGGCGCCGGTCGTCGAGCACGACGTGCGCGCAGGTGACCACCAGCCCCGGGGCGACCAGGAAGCCGCTGCCCCGGAAGCCCTTCGCCGTCTCGATCCGGACGGTGCAGCGGCGCAACTCCTCGGCGCGGGTCCGGTCGAGGTGCGGGCCGGTCACTCCGCGGCAGCAGGGGTGGCAGCCTCGGCGCCGGCTCCTGCGCCCACCGTGCCGCCCGCCCGCTCCCGGCGCGCCGCGAGGTCCCAGGAGAGCTTGACGGTCAGCCCCGCCTCGCTCCCGGCCTCCGCGATGATCCCGAGCAACTGCCCGGACTTCACCGCCAGTTTGAGCCCGAACTCGACCTCGAAGGAGTCCGGCGCCCCGGCCCCGCCCTGGGTGATCGTCTCCGCCGCCCAGCGGCCGATGCCCTGCACCGTGCCGCGCACCTGGTCCAGGGACAGCGCCACCGCCGAGCCGACCCGGGCGGCCCGGTCCCGCAGCCCCACGTCGCCGTACTCGTCCTCTCCCCCGGCCGCGGCGAAGCCCACCTCGCCGATGACCTCGGCCCGCACCGTGGTGCCGTCCCCCAGGTCGATCGTCTCCACCGTCACGTCCCCGGCCACGCCGCTCCCCTCCCGAACGTCCGAACCCCGTGCCCGCCGCGACCGACGGTCCGCGCTGTGCGTCAGTTCCGCACCCCCGAACCGCTGTTGCCGGACGCGACCGCCCCTCTCTGCGCGCGCCACAATACCGCGACCGCCGCGCAACCCACCGTTACGGGGTCGGACGCCTCGGGCCTCGGGCCGACGGTGTCAGCGGTGGCAGTAGCGGCGTCAGCGGTTCCAGCCGTTCCAGCGGTTCCAGCGTCGTCAGCGGACGAAGATCCGGTGCGGGGCCTTCGTGGGGGCGGGCCGGCTGCGGTCCAGGCGGACGCCCGGGTACGTCTTCCCCGCGCTGCGCACACCGAAGCTGAAGAGCACGGCCAGCACGCCGGCCACGCCCGACAGGCCGGCCCCGGCCCCGCCGCCGCCGATGAGGCCGGCGACGATGACGAGGAGGATCCCCACCGCGAGCAGGAGCCAGCCGAGCGTGCTGCGGGTCCGCTGCTTCTGCGCGGCGACCGGCTCGGATTCCAGCACCACCCCGACGGGGCCGCGGCAGTCCGCACAGAACGCCTCGAGGACGACGGACCCCGACTCCGGGCGCCGACTCGCGCCGAGCGGGAACAGGTGCCACTGCGAGTGGTAGGTCGTGCTCCGCACCCCCTCGGTGCGGGTCATGCTCGTCCGGTGGCCCAGGCGGAACTTCGACACTTCGGTGGGCACGCTCATGGCTCTCGCTCCGTCTCCCCGTACGCGGTCCCCCACGCGGCCGCGCGAGCCGCGATGGTAACAAGCGCGCGTGTACACGAAGAGGCCAACGGGCAACGCCCGGGCGGCGGGTGGCGGAGTCCTCGCCGGTCGCGGGTTCGTGGGTCAGCGCGTCGTAGGTCGGCCGGCCGGGCGCCGGGCGGGTGCGCGGCGAAGGAGTGGAGCGGGAAGTCGACGGGGTCGACGTCCCGCTCCACCGCCGCGCCCGGGCTCAGCGGCTCGGCACCGGCTCAGCGGGTCAGCGGGTCAGCGGGTCGGCTCCAGCCGTTCCGGGGCGAGCGAGTTGCCGGCCGGGATGTGGCCGCAGTCGGAGGGCGCGGGGTGGCCCGCGAAGCGGTCGTTCAGCCAGCCGAGGGCCTGCGGGGCCCAGACGACGGGGACGCCGAAGTGGCTGAGGAGGTCGTACTGCTGGTACCCGACCGGGCTGGTGCCGGTCGCACAGTACTGCCGGGCGAGCGCCCGCACGTCCCCGGCGACCATCACGCCGTCGCCCGTGCCGATGCCCGCCGGGCTGGCGAAGGTGCCCTCGAGGAAGCCGGCGTTGCCCTGGGCGATGGAGCCGGGCACGGTCGGGGTGGGGGCCGAGCCGAGGTTGTTCCAGTTGACCGCCTCGACGAAGGCCGCGATGGAGTTCGGGTCGGCGTACTGGGGCTTGGCCATCGCCTTCCAGGTCAGCCCGGGGTAGTGGCCCAGGGCGTCGACGATCGAGCCGTGCTCCAACTGCCGGTAGACCGAGAGGCCGTAGTCGCTCAGGTAGGGCGTGAGGTCGATGCCGAAGGAGCGCGAGACCCCGACCACGGCCATCGGGGTGATCCCGCTCCACACCAGCGAGCCGTCCACGTACTTGAGGTTGTGCGCCGAGTCGACCAGCAGCCCGCCCTCGGTGTAGCCGACCAGCTTGGCGTTCACCTCGGGCGCGTAGCCCGGCGCGAGCGC
Source organism: Kitasatospora sp. NPDC096128 (assembly GCF_040303105.1). Classification (NCBI taxonomy): domain Bacteria; kingdom Bacillati; phylum Actinomycetota; class Actinomycetes; order Kitasatosporales; family Streptomycetaceae; genus Kitasatospora; species Kitasatospora sp. NPDC096128. The sequence continues at coordinate 64,780 of NZ_JBEOSP010000001.1, read as the reverse complement.
GGCCGCCCAGGCGGTGGCGACGGCGCCGCCGGAGTACCCCATCAGCCCGAAGCGGGTGCCGGAGTCCAGGCCGGTCGCCGGGGACTTGGTGGCGGCCCGGATCGAGTCCAGGGTGTTGGTCCCGTACTCCGGCCCGGCCCCGAAGTCGGCGCCCTGGCCCTCGGTGTCGGGGATCACCACGTTGTAGCCCTGGGCCAGCACGGGCACCAGGAAGAGCGCCTCGACGTTGGGGATCAAGCCGCCGATGCTGACGTCGCCGGCCACCGCCCGGGAGGGGCTGTCGGCCGGGTCGAGCGAGTCGTAGTAGGACTGGTACGACACGGCCTTGCCGGCGTCTCCGGTCAGGCTGCGCACCACGGTGGTGACGTTGGCGGCCGGGCGGCCCTGCGCGTCGGTGGTGCGGTAGAGCAGTTGGACCGCCGTCACAGGGGTGGGCAACCCCAGCAGGTGGTACGGCAGGGTCCGCGTCTTGAGCACGGTGCCCGGCGCGAGCGAGGCCAGCGGCGCGCTGCCGTCGTAGGAGTAGAACGGGTCGCTCGCGGAGGCGGAGCGCGTGGCGGCCGAGCGCGCGGCCGCCGCGGCCGGGCCGGCGGTGACGGCCGTGGCGGTGGCGGCCAGGGCGGCGGTGACGGCGGCGGCGAGCAGCCGGGACGTGCACTTGCGCATGGTTCCCCCGGGTCTTGGAAGTCCTGATGGTCCGTCGGGTCCGTCGGAAAGCGCGTGTTACCAACTGGTAGGTGGCGCCCCGGAGAACATCATGTCGGTGACCCGTCACATTGTCCCCGGGTCGGGCCACAAAGATTGACGACGTGGCTTGTGACTGGTCACAAGGTGGCACACCGCGCGGCACGGTCGGCGCGCCGTGCCGGGTGCACGGGTATCGGCAGCCGGATGAGGCCCGCTTCGACCCGCTTCGATCCGCTTCGATCCGGGGCGCCGCCGGCCCCCGTCAGCCCTGGGTGCCCAGCCAGCGGCGGAAGGCGAAGCGCAGGCGGCCGGGGGTCGGGCGGCCGGCCACGACCGCTTCGAAGCGGCGGCGCTCACGGGCCGCCCGGAGCACCGCGAGGTCGTGGGTGCCGGGTGCGGGCGGGGCTGCTTCGGCGTGCTGGGAGGCCCGGTAGCTGTCCAGGAGGTGCTGGTGCAGTGCGTTCATGCGCCCACCGTGCCGCACCGCCGCCCCGCCGGTCCCGCCGATTGACGACCCCCGTCAAATGACGAGGTCAGCGGGCCCGGCACGATAGAGGGGTGAGCGTGACCATCGACATCACCGGACTGCCGCACGAGCGGATCGCCTTCCAGCCCTCGCCGCTGGCCGAGCTCGGCAACGCCCTGCACGCGCTCGCCGAGCCCGCCCACCACCCCCGGCTGCACGCGTGGGCGACGGCGACCTCCGGCGCCCTCGAACCGGAGCTGGCCGGCCGGATGCTGGAGGCCGACTTCATGTGGCGCTCGACGCGCTCCGACTTCCTGATGCCCGCCCGGCCCCGGCAGACCCTCGCCGAGGAACTGGACGACCTCGACCGGATGCCGGACGAGCGCTTCGTCGGGGCGGCCCTGGAGATCTCCTGCAGCACCACCCACTACCCCAAGGGCCTGCCGTCGCCCCTGGTCGACGCGTGGTCGCGGCGCCGCGCGCTCGACCTGGCGGCGGCCCGCGGCCCGCACCAGGCGGCGTTCGTCGAGCGGATGCTCGACGACCCCACCGGCACCCGGGCGTGGATCCGGCGCCTCCTGGAGGACTGCGACCGGGCGTTCTTCGCCGACACCTGGCGCCGGGTCCACGCCCAGCTCACCGCAGACGCCCAGCAGAAGACCGAACTGCTGCGCCGCAAGGGCCTGGCGGAGGCCCTCACGGCGGCGTCACCGGCACTGAGCCTGGAGGAGGACGAGCACGGCAGCCGCATCGTCGTCGACAAGCTCGTGCACGGCCGCACCGACGCCCGCGGCACCGCCGTCACCCTGCTGCCCAGCGTCTTCGGCTGGCCGCACCTGTTCACCCTGTACGGGCCGGGCTGGCAGCCCGTGATCCAGTACCCGGCCGCGGCCCACGAGATCGGCGGCGCCGAGCCCGTGGAGACGGTCAAGCTGCGGCTGGACGCGCTGACCCATCCGATGCGGATGAACCTGTGCCGCAACCTGGCACGCGCCGCGTACTCGACCAACGAGCTGGCCGACGCGTACGGCCTCACCGCCCCCGAGATCTCCCGCCACCTCACCGTCCTGCGGAAGGCCGGGCTCCTCGTCACCCGGCGCCGGGGCCGCTACGTCCTCCACCAGCTCGACATCTCCGTCGTGGCCCGGATCGGCAGCGACTTCCTGGAGTCCGTGCTGCGGTGAACCCCGCCCGCCGCCTCCAGGGTGTACGTCCGGGGAGAACTCGGCTCGGCCGTTTCGCGGTGCATGCGGCTCCGCTTGAGCGTTTCTGCTTGAGCATCTCCGCTTGAGCATCTCCGCTTGAGCGTTTCCGCTTGAGCGTTTCTGCGCAGACCGGGTTGCGGCAGGCCCGGAGCGGGGCGCTTTGGTGCGCGAAACTGTGCGCAGGATTGACATGAACCACCCGAAGCAGCAAGCTGCTCTTTCGAAACTGCTCAAAACCTGCGTTCTTCAAGCATCTTGGATCATCCGATCAAGCACGCACGAAGGCGGTATCTGCGGTGGACAAACGTGTGCTGGCCCTCGTCTCGGCGTGTGCCCTGGGGGCGCTCGCCCTCACCTCCTGCGGCAGTGGCGGCGGGGGTGGCGGAGCGGACGCGGACGGGAAGGTGACGCTCAAGCTGGTGGCCGCCGACTACGGCGACAAGGAGTCCAACAGCTCGAAGAACTACTGGAACGGGCTCGCCGCAGCCTTCACCGCGGCCAATCCCGGCATCAAGGTGGACGTCCAGGTGGTGAACTGGAACGACATCGACAAGCAGGTCAAGACGATGGTCCAGAGCGGCAACGTGCCGGACGTGCTGCAGACCGGCGGGTACGCCGACAAGGTCGCCGACGACCTGCTGTACAAGGCAGAGGACGTGCTGTCGCCGGACACCCGGGCCGATCTGATCGACAGCTTCGCCGAGGCCGGGCAGGTCAAGGGCGTGCAGTACGGCATCCCGTTCGTGTCCTCGGCGCGGGCGCTGTTCTACAACAAGGCACTGTTCCAGCAGGCGGGGATCGGCCGACCGCCCACCAGCTGGGAGGAGTTGCGCAAGGACGCCGAGCTGGTGAAGGCCAAGGTGCCGGGGGTCACGCCGTACGCGCTGCCGCTCGGGCCGGAGGAGGCCCAGGGCGAGAGCATGCTCTGGGAGCTGGGCGACGACGGCGGGCCGACCGGCAAGGACGGCGGGTACACCCTGAACAGCCAGGCGAACATCGACACCTTCCGCTGGCTCAGGTCCAACCTGGTCGACCCGGGGCTGACCTACGCCAACCCGGCCACCACCGACCGCAAGACCGCGTTCGCCGACTTCGCGGCGGGCAAGGCGGCCATGCTCAACGGGCACCCGTCGCTGATCAAGATGGCCCAGGACGGCAAGGTCGACTACGGGGTCGCGCCCGTCCCCGGCAAGAACGGCCCGCTCGCCTCCACCCTCGGGGTCGCGGACTGGATGATGGCCTTCAAGAAGAACGGGCACCGCGACCAGATCCGCACGTTCCTCGACTTCGCGTACGGCAAGGGCAACCAGGTCGCCTTCGACGAGACCTACAACCTGATGCCGGTCACCAAGAGCGCACTGGGCGAACTGACCACCGGGGGCAAGCACCAGGACCTCGCGCCGTTCTTCGCGCTGCTGCCGCACGCCGTCTTCTACCCGCTGGGCGACACCACCTGGGACGCGGTCTCGGCCGAGATCAAGAAGTCCGTCGGCAGCGCCGTCTCGGGCGACCCGGCCAAGGTGCTCGGCGACCTGCAGAAGAAGGCCCAGGACGCGGTCGCGAACAAGTGACGGCCCGCCCCGAGCCGAGTGCCGGCCGGCGCCGAGCGGCGGCCGTGGAAGGCGCCCCCGTGACTCCCGGCCCCCCGGTGCGCAGAGGCCGTCGGTTCGGTCCGCTGCCGTGGATCGCCCCGGCCGTGCTGCTGATCCTCGCCGTGGTGCTGTGGCCGGTGTACGAGATGGTCCGCACCTCGTTCCTGCGGGTCAGCACCAGCGGCTTCGTCCGCGGCTCGGCCGGGCTGGACAAGTACCGCAAACTGTTCGGCGAGGCGGACCTCGGCCACGTCCTGCTCTCCACCGTGGTCTGGACCCTCGCCGTGGTCGGCCTGACCATGCTGCTCTCGCTCGCCCTGGCCCAGCTGTTCGACCAGCGTTTCCCGGGCCGGCGCTACGCCCGCTGGGCGCTGATCGCGCCGTGGGCGGCGTCGGTGCTGATGACCGCGATCGGCTTCCGCTGGATGCTCGACCGGACGGCGGGCGTGCTGAACACCCTGCTGACCGACCTCGGACTGGTCGACGGCCCGCGGGACTGGCTGGGCGACCCGTCGACGGCCTGGCCCTGGATGGTCTTCGTCGCCGTGTTCGTCTCCCTCCCGTTCACCACCTACACCCTGCTGGCCGGGCTGCAGACCGTCCCCGGCGAGGTGTACGAGGCGGCGCGGGTGGACGGCGCCTCGCCCTGGCAGACGTACCGGCGGATCACCCTGCCGCTGCTGCGCCCGGCGTTCCTGGTCGGACTGGTGATCAACCTGATCAACGTCTTCAACTCCTTCCCGGTGATCTGGGGCATGACCCAGGGCGGCCCGAGCAGCGACACGGCCACCAGCACGGTGTTCATGTACCAGTTGAAGTCCACCGACATCGGAGAGTCGGCGGCGATGTCGGTGGTCAACTTCGCCCTCGTGGTGCTGATGGTGCTGGCCTTCCTCAAGGTCAGCCGCTGGAACCGGGAGGAGAGTTGACGAACCGTCGAAGCGGTCGGAGGCCGCGCGCCCTGGCCCTCGCGGGGGCGGCCTGGCTGCTGGCGGCGGCCTTCCTGTTCCCGTACCTGGAGATGGCGGTCACCGCGCTGCGCCCGGCCGACGAGCTGCGCGACGCGACGTACCTGCCACGGCACTTCGCCTGGTCCAACTTCGTCGGCGTGTGGCAGGAGTCGACGCTCGGCGGCAACCTGCGGGTCACCCTGCTGGTGGCCGGCGGCTCAACCCTGCTGGCGCTGCTGGTCGCGCTGCCCGCCGCGTACTACACCGCCCGGGTGCGCTACCGGGGCCGCCGGCTGTTCCTGCTGCTGGTGCTGGTCACCCAGATGTTCCAGCCGACGTCCCTGCTGGTGGGCCTCTACCGGGAGTTCTACCAGCTGTCCATGCTCAACTCGGTCTGGACGCTGATCCTCTGCAACGCCGCCTTCAACCTGGCCTTCGCGGTCTGGATCCTCACCGCCTACATCTCCTCGATCCCGGTGGAGTTGGAGGAGGCCGCGATGCTCGACGGACTGGGCCGGATCGGGGTGCTGCGCCGGGTCGTGCTGCCGCTGGCCCTGCCGGGCGTGGTCACGGCGGTGATCTTCACCTTCATCTCCGCCTGGAACGAGTTCGTCATGGGCCTGACGCTGTCCACCGATCCGGGCAGCCAGCCGCTGACCGTCGGCATCAACAGCTTCATCGGCAACTACACCGTCCAGTGGAACTACCTGTTCGCCGGTTCGGTCGTCGCGATCGTGCCGGTCGTGGTGCTGTTCGCCCTGATCGAGCGGCACGTGGTCTCCGGCCTGACCGCCGGATCGGTCAAGTAGAGCTCACCACAGGCAGGCCGAGCCACCGCTTCACCCCGAGTCGACAGGAGAACCCCCGTGCGCCTGCTCCGACCCCACCTCCGCCGGGCCGCCCTCGCGGCGGCCCTGACCAGCCTCGCCGCCGTGGCCGGCCCGGTCGTACCGGCCCACGCCGCCGGACCGCCCGCCGCCGTCCTGGACAGCGGCCACCAGAGCGTCACCTGGCAGAGCCCCGCGTACCCCAAGGGCACCCTCGGCGGGGCGAGCTCCTGCCCGGCCGTCGCCCAGGACCCGGACGGCACGGTCTGCGGCCGCTTCGACCTGACGGTGAACGTCCCGAACGGCTACTGGGACGACAACCCCGAGGGCGGCGTCCCGATCTCCGTCCAGTGGCAGAACCCCACCGACGACTTCGACCTGTACGTCTACGACGCCAACGGCAAGGAGGTCGCCGAGAGCGCGGGCACCGCCGACCCGGAGGCGACGGTGATCCCCAACGCCTCCGGCACCTACCACGTCCTGGTCGTCCCGTACGACGTGCACGGCGGCTCCTTCACCGGCCGCGCCTACCTGCCGCAGACCGCCGACGCGGGCGACCTCACCTCCTTCGGCGGCGGCCGGGGAAGCTACGACATCACCGCGGGCACCCTCAAGGCCAAGGTCGACTTCCTCGCCGACGACCAACTGCGCCTGCGCGCCGCCCCGGACGGGGTCATCACCGACCCGGCAGGCAGCACGATGATCCGCAAGCAGCCCGGACTCCAGCCCCGCACCTCCTCGTTCGACGCCGGCGACTACTACGGCGTCCGGGCCGGCCACGTGGTGCTGCGGGTCTACAAGCACCCCCTGCGGTTCGGCCTCTACCAGGCCGACAACCGCACCGCGATCTGGCAGGAGGACGCCCCGCTGCGCTGGTCCACCAGCGGTCTGCGGCAGAGCCTGACCCGCGGCGCCGACGAGCAGTTCTTCGGCGGCGGCGAGCAGAACGGCAGCTTCTCGCACCGCGACCAGACCGTCCACGTCGCCAACAGCACCAACTGGAACGAGGGCGGCTACAACAACTCCCAGCCGTTCTACGTCTCCAGCGCCGGCTACGGCGTCTTCCGCAACACCTTCGCCCCCGGGATCTACGGCTTCGGCTCGCCGGTGCGCACCGGGCAGCAGGAACGGCGCCTGGACGCCTACTACTTCACCGGCGACGTCAAATCCGTCATCGGCCAGTACACCTCGCTGGTCGGCAAGCCCTTCATGCCGCCGGTCTACGGCCTGGAGCCCGGCGACTCCGACTGCTACCTGCACAACGCCAACCGCGGCGAACGCCACACGACGGACGCCCTCAAGGTCGCCGACGGCTACGTGCAGAACCGGATGCCGCTCGGCTGGATGCTGGTCAACGACGGCTACGGCTGCGGCTACGAGAACCTCCCGCAGACCGGCGAGGGCCTGCGCAAGGACCACGCCCAGCTCGGCCTGTGGACCCAGAACGGCCTGCCCAACCAGGCCGAGGAGGTCAAGGCCGGAGTCCGGGTCCGCAAGCTCGACGTCGCCTGGGTCGGCAACGGCTACGGCTTCGCGCTGAACGCCTGCGACCAGGCCAAGTCCGGCATCGAGGAGAACAGCGACGCCCGCGGCTTCGTCTGGCTGCCGGTCTCCTGGGCCGGCGCCCAGCGCTGCGGCGTGCTGTGGAGCGGCGACCAGAGCCTGTCCTGGGACTACATCCGCTGGCAGATCCCCACCTACGCGGGCGCCACCATGTCCGGCATCGCGTACGACACCGGCGACGTCGGCTCGATCTTCCGCCGCGACCCCGGGATGTACACCCGCGACCTGCAGTGGAAGGCCTTCCTGCCGACCATCATGACCATGGACGGCTGGGCCAAGGACATGACCGGCAAGCAGCAGCGCGACCAGCAGCCCTGGCTGGACGGCGAGCCGTACACCTCGATCAACCGCAAGTACCTCCAGCTCAAGGAGCGCCTGCTGCCGTACATGTACACCCTGTCCGCCGAGGCCACTCGCACCGGCGTCGGCGCCGTCCGCCCGCTCGCCCTGGAGTACCCGCACGACCCGGCGGCGCTCGGCCCGGACGCCGAGTACGAGTTCCTCGCCGGGCCGGACTTCCTGGTCGCCCCGGTCTACTCCGACACCTCGGTGCGCAACGGCATCTACCTGCCCGAGGGCACCTGGACCGACTACTGGACCGGGCGCACCTACCAGGGCCCCACCACGGTCAACGGCTACTCCGCCCCGCTCGACACCCTGCCGGTGTTCGTCAAGGGCGGCTCGATCGTGCCGATGTGGCCGCAGGGCACGCTGTCCTGGCAGAACCGCGACCGCACCGAACTCGACTACGACCTCTACCCGCAGGGCGACTCCTCGTACACCCTGTACGAGGACGACGGCGTCACCCGCCAGTACGACGCCGGGTCCTCCGCCACCCAGCGCGTCGACGTCCGGGCGCACGGACCGGTCACCAGCGTCGAGGTCGGTGCCAGCGAGGGGAGTTACACCGGCAAGCCGGAGGCCCGCTCGTACCGGTTCACCGTGCACGGGCAGTCCGCCCCGCGCCTGGTCGTCACCCAGGGCGGCCCGCTGCCCGAGCTCGACTCGGCCGCCGCCCTGGACTCCGCCGACTCCGGCTGGTACCACGACGGGGCGACGGGCGTCACCCACATCAAGACCCCGCAGGTCTCGACCGACGACGAGTTCTCCCTCCACCTGATCCGCTGATCCACGGCGGCCGCCGGCCGACCAGCCGGAGGCATCGCAAGAACGCTCGACGCTAGGACTCCTGCCGGAACGCCCCCGGCCCTCAGCAGCCCGTTCGAGGCCATTCCGGCCGCGACACGGATCCGGCCGGGACATCGGCCGGTCGGGTACGGAAGTGTGAGGCCACCCCGTCCCGGGGCCACCCCCGTGGCCCCGGGACGGGTGACTTCACGGCCACGACCGGCCGGGAGCGACCCGAGCCCGGGATGGTGGCATGACCCCGCAGGACACCCCGACCGCCGCGACCACCCGGCACGGCGACTTCGCCGAGCTGCGCCGGCGCGTCACCGAGGCCGGTCTGCTCCGCAAGCGCCCGCTGTACTACACCTGCCGCACCACCGCCCTGCTGGCCGCCCTCGCCCTGCTGCTGATCTGGTTCACCGCGCTCGGCGCGAGCTGGTGGCAGCTCGCCCTGGCGCCCGTACTCGCCCTGATCCTGGGCCAGTTGGCACTGCTCGGCCATGACGTCGCGCACCACGCGGTGTTCTCCGGGCGCCGGGCCACCGACCTGGCGGGCATCCTGCTCGGCAACCTCGTCGTCGGGATGAGCTACGGCTGGTGGGTCAGCGACCACAACCGCCACCACGCCCACCCGAACCGCGCCGGACGCGACCCGGCCGCCGACGCCATCCTGTTCGTCCGCACCGCCGAACAGGCCGCTTGGACAAGGGGGTTGAGGAGGACCGTCGCCAAGTACCAGGCGGAGCTGTTCTTCCCGCTGCTCTCCCTCCAGGCCCTCGGCCTGGTCGTCGCCACCGCCGTGACCCTCGCCCGCGGAAGGCTCCGCCACCCGGCGCTGGAACGGACCCTCGCCGTGCTGCACTACGCCCTCGCGGCGGGCCTGCTGCTGGCCGTCCTCACCCCGCTCCAGGCGCTCGCCTTCGCACTGCTGTGCGGCGCCGTGCTCGGCGTGTACCTGGGCTGCATCTTCGCGCCCAATCACAAGGGCATGCCGATGACCGGCCCGGACGAGGCGCCCGCCGACTACCTGCGGCGCCAGGTGCTGCCCTCCCGCAACCTCCGCGCCGGACCGTTCACCCACTTCGTCTTCGGCGGCCTCGGCTACCAGATCGAGCACCACCTCTTCCCGGCCATGCCGATCGCGGCCCTGCGCCCGGCCTCGCGGATCGTGCGCGCCTACTGCGCGGAGGTCGGCCTGGCCTACCGCGAGGCGGGCCTCGTCGACTCGTTCCGGGAGATTCTGGAGGACCTGCGGGCGGTCGGCCGCTCCGTCGACGCGGCCCCGGCGGCGCCCCCGGCAACGGCGCTACCCGGTGCGCGCGCCGACGGCGACGCCACCCCGGCCGAGCACGAGGCCGTCCGGTGAGCCGCGTCCTGTCCACCGCGGAAGCGGCCCGCACCGCCGGACCGGACGCCCCGGGGCCCGACGGCGGCCGGCTGCGCGTCCTGATCGTCACCGAGTCCTTCCCCCCGCAGCTCAACGGCGTCGCCCACAGCGTGCTGCGGACCGCCGAGCACCTGACGGCCCGCGGCCACACCGTCCTCGTGGTCGCCCCGGCGACCCGCACCCTGCGCGGCCCCGAGCGGGTCGGCGGCTACCGGGTGCTCAGGGTCCCGTCCGTACCGCTGCCCGGCTACCCGGAGGTGCGGATCGCCCTCCCCGGCGGGCAGTTGGCCGCCGCGATCGACCGGCACCGCCCCCAGGTGGTCCACCTGGCCGGGCCGTTCGCGCTCGGGGCGACCGGCGCCGGCGCGGCCCGGCGGGCCGGGATCCCGACCGTGGCGGTGTTCCAGACCGACATGGCGGCCTACGCCAGGACCTACCTCCCCTTCGCGGGCGAGGCCGGCGCCCGGACGGCCTGGCGGATCCTGCGGCGCGTCCACACCGCGGCCGCGCGCACGCTGGCGCCGTCCCAGGCCTCACTGGGCGCGCTGGCCGCCCACGGCGTCCCCCGGCTCCACCTGTGGCCGCGTGGGGTGGACCGCGAGCGGTTCCACCCGCGCCACCGCGACGAGGCCCTGCGCCGCCGGCTCGCCCCGCGCGGGGAGGTGCTGGTGGGCTATGTCGGGCGGCTGGCCGCCGAGAAGCAGGTCGACCGGCTGGCGCCCGCCTCCCGGCTCCCGGGCGTCCGGCTGGTCGTCGTCGGCGACGGCCCGTGCCGCGGCCCGCTGGAGGCCGCCCTGCCGGACGCGGTGTTCCTCGGCCGCCGCACCGGGCACGAACTCGCCCGGCTGTACGCCTCGTTCGACGTGTTCGCGCACACCGGGCCGTACGAGACCTTCGGCCAGGTGCTCCAGGAGGCGATGGCCAGCGGCCTGCCGGTGGTCGCACCGGCGGCCGGCGGGCCGCTGGACCTGGTCCGGCCGGGGCGGACCGGCTTCCTGGTGCCGCCCGGCGCGGGCGAGGAGTTCCGCACGGCGGTGGAACGGCTCGTCCGGGACCCCGGCCTGCGGGCGGCCTTCGGCCGGGCGGGCCGCGCCGCCGTGTCCGAGCGCAGCTGGGAGGCGGTCGGCGACCGGCTGATCGGGCACTACCGCCTCGCGATCGCGGAGACCGCCGGGCCGCCGCGGCGCTGAGCCCCCGCCCCCGCCCCCGCCCTCGCCACACCCGCCACGAAGCCCACCGAAGCCGCCCTCCTCCCGCCTCACGAAAGAACCGGCCCCCGTGCAGCACCAGCCCCTCGCCGCCGACTACACCCCGAGCACCGAACCCGCCGCCGACACCGCCGTGTTCCTGCACGGGCTGGGCGGCTGGACCCACAACTGGGCCGCCCTGACCGACCGGCTCCGCGGCTCGGTGCACTGCCTGGCCCTCGACCTCCCGGGTTACGGCCGGTCGGCGCCCCCGCCCGGCGGCGTCGTCACGGTCGAGGGGCAGGCCGCGGCCGTCGCCGCCCACCTCGACCGCGCCGGGCACCGCCGGGTCCACCTGGTCGGCAACTCCCTCGGCGGCCTGACCGCCCTCCGACTCGCCGCCCACCGGCCCGAGTTGGTCGCCACCCTGACCCTGCTCGCCCCCGTACTGCCCGCCCTGCCCCCGCCCCAGGCCCTGCGCGCGGCCCTGCTCGCCCTCCCGGGCGCCCCGCGCCTGTACGCCCGGCTGCTCGCCGAGCGGAGCCCGGACCGCCAACTGGACGACCTCTACCGCCTGATCTACGCGGACCCCACCCGGGTCCGCCCCGACCAGCGCGCGGCGGAGGCCCGCGAACGCCTGCGCCGCAGCGAACTCCCCCATGCCGGAGGGATGTTGGCCGCCGGCATGCGCGCGGTGGTCCGCGCCTCCCTGCACCGCGGCGCCGCCTCCCCCTGGCACCAGGCCTGCCGGATCACCGCCCCCACCCTGTTGGTCTACGGCCGGGAGGACCGCCTCGTCCCGTTCCGGCTCGCCCCGCGCGCCTACGCCGCCTTCCGCGACGCCCGCCTGCTCACCCTGCCCGACACCGGCCACGTCGCCATGCAGGAACGCCCGGACCTGGTCGCCACCGCCTTCCGCGCCCTCCTCGCCGACGCCGGCCGGCCCGTCGAGGGAGCCGGCCGATGATCACCCAGGTCGCGAGGTACTGGGAGGCCAGGCACCCGCCCGCGGTGGCGATGTTCCCGTCGGCGTGGAACGGCGCGTTCAGGACGGCAGGGAGGCGAGCCAGTCGGTCAGGATCCGGTTGACCTCCTCGGGGCGCTCCTGCTGGATCCAGTGGCCGCAGCCGTCGAGCACGTGTGAGCCGACCAGGCCCGGGAGGCTGGTGGGGAAGGCGCCGATCGCGTCGGCCAGCCAGGTGGTGGAGGCGTCGTGGCCGCCGCCGACGAACAGGGACGGCTGGGTGATCGGGGCGCCGTCGAAGGCGGCGAGGTCCGCCCAGTCCCGGTCCATGTTCCGGTACCGGTTCAGTGCGCCGCTCAGGCCGGTCCGCTCGAACTCCCCCGCATAGACGTCGAGGTCCTCCTCACCGAGCCATCCGGGCAGTCGGCCGACCGGGAACCGGTCGCGCAGCGTCCCGCCCCGGCTCACGAAGTGCGGGTCCGGCGCGGACGGTGCGGGCATGGTGTCCGCGGACATCGCCGCGTAGAACCCGGCGAGCCAGCCGCGCACATCGGGCTCGACCTCGGCCTCGGCCCGACCGGGCTCCTGGAAGTAGGAGACGTAGAACTCCTCCTCCCCGCCGCCGAGTCGGCCGAACACCTCGCTGGGCCGCGGGCCGCCACGCGGGACGTAGGGCACGCTGAGCAGCCCGACCGCCCGGAACACCTCCGGCCGTACCAGGGCGCAGTTCGCGGCGATCGTCGCGCCCCAGTCGTGCCCGACGATCGCCGCGGACGGCTCACCCAGGGCCCGCACCACCGCGACGGCGTCCTCGACCAGGTCGAGCATCCGGTACCCGGCCACCGCCAGGGGCCGGGAGGATCGGCCGTACCCGCGCACGTCCATCGCGACCGCCCGGTACCCGGCGGCGGCCAGTGCCGGCAGCTGGTGCCGCCAGGAGTACCAGGACTCGGGGAAGCCGTGCACGAGCAGCACCAGCGGCCCGCTGCCCTGCTCCACCAGGTGGATCCGACCCGCCGGCCCCGGCACCAGCCGGTGTGTGCGATCCGCCGTCCGCTGCGACATAAAACCCTCCGAGGCCGTCGTTCCGTCGTTCCGTGGTTCCGCAGTTTCGCGCACGCCGGGCCGGTGCCGTTGCCACCGGACCGCGGCTGCGCACCGATCCTGTCGCGCGCACCACGAGCGAGGCCAGAGATGTTGCCGATTCGGCACATCACGCCGACCCGGCAGGGTCGAGGCACCGGGTTCGTCGGCGATGCGCCCAGGCCGACCGGCCCATCAAGCAGGGCAGGCCCCCGCATCGCGGGTGCGGGTATCCCTACCAGCGGGAGCCGCATATCAGATGAAATTATCTATTTTCGAGGAAGCCAAATCCCCCATATATCTCTTTCGCCACTTCCATACTCACCTGTCCCGCACATGCCACGGACACTCGACACCGTTCTCCGGATATGCGACAGTCGCTTTCGACCACGTGGTTCTGAGGAGCACGAGTTGCCCGTTTCCAGGCGTTTGATATCGCCCGAAGGGCGCATCTGGGAGACCGACGAAATCGTGGCCCGGGTATTCGGTGCCACCGAACTTCTTGAACGCCGCGCCGTCGGACCCGGTTCGCGGGTGATGATGAGCGGGGCCAATTCGCCGGAATGGGTCGTCGTTCTGCTCGCGCTCATCCACCTCGACGCCTCGGTGGTCCTGGCCGATCACCGAGCGGCCCCGGCGCAGCGGGAGCGGATCCGCGCCCAGGCCCGCGTGGTGCTCGACATCGGCGACGGCGGCGACATCGGCGACGGCGTGGACGGCGGCGAGGACCGCGGCGTGCTCTCCACCACGGGCGCCGCCGCGAGGCCCCGCCCCGCACCGCACCCGGCGGCCGAGCCCGATCCGGCGAGCTGGGCCCTGCGCCGGGACGCCGCGATCTCCTGGTCCTCGGGGACGACGGGCAGCCCCAAGGGCATCGTCCGCTCCGGCCGTTCGATCCTGGACAACCTCACGCTCAGCGCCGAACGGATAGGCTACCGGCCCGACGACGTCTTCCTGCCCGTACTCCCCTACTCCCACCAGTACGGCCTGTCGCTGGTCCTCTGCTGGTGGCTGGGCGGCGGCACCCTCGTGGTCTACGGGCCGACCACGCGCCTGGACCACGCGCTCGCGGTCGGCCTGGAGCACGGCCTCTCCGTCGTCGACGCGGCCCCCTCGACCTATTACGCCCTGCTCAACCTGCTCGACCGCCGGCCCGCCCTCGCGAAGGCGCTGGAACCGGTCCGGGCCTGGTGCGTGGGCGGCGCGCCACTGGGGCGCAGCCTGGCGGCCCGGTTCCACGCCCGCACGGGTCGGCACCTGCTCGACGGCTACGGGGCGACCGAGGTGGGGAACATCGCGCTGGCGCCCCCCGACGATCCGGTGGGGTGCGGCACCCCGCTGCCCGGGGTGGTCGTCGAGGTCCACGACGACCGCGGCAGGCCGCTGCCCAGCGGTCGGCTCGGCGAGCTGGTGGTCCGCACCGAGGGTCTGATGACGGGCCGACTCGGCGACGACGGCGAGATCGTCCCGGTGCCGGGCCCCGTCCACCGCACCGGCGACATCGGGCTGCTCGACGACGCCGGCCGGGTCTTCCCCGTCGGGCGCCGGCACGCCGTGCACCGTGACGGCCACACCCTCTACCCCGACCACCTCGCCGAGCGGGCCGAGTCGGCCGGCGCGCCGACGCAGGTCGTCGCGGTCCCCGACGCCCGGCTGGGCTGTCGTCTGGTGTTCGTGATCACGGACCCGGACGGTCACCACCCCGCGCACTGGAAGCAGTTGCTGCGCTCCGTGCTCGCCCGCTACGAGCGGCCCGATCACATCGTCGTGCTTCCCTCACTGCCCCTCACGAACACGGGAAAGCCCGACCGGGCCGCTCTGGAGAAGATCGCCATGACCTCGTTGTCCGCATCGACCCCACTGACCACATCGACCCCGTTGTCCACATCGACCCCGCTGACCGCATCGCACGGGACGACCACCGAAGGGACCGGGTCCGTCGACGCGACCGACTACCGCATCCCGTTCGCCGACCGGGTCGAGGCGCTGCGCGCGGTGCGCCGGTACGTGGCCGAGCACGAGGACGCCGTGCTGCGGATCCTCACCGAGATCTCGCCCCACCGCACCGCCGCCGCGGAGATCCGGTCCTTCCTCGCCACCCTCGACGGCGCGGAGGAGGAGGTCCGTCGCGTCCGGCCCGGCCATGTGCCCCGGGCCGCGGTCTTCATGCCCTCCAACATCCCGCTCTATTCCTATGCGCTCTACATGCTGGTGGCGGCCCTGTACAGCGAGAGAATAACCTTCCGGCCGTCCTCCGAGATCACCGGCCAGATGCAGCGCCTGCACGACCTGCTGGCCCCGGTGCACGGCCTTCCCATCACCCTTTCCGAATTGAGCCGGCGCAAGTTCGTGACGGGACCGGTGCGCGAAGCCGACCTCATCGTCTTCACCGGCGATTACGCCAATGCCGAGACCATTCGCGAGGGGCTGGCGGAGGACCAGCTCTTCCTCTACTTCGGCCACGGCATCAATCCCTTCGTGATCGCACCCGACGCCGATCTCGCCCTCGCCGTGCACGACGTCATGAGGATCCGGCTCTACAATTCGGGCCAGGACTGCTTCGGCCCGGACGTCGTGTTCGCCCCGAAGGGCCGCGCCGAGGACTTCGTCGACCGGCTGGCCGCCGAACTGGCGTCGCTGCGCTTCGGGCCGAACGACGACCCGGCCGCCGACTACGGTCCGCTCTTCTACGACTCGGCGCTGGTGGACTGCTCGGACTACCTGGTGCGGCACGCGCGCCGCATCCGGCACGGCGGGCGCATCGACCTGCCGTCCCGCAAGGTGGAGCCGACCGTGCTGCTGTGGGGCTTCGACGACAAGCTGCCGCTGGAGGAGATGTTCGCCCCGGTGTTCAACATCGTGGCGTACCCCAGCGCGAGGCTGCTGCGCGAACGCCTGTCGAGCCCCTTCTTCAGCGAACGCGCCTTGGGCGCGATGGTCTACGGGAACGACCCGGAGACGGTGGAAGTCCTGACGAAGCGTCACCGCACCTGCGTCAACCACACGCTGCTCGACGCCGAGGACGGCAACCGTCCGTTCGGCGGCTTCGGGTTGCGGGCCAACTACCTGTCCTACGGCGGCGAGCGGCGTGCCGAGCCGCTGCTCGTCTCGCAGGCCGTGGCGCGGGTGCTCCGAACGTCCCTGCCTGTCACGGCAGTCGGGGAGTGAACCAGGTGAACGAACGAGCAGAAGGGCCGCTGCGCAAACGGTACCCGGACGCGTGGTCGGCGATCGTCGACCTGCTGGTGGCGAACGGTGTGGACACCTGCTTCGGGCTGCCCGGCGACGACTTGGAGCTGCTCCGCGCCCTGGACGGCGCCGGCCTGGACCTCGTCCCGTGCCGGGACCAGCGCAACGCGGTGTACATGGCCACCGGTTACGCACTGCAGTCCGGCCGGCTCGCCGTCTGCGCGCTGGGCAAGGGCCCGGCCGTCACCCACGCGGCCACCGGGCTGCTGGAGGCGCGGGAGTCCGGTGCGCCCGTCCTGGTGCTCGCCGCCGGCGGGCCCGAACACCGCCGGGGCAGCGGCGGGTTCCAGGAGCTCGACCAGGTCTCCGTGACGGCGCCGCTGGTGCGCTGGGCGCACCGGGTGGGGCATCCGGACCGGGTCGTCCCCGCGACGGTGACGGCGCTCACCCGGGCGCTGGGCCCGCCGGCCGGACCGGTCTACCTGGAGGTGCCCGACGACGTCCGTACGGCGGAGGTCCTCGTCGCCGGACCGCCGCCGACGCTGCCCGAACCACTCGTCCTCGACCCGGTTCCGGTGGCACCCGGGCCGGCGCTGGCCGCGCTCCGCGACAGCCGCCGCCCGGTGGTGCTGGTGGGCGGCGGGATGCGGCACCGCAACGGCGGCGGTGCGGTGGAGCGCTTCGCCGAACACCTCGGCGCGGCGCTCTTCACCACCGCCTCCGGCCGCGGTGCCGTCGACGAGCACCACCCGCTGTTCTGCGGCGTGGCCGGCCTCTACGCCGCTGGCCCCGCACGGGAGTTGTGGTCCTCCGCCGACCTGGTGGTGTCGCTCGCCGGGCGGCTGGAGGAGACGGTCGTCGAGGGCGGGACGCCGTGGCCGCCGGTCCCGGTGGTCCAGGTCAACGTGGACCCGGCCGGACTGTCGGCGGAGTTCCCGGGCCCGCGCGTACTCGGGGACGCCCGGCACGCCGTGCTCGGCTGGTCGCGGGCCCTGGAGGAGGACGGCGGAGCCGGGCGCGCGGCGGCGCTCGGGGCGTGGGCGGACCGGATCGCCGCCGCCCGCAAGGCCCTGTCGGCCGACGCGGCAACGGAGTTGGCCCGTGCGGCGGCCCTGCCGGGGATCCGCGTCGCCGAGCTGCTCGCCGCGCTGGACGCGACCGCGGGCGAGCCCCGCGTGCTGGTCCAGGAGAACGGGCTGCAGGACATCTGGTCCTACGGCTTCCCGTTCCGCGTCGGCGGCGGGTCCGTCGTGCCGTCGGAGCAGACCCCGCTGGGCTTCGGGGCGGCCGCGGCCATCGGGGTCAAGCGGGCCGCCCCGGACCACGAGGTCACCGCGTTCATCGGGGACGGCGCGTTCCTCGCGGCCCGCGCGGACATCGCCGTCACCGCCCCGGCCCACGGCGGCGTGCTGTACGTGGTGCTGTGCAACGGCGGCTACGGCTGGCTGGACGCCCAGCGCGCCCGCCTCGGCCTCGACGCCGAACGCCACCCCTTCACCCGCCCCGGCGCGCCGCCGCCCGCGGTGGACGACGGGCCGGACCTCCGCTGCCGGGTGCTGCGCGACAAGGCCGCGCTCACCGAGGAGATCCACGAGGCGCGACGGTTCTGCGCCCGGGGCGGCACCGCCGTGCTCATGGTGCCGGTCGCCGCCGACGACGTCCTCCCGGCCCTCCGCGACGCCGGGGTGGTCCCCCAATGACCGGCGGGTGGGGGCGGGTTGACGCCGGGCCCGGCCGGTCCCGGCGCCGGGTGGTGGTCACCGGGTACGGCGCGGTGACGCCGCTCGGCCACAGCGCCGACGAGACGTGGACGGCGATGCTGGCCGGGCGCAGCGGCATCGCCGCCGTGGACGCGATCGACGTGACCGGTCTCGACGTCCGGATCGGCGGCCAGGTCCGCGGCTTCGTACCCGGCCAATACATGCCGCGGGCGGTCAGCCGCCGCGCCGACCCGTACGCGCAGTACGCCCTCGCCGCGGCCCTGGAGGCGTGCGGGCACGCCGGACTCGTCGTCGACGACCGCCTGGCACCGCGGGTCGCCGTGGTGATCGGCAGCGGCTACGGCCCGGTCGGGTCGATCTACCGCGCCGCGAACACGCTGCGCGACCGGGGGCCGCGGGCCGTCGGCCCGTTCACCCAGGTCACCACCGCCATGGACAGCGCCGCCTGCGAGATCGGCATGCGGCTCGGCGCCCAGGGGCCCAGCCGGGCCCAGAGCACGGCGTGCGCCAGCGGCGCGGACGCGGTGGGCGCGGGGCTGCGCATGATCGCCGGTGGGGAGGCCGACGTCGCCGTGGTCGGCGGCGCAGACGCCTGCGTCACCGCCGTCGACCTCGCGGGCAGCGGCAACGCCCGGGCGCTGTCCCGGCGCAACGACGACCCGACGGCGGCGTGCCGGCCCTTCGACGCGCACCGCGACGGATTCGTGATGAGCGAGGGAGCCGCCGTGCTGGTGCTGGAGGCCGCCGAGGCGGCCGAGCGGCGGGGGGCGAAGGCGCTGGCCGAACTCGCGGGCTACGGGGCGAGTTCGGACGCCCACCACTGGACCGCACCGCATCCGCAGGGGCGGGGCGCGTGCCTCGCCGTCGAGGCGGCGCTGCGCGACGCGGGGATCACGGGGGCGGACGTGGACTACGTCAACGCGCACGGCACCGGGACGCTGCTGAACGACGCCACCGAGACGGCCGTCCTGCGCAAGGTCCTGGGCGACCGGGTCACCCGGATCCCGGTCAGCTCCACCAAGTCGATGACCGGGCACATGATCGGTGCGGCCGGGGCGGTCGAGCTGGTGGCCTCGATCCAGGCCCTCCGCACGGGCGACGTCCCGCCGACCGTCAACTGCGACGAGCCGATCGACCCGGACATCAACTTCGTGCCGCACCGGGCGCAGCACCACGAGGGCCTGCGGATCGCGCTCAGCAACTCCTTCGGCTTCGGGGGCCACAATGCCGCCCTCGTGGTCCGAGCGGTCTGAGGGCCGGCCGTGCACCGCCGCCCGGAACCGGCGCCGAGCCCGGAGACCGCCACCGCAACCGCCCGCACCGCCGCCACCGCCACCGCCGGCACCGCCACCAGCAACGGCACCGTCACCCGCAGCGGGCCGCTGACCTGGGTCCAGCAGTGGCACTGGTTCGAACGCACCCTTCCCCCGGCGCGGCGGGTGAACCCGACGCCGCTCGCCGACCACTGCCACGTCCCGCCCCCGGCCACCGTCGCCGACGTCCACGCGGCGCTCGCCGCCCTGACCGCCCGTCACGAGGCCCTGCGCACCACCGTCGACCCGCTGCGCCCGGTCCAGCACGTCCACCGGGCGGACTGGGCCCCGCTGCCGGTCGACCACCTCGACGTCCCCGTCGTCGACGCCGCCACCGTGGAGGCCGCCACGGCGGCGCTGGCCGCCCGCCCGATCGATCCCGAGCGGAACCCGCCCTGGCTCGCCCGGGTGCTGCTGGAGGCCGGGCGGCCGCGTGCGGTCCTGATCGCCGCCCACCACGTGCTGATCGACGGGTGGGGGCTGGCGGTGCTGCTCGACCAGCTGCACGGTCAACTCCTCGGCACAGCAGCATCGTTGGCGGCGTGCCCGCACCCGCTCGACGCGCTCGCCGCCCAGGCCCCGGCCCGTGCCCGGGCGGCGGAGCGGGAGTGGCTGATGCGCCTCGCGGACAACCCGACCGGCGTGCTGGCCCCGTTCCGCGGGAACGGGAACGGAAGTGGGAGCGGGAACGGGAGTGAGGGTGGGTCCGAGGCCGGCGCCGGTCGCCACCGCCTCCAGCACCGCTCGGTGGACGCGTACCACGACGTCCACCGCGTCGCCCGGCGTCACCGGGTCAGCCCGGAGGTCGTCGTGCTCGCGGCGCTGGCCCACGACGTCGCCACCCGCACCGGCGAACACCGGTTCCTCGCCTCGGTGGTGGTCTCCAACCGGGCCCGGGCCGCGCTGCGGACGGGCGTCGGCGTCCGGGCCCTGACCGTCCCGGTGCAGATCGACCTGCGCCCGGGCGCGGCCTTCGGCGAGGTGGTCGCCTCGGTCGCCGCCGCCTCCGCCACGGCCTACCGGCACGGTCAGTGGCGCCCCGCGGAACTCGTCGCCGCCCAGGCGCGGATGGACCGCCGCCGCGGAGTGCTGAGCGTGCCCGCCCTCGAGTACAACTGCTACTCCTGGCCGCGCGACTACCTGGTCCCCGGGTGCCCCACCCCCGACTCCCCGACCCCCGGGCGGGACACCGCCCCGGACGGGTCCGCCTCCTGGCTCCGCAGCGCGCCCGACGAGCCCTGCGACACCCTCTACGTCGACCTCGCCCTGGACGCCGGGGCCGTCACCCTCGATGTCACCGTCGGGGACCACCTGCTCGACGCCGCCCAGGCCGCGGCGCTGCCGGTCCGACTGTGCGCCCTGCTGCGCGCGCTCGCCGACGGTGCCGGGTGCCCCGTCCCGGCGCGCCCGCTCGCACCGGCCGTCCCCGGGTGGTGGCGGGCCCCGCAGGGGTGGGTGCGCCCGGCCGCGGTCGAGGAGGTGTTGCGCGGCCACCCCGGGGTGCTCGACGTGACGGTGGCCCCGGGCGGGAACGCCACGGGGGCGGACGACGGACCGTACCTGGTCGCCCGCGCCCGCACCGCCCCCGGTGTCACCCCGGAGGACCTGCACCGCCACGTCCTGGACCACCTCGACGCGGCGCCCGGCGTCCTGGCCCCGGGCCGCTACGTCCTCTCGCCGGTCGGCCACCCGCCCCGCCGCTCCACCACCGCAACGACCGGTACGCGCACGCTGCGGGTCCCGTGCCGCCCGCCCGTGACGGAGGCCGAACGGGCACTGGCCGAAGCCGTGGCCGCTGTGGCCGCCGAGGCCACCGCCGCACCCGACTGTCCACCGACCGGCTCCCCCGACGGCCGCGCCCGCCCCGACGGCCCGGGCGCCGTCGACCTGAACCGGTGCCTCGCCGAGCACGGCGTCACCCTGGTCGCCGTCCCCCGCCTGCTGGCGCTGCTCCACCGGTCCGGCTTCACCGGGATCGCGCCGGACGAACTCACCGGGACGGCCTCGCTCGTCCGCCTCGCCGCAGCCCTGGAGCCGCTACCGCCCCGCGCCCACCGTGGAGGAGGCACCTCACCATGACCACCACGCCCCGCAGCACCGCACCGTCCGTGGACCGGCTGGCCCCGTGGGCCTTCGCCGCCTTCGTCGAGGCGAACACCCACGAGACGGCGTACCGCCCACCGGTGGTGGACGGCCCCGTCGGGCCGACCATCGTCCGCAACGGCCGCGAGCTGGTGAACTTCGCCAGCATCAGCTTCCTCGACCTGGAGCGCCACGTCCCCGTGCGCCGTCACTTCGCCGAGGGGGCGCTCGCCCACGGCCTGAGCACCAGCGGCTCCCGGATGACCCAGGGGATCTGCCGGCCCCACCAGGTGCTGGAGGAGACGATCGCCCGCCACACCGGCAAGGAACGCGCCATCAGCTTCGCCACCGGACTGCTGGCCAACATCGGCTTCGTGCACGCCATGAGCAGCTCCGCGCACTTCGACGACGGGATCGAGGTCCGCAACCACGACACGGTCTTCGTCGTGGACCGCGACGTCCACTGGAGCATCTGGAAGGGCCTCCAGGGCCTCGGCTACGGCCGCACGGTGCACGCCTTCCGGCACAACGACGTCGCCGACCTGGCCCGTGTCCTGGACCGGGTCCGCGCCCGCAAGACCGTGGTGATCGCCGAGAGCATCTACTCGGCCGACGGCACGATGGGGCCGATCGTGGAGATCCTCGACGAGTGCGACCGGCACGGCGCCGTCAGCATGATCGACGACGCGAACGGCTTCATGGTCTACGGACCGGAGCACCGCCCCTACGCCCGCGAGGCGGCCGCGATCCGGGAGCGGGCCGACTTCGTCATGGTGTCGCTGTCCAAGGCCATCGGCCTGGAAGGCGGCGCGATCGCCGGGCCCGCGGCGGCCGTCGACGCCTTCGAACTCCTCTCCGGCACCTCGATGTTCACGGCCGCCATCCAGCCGCCGACCGCCCACGCGGCCGTCCGCACGATCGACGCCCTCGCCGAGGACCCCCGGATCGTCGACACCTACCTGGCCCACGCCGCCCGCCTCCGCCGCCGGATGCACGAGGCCGGGACGGCGACGACACCGACCGAGTCCTACATGCTCTCGGTGCCGATCGGCACCGACGCCGCCGCCCTGCAGATGCGGGAGTGGTTCGTCGAGGACGGCTACCTGGTGCCCGTCTTCTCCTACCCGGCCGTCCCGCGCAACCAGGCGCTCCTGCGCCTGTTCCCGCACGCGGGCCATACCGAGGAGCAGCTGGACGGCTTCCTGCGCACCCTCCTCGACTACCGGCGGCGGCTCGGCGTCTGACGCCCCGCCATATTCATCTACCGATCCCCGCCCCCCAACTCCCGAGGGAGGAACCCGTGGTGGACAACACCGACATCCTCGACGCCATCGCCGAGATCGTCGAGGAGGTCCTCGGCATCGACTCCGCCGAGGTGAGCGCCGAAACGTCCTTCACCGACGACCTCGACGTCGACTCGCTGGCCATGATGGAGATCGCCGTGGCGGTCGAGGACCGGTTCGAGGTGCGGATCCCCGACGACCGGGTCGCGGAGCTCCGGACCGTCGGCGACGCGGTGGACTACGTCGCCGAGCACCGGTGACCGCCGTCGCCGCCCGGGAGGCCGGGCAGCCGTGACCGTCCTCGACCGCTTCCGGCTCGACGGGCGCGTCGCCGTGGTCACCGGCGCCTCCTCGGGGCTGGGCGTCGCCTTCGCCACCGCGCTGGCCGAGGCCGGCGCCGACGTCGTGCTCGCGGCGCGGCGCGCCGAGCGGCTGGCGGCCGTCCGCACCGCCGTCGAGAAGCTCGGCCGCCGGGCCCTCGCCGTACCGACCGACGTCACCGAACCGGCCCACTGCCGGGCCCTGGTCGACGCCGCCGTGGGCGCGTTCGGGCGGTTGGACATCCTCGTCAACAACGCCGGGATCAGCGGCGAGCACCCCGCGACGGAGGAGACGCCGGAGCAGTTCCGCGAGGTCGTCGACACCAACCTCCTCGGCTCCTACTGGACGGCCCAGGCCGCGGGCGCGGTGATGCGGCCCGGCAGTGCCATCGTCAACGTCTCCAGCATCCTCGCGCTGGTCACCGGCGGTCTGCCGCAGGCCGCCTACTCGGCGTCCAAGGCCGGGATCCTCGGGCTCACCCGCGACCTCGCCCAGCAGTGGACCCCCACCAAGGGCATCCGGGTGAACGCCCTCGCCCCGGGCCTCTTCCCCTCCCCGATGACCGACGGCTACGCCGAGGGCTACCTGGAGGCGATGATGCCGCGGGTGCTCTCGGGCCGCCTCGGGCGGCCCGAGGAACTCGCGGCGGCCCTGGTCTTCCTCGTCTCCGACGCGGCCTCCTACATCACCGGCACCACCCTGACCGTCGACGGGGGCACCCACATCGCCTAGAAGCCGGGCACCGGTGAACGCCGCCCCGGCCGACCACGGCCGCCGACAGGCCGCAGGCGGCAGGCGGATCCGGAGCGGAGCGAGGGCCGTCACCCGGTGGCCGTGAGGACGTCCAGGAATCGCGCGTGGTCGACCGAGACCGAGATCCGTGTCCGGGTGCCCGCCGCCGGCCGCGCACCCCAGGCGCCGCGCTCGCGGTACACCTCGACCTCGCGGAAGGCGCAGACGGATTCGTCGAGCGCCACGGCCGCCGCGAGCGGGTCGTGGAAGGCCTTGCCGGCGCGGCGCTTGCCCAGGTAGACCCCCATGCCCTCCCGCACGAGCGCCATCCCGGGCGTGAGCCGCCGCGCCGACAGCGCGGCGTGCATCGCGCCGTCGTAGACGACGCCGTGGCAGACGTTCTTCGAGACCAGCACCCGCTCACCGACGTGGGGCGATTCCAGCAGCCTCGACGCGGCGTCCGGAGCGCCGTTGAAGTTGAACGTCGGGCAGGTCTCGCGTCCCTCGAACTTGGGGAGACGGTGTTCGGGCGGGACGACCGAGTCGCCGGCGAAGCCGCCCTGCGCGACCCAGCGGGCGATCCGCACGTCCGGCTCCCGCTCCAGGAGCATTCCGGGGTTCTTCAACGGCGCCCCCGTGAGCAGCGTCACGTCCCCTCCGGTGAGGGCCTCCCGCAGCAACTGCCAGGCCTCGGCGTCGGGTTCGCGGGCCGGAACCTTCCCGAGCCATCGGCGGTGGAAGCCCGACACCGGCTTCACGTCGGCGCCGGGCCGGTACGCGCCGACCGGCACGGGCACCCCGAGGCGTCCGAGCAGGTGCTTGACGATGCCGACCTGCTCATCCGATCCGGGCATGACCGTCACGGCCACCAGGCGTGCCCACGGATGGGTCGCGAGGGCACACAGGGTGAAGACGTCGTCCGGGTCGCCGGTCTCCATGTCGAACACGATCGGGATCGCCATGCCCGCGACCGTACCGATCCGACGGAACGTCACCAACGGAATATCGGCGCACCTGCGCACGCCTCGACCGGGAAGCCGGTCGTGCTGGTGGCCTCGTCGTTCCCGTCGGCGCGGTTCCGGTAGACGGAGCGGATGATCCGGCGCGACAAACACAGCCCGGCGCGGCCCGGCGCGGTTTCCGCGGACCGGACCCACTCGTCCCGCGGAAACCGCGCCCACCTGCGCGGGCGCCACATCGAGGCCGTCATCCCGGAGGAGAACGGACCTCACACGCTCAGACCGTGGTCAGGTCACGCGCCCCGATCAGGTCCTGCCACTTCATGGCGCCGGCGGGGTCCTTCCACCACACCCTGAGGAGGTAGCCCTTCGGGAGGATCGACCGGACGGCGTTCAGACAGGCGGTCCGGTCCCCGTCGATGTCGCACGGGCCCTGGGGGTCGTTGATGACGACCTCGCCGAGCGACATCCGGTTCTTGACCATCTGCCAGGCCAGCTTCGTCTCGACGAGCCCGTTGGCCGGGCCGGAGGAGTGCAGGAAGGCGGCGATCTCCTGGGCGTCGGCGCCCTCCCCGCTCGGGAGCGCGCCGCTGAGCGGGTAGGAGTCCCCCTCCCAGCCCTGGACGATGACGGTCCCCCAGGCGGGGTCGCCCTTCTGCCACCCGGGAAGCCTGCCGAGGATCTGCTCGGCGAACTTCTCCCGTCCGTCGTTGTGGACCAGGACGGGCGTGTCGCCCGCGAGCACGTAGTAGGTGTGCAGTTCGTCGACGGTGAGGTTGTAGGCGGGGGCGGAAGCGCTCCGGTGCCGCACGGAGACGACCCGGACCGCCGCACCGGTGTCGGTGCGCAGGGTGTCGCCGGGCCGCAGGTCGGCCGCGTCGGTCCACCGGGCGCTGTTCTGCGCCCAGAAGGGGTGGTTGTCGGTGGCGGTGAGGGTGGACGTCCCACCGTCCGGGCCGGCGACGGTGAGGTCGGTGAACTCGGTGTCGTTCGGGTTGGAGATGGTCGCCCGGACGGTCCGCGGGCCGGACACGCCGGTCTGCGGGTCGGCGGCCGTGACGGCGTCGCCCACGTGGACCTGCTCGATCGGGCGGGTCGTTCCGTCGGCCATCAGCACGAGGGTGCCGGCGGGGAAGCTGTTGAAGCCGGGAATGCGGTCGAGGAACTTCCGGACCTGCGTCGCCGCCTTCCTGCCCTGGTTGGCGGCCCACTTGCCGACCGCGACACCGGCGTCCGCGAGCTTCGGGCCCCACTTGAGGGCATCCTTGGCAATGGCGTTGACGCTCTTGAGGCCGAGCAGTGCGCCGGCGCAGCCGGTCACGATGTCAGAGGTGTCGGCATAGCCGGCGAAGCCCTCGCCGACGTACCAGGCGCAGTTGACGGCTCCGGCGGCCGGGCCGATCTCCGGGACATAGCTGGCGAGTCCGAGGACGGTGTGACCTGTGCCGGAGAACCAGTCGTACCAGGTCCGGAAGAACTCGGACGGAGCGTTGTAGTCGTGCAGCACCGACAGCGCCACCTGCTCCGACAGCCGCCGGATCGCGTCCTCCCGCTGCGCCTGCCGGACGGCGTCCAGCTGGGCGTTCTCCGCGATGGAGCGGGCCTCGTCGCGGCTCTTCCCGGCGTTCTCGGCGGACTGGCGGGCGGATGCGACCGCCGCGTACGCGAGGTCTGCGGAGCCGCGCGCGGCAGCCGCGCTGGCCGCCGCATAGGTGGCCGAGTTCTGCGCGGATTCGGCCGCCCGGTTGGCCGTGGCCTGGGCGGTGCGGGCGCTGGCGGCGTAGCCGGCGGCCTTGGTGGCGGACGCGTCGGCCTGGTCGGCGGCGGTCTTGGCCTGCTGGGCGAAGCCGGCGGCCGCGTTCGCCGCGGCGTTCGCCTGGGCTGCCGCGGTGTTGGCGGCGTCGGCGGCGCCGGCGGCGACGGCCGCGTACTGGGCGGCCTGGGCGGCGTTCTGCTTGGCGAGGGCCGCGACCTGGGAAGCGCCGTTGACGGCGTTGTCGATCGAGGCGACGTGCGTGGCCGTCAGGCTGTCCTGCTGCTGGGCCTGGTACTGGCCGATCAGCAGGAAGTCGGTGAGGACCGGGTAGGGGCCTTCCATGGCGATCTGGGCGGCGGACTTGACCTCCGCGCCGCCGGTCTCGATGAGTCGGGAGGCCGTGAGGCGGTCGTCGACCGCCTTGGCCTCGTACCGGCCACGGGCGAGGAAGGTGACGAGGGCGTCGGGGGTGTTGGTCTCCAGCGCCGCCTTGGCGGCCTGCTGGAGGTGGGGCCCGCCGGTCTCGATGAGCTGGGAGACCTTGACCCGGTACTGGCTGAGCGCCGCGGTGTGCCGGCCGGTCCGGAGGAAGGCGTGGACCGCGGCGCCGTCGCCGGCCAGCGCGGTGCGGGCCGCGGTGCGGACGGTGTCGTACTCGCTGTTCTCGGCGAGACGGCGGGCTTCGGCGCGCTCGTCCTGCTCGGACGAGGTCTGCCAGGCGGTGCGGACGTAGTCGACCACGGCCTCGTCGCTGCCACTGAGGGCGTACTCGGCGGCGGACTTGGCCCACGGACCGCGGACCTTGAGGGCGGCGAGCGCCATCCTGCGGCCGTCGGCGACCACGGTGGCCGGGTCGGCGCCGGGCTGGGACGCGCGGGCGGCGAGTTGCACCGCGTCCTGATCCAGGCGCAGCGCCGCGGCCGTGGCGTCGTCGGCCGCGTGCCGGCCGGCGTCGTAGTCGGCCTTCAGGTCCTGGGCCTGGACGATGCCGTCGGCCGTGCGGGAGTTCTGCTCCTCGGCCTCGGAGGCCAGTGCCTGGGCGTGCACCTGGCGGGCCTTGGTGACGGCGGTGTCGGCGGCGGCGGCGGCCTGCCGGGAGCTGTCGGCGTGGGCGGCGGACTGCTGGGCCGCGTTGGTGGCGTTGCCGGCGTTGGCGGCGGCGTTGCGCGCGGACTCGGCGGCCCTGGTGGCGCGGTCGGCGGCCGAGTTGGCGGCGTCGCGGGCCTCGGCGGCGGCCTGGCCGGCCTCCTTGGCGAACTTGGCGGCGGCGTTGGCGGAGCGGGTCGCCTCGCCGGCGTTGCGGCGGGCCTTGGCCGCGGCCTGCCTGGCCTCGGCGGACGAGGCCCCGGCCCGGTCGGCGTAGGTGCCGGCCTGGTCCGCCGCGTCGGCGGTGGCGTTCACGTCGGCGACGGCGGACGCCGCCTTCTCGGCGGCGTACTGGGCCTCGATCGCGGCCTTGGAGGCATTGTCGGCGGTGGCGCCGGCGGCGCGCGCCTGGGTGGCGGCCTGGGTGGCGGCAGCGGCCGCGTCCTCGTCGACCTTGCCGGCGGCGGCGGAGGCGAGCGCGCGGGTGGTGGCCTGGGCAGCGCCGGCGGCGGCGGCCGCGGCACGGCCGGCGGCCACGGAGGCGCGGTTGGCGGCCTGGACGGCGGCCCGGGCCGCGGCGATCGAGGCCCGGGCCGCGTCGGCGGCGCGCTGGGTGGCCTCGGCGGCGCGCCTGGCGGCGGCCGTCGCCCGCTGGGCGTCGTCCTTGGCGGCGAGGGTCTCGGCGACGGCCTCGTCGGTGGCCTTCTTCGCGAGCGCGGCGGCCTCGACGGCGCGGTCGGAGGCCTCCTTGGCGGCGTCCTTCTTGCGTGACGCCTCCGCACCGGCCTGCTGCGCCTGCTGGACCAACTGGTCGATGGTCGCGTGTTCCTGGTCCCGGGCCGCGGCGATCTGCTGACCGGTCTCCAGGAAGGTGCGGATCTCCTCCGCGCTGCCGTCGAGGGCGATCTGGGCGGCCTGCTGGGTCGCGGGGCCGCCGGTTTCCAGGAGCTGCGAGACCCGGACCCGGTTGTCGGTCTCCTGGAGCGAGAACCGGCCCTGTTCCAGGAAGGCCTGGATGTCGGCGGTCGGCTTGTCCAGCACCGCGAGGGCGGCGGCCTTGGTCCGGGGGCCGGCGGCCTCGGCGATCTGGGAGACCAGGACCCGCTGGTCCTGCTCCAGCGGTGCCTTCCAGCCGTCCTTGGCGAAGGCGGCGACGCCCTGGTCGGTGCCGGCGAGCGCCGTCTCGGCGGCCGCGCGCAGCCGGGGGCCGCCGGCGGTGACCATCTGCAGGAGGGCCGCCCGGGTGTCCTTCGTCTCGGCCTTGGCCAGCTCGCCGTCCTGCGGGTTCTGCGGCGTGCCGAGGAACAGCCGGACCTGGTCCGAGGTCCCGGCCAGGGCGATCTCGGCGGCTGCCTTGACGCTCGGGCCACCGACCTTCCAGGCCTGCAGCACCCGTCCACGGTCCGTCAGCGGCGGGGTGGGCGTCGTCCCGTCCGCCGTCGCCGGGGCGACCGAGAGCGCGGACGCGAGCAGCGCGACCGGCAGCACCGTGCGGCACAGCAGCCTCAGCCCGGCCCTCCTTCCCCGGTGTGCCAGGCCTGTCGAAGCTGAACTCATGTTTTCCTCGCAAAATGTCGGACGGAGTGACATCGGACGAAGTGATGTCGGACGGAGCGGTATCGGACCGATTGATTCTGGACGGAGTAATTCCGGGCAGCACGGAAGCAGCGCGGAACACGGCCGCGGAATTACTCCGGTCTGGCCGTACGCATCCGTTCACCGCAGTGGTGGAGCTCCATGAGAGTCCGCTTCGACGATCGAATCAAGCGCTGGCAAAGCGGCGGCAAATGTCTGTTTCAGCCGCCTTGCCGGGGATGTGCGCCCGGCCCGTCGGCCGGGAGAGGTGCCGTGCGGGAAGGGATCGCGTGCTCCGGGCACCGTGGGGCGCGGTGACCGCCGGCCGCCGGCCGCCGTCACGGGTCGGCGGGGCGCACCGGGCTGTCGACGCAGTGCACAGGACTGTCGACGCAGTGCAAAAAACGCCGGGCCGTGCCCCTGCCAGAATTCACCGGGAGCCACTCGCGTCGAATTCCCGTATCAATGCGGCCGCGCCCGTGATCGGGTGTGAAGCCCATTCCTCGGGTTCTCGTACCGGAGAACCGTCATTCCTGGTGATGTCTCGAACCGCTCCCGAACCGATCCCGAACCGATGAGGAGTTATGAAGAACCTTGCAGGAAATCGCGGCTTGACAGCCGTGGCGACCGCTCTCGTCCTGTCCACCGTGGCGGGCTGGGGCACCGCTTCCGCGGCGCCCGCCGGCGCCGCGCCGACCGCGGCGGCGGATGCGCCGGCCGCCGCGGTGGAGACCTTCGCCTACCCCGGTTCGGCGCAGATCCTGGCGGCGCGGGGGATCACCCTGACCCGCGGCGACGGGGGCATCACGCTGACCGACTGCGGCAAGGCCGGGAGCTTCCAGATCAAGGTGCGGGCGATCACCACGCCGCCGAACCCGAACGACGAGATCTGCTTCGCCGCACCGGGCGCCTCCGGGTACCTGGCGCTGTCGATCCCGAACGCGTACCGGGTCAGCACGTACGGCCGCTCGGTGCGGGCGAGCCTGTCGACGGACCAGAAGCCCACCGAGACGGTCGACGTCGCCGCGGGCGGGAGCAAGGGCATCGGCGAGACGCTGGACCCGAACAGCCGGGCGGTGCTCCTCGAACTGCGCGTCACCGGATCCACCGCCACCGCGCCCGCACCCCAGCCCACCGACCCGGCACTCGCCTTCACCGCCAGGATCAACGTCGGTGACGGCAAGCGCTCCTGCACCGGCACGCTGGTGGACCGGTACTGGCTGATGACGGCGGCGTCCTGCTTCACCGACACCCCGAACGACCTGTCCACCGTCACCGCCGGCGCGCCGAAGGACAGGACCACCGTCACCGTCGGCCGCACCGATCTCACCAACACCGGCACCGGCGCGGTCGTCGACGTGGCCGAGCTGGTGCCGCGCACCGACCGCGACCTGGTGATGGCCCGTCTGGCCACGCCCGTCGACGGCGTCGTGCCGGCCACGGTCGCGGGCACCGCACCCACGGCCGGAGAGCAGCTGCGCATCCCGGGCTACGGCCGCACCGCCACCGACTGGGTGCCCACGAAGCTGCACACCACCACCCACGCGGTCGCCGCGGTCACGGCGACGGGTGTCGACACCGCGCCGGCCGCGGGCCAGGCCGCGCTCTGCCAGGGCGACGCCGGCGCCCCCACCCTGCGCGACACGAACGGCACCGCGGAACTCGCCGCCATCGCCACCCGCTCCTGGCAGGGCGGCTGCCTGGACACCCCCTCGACCGAGACCCGCACCGGTGCCAACGCCAGCCGCGTGGACGACCTCGGGCCCTGGGTCAAGGTACTCAGCTACCGTACGGCGGAGGTCAAGGCGGGCCTGCACGTCCAGATCGTCGGCGGCAACAGCGCGCTGTGGGACACCGCCGTCGACCGCAGGACGAGCAACTGGCTCGGCACGTGGTCGATGATCGACAGCAGTGCCCTGACCGCGGTGGACAGCGTCACGATCGGCGACACCGTGCACGTCTTCGTGGTCGGAGCCGGCCGGGTCTACACCAAGGACGGCAAGGTCGGCGGCGCATGGACCCCGTGGCGTGAGGTCCCCGGTGGTGCCGCCGGGGTCCAGGGCATCACCGCGACCGCTCGCGGCAACACCGTCAGCCTGCAGATCCTCGGCTCGGACAAGACGGTGTGGGACGCCACCGTCGACTACGGCACCGGCAGTTGGAGCGGCTGGGTGAAGCTCGGCGACAACACCGCGGACCAGCTCAGCAGCGCCACCACCCCCGACAACGTGGTCCACCTGTACTCCGTCGGCACCACCGGCAGGGTCTACACCCGCGACAAGCTGACCAACGGCAGCTGGACCGCATGGGGCGAGATCCCCGGTGGCGCCGTCGGTGTCCGGGGCATCACCGCCGCCGCCCGCGGCTACACCGTCGACCTGCAGATCATCGGCGGCGCCGGCGACCTGTTCACCACCTACGGCCACTACGACCGCGGCTACTGGGACCAGCAGTGGCAGAAGGTCAGCGACAACCGCCTGAAGGCGATCAGCAGCAGCGCCGAGGGCAACGTCGTCCACCTCGTCGCCGTCAACGAGGACGACAAGGTCTACAGCCGCGACGCCGACTACAACGCCGGCCAGTGGACGCCGTGGATCGAGATCCCCGGCGGCGCCACCGGAGTGAAGGCCATCACGGCCACCACCACCGGCTGACCGTCCCGAGCGGGTGGGCGCCCGGGGGGAGCTGGTCGCCGACGGTACGGCGCTCGCGGAGCGCACCGGGCTCTGCGGA
>NZ_JBEOSP010000001.1:0-32981 GCF_040303105.1 Kitasatospora sp. NPDC096128 | reverse complement strand
GCCGCGCCCCGCGCGCCCCCGCCCGTGCCCCCCCCCCCCCCCCCCACCCGCCGGAGCCGCGCCGGCGGGGGGGGGGGGGCGCGGGGGGCGCCCCCGGCCCCCCACCACGCTCCGCCGCTACTCGCCGCCGTCACTCGCCGCCGGGCTCGGGCAGAGCCCGGCGGCCCGCCTCTCCAGCTCACCCGCTCCGACCGCCTCCGGGACGGGGCCGCGGGCCCTGTCGCCGGGCCCGCCCGGAACCGACAAAAACAGCCTCGCCCGTAGTTTCCGCGCTCGTTGGGGGGCGAATGATGTCGGCGGGGGAGCTCCGCCGGCCCGGTGCGGATCGTTTTCGGAGAGGATGAAGTCGGCGATGGTGGTTCGGGGGGAACCCTGGGACAAGGGTCTGTCCGGGAAGGACCGGTTCGAACGCTGGCGGCATGAGCTGGGGAAGGCGCGGGAGTGCGAGATGACCAGTACTCACGCCGACAGCTTCGAGGCGGACCTGCGGTGCTCGGAGCTGGGGCCGGTCATGCTGATGGCGTCGTCGTTCCCGTCGGCGCGGTTCCTGCGTACGGAGCGGATGATCCGGCGCTCGGACCAGGAGCTGTACTACCTGACGCTGGTGACCTCCGGAACACACGGACTCAGGCGCGGCCGGGACCAGGCGGCGACGTTCGGTGTCGGGGACCTCGCCCTCATCGACACCTCCACTCCGCACGACGTGCGGATGGGCGGGGAGCGCAACCACGACGGGGAGAGTCCGCGAGTCACCGGCTTGGGCGTCAACCTGCCCCAGTCGCTGCTGCCGGTGCCCCGTCGTCTGGTGCGCGGTCTGCTGGGGCGGAGGCTTTCCGCGCGGGCGGGTGCGGGGGCGCTGCTCGGGCAGTTCCTGGTCGGGCTGGACCGTCAGGCGGATGCGCTGCGCCCGGCGGAGGCGGCCCGGCTGGGGGCGGTGGTGGCCGACCTGACGGCGGCCTGGATCGCCGGGGAACTCGAAGCCGAACACACGCTGCCCGAGGAGTCCCGGCAGCGGGCCATGGTGGAGACCGTCCGGGAGTTCGTCCGGCGCAACCTCCACGACCCCGAACTGACCCCGCCGGTGATCGCCGCCGCGCACCACATCTCCGTCAGCCAGCTGCACCGCCTGTTCACCCGGCACTCCGGCGGCGAGACCATCGCCGCCTCCATCCGCCGCCAGCGCCTGGCCAGGGCCCATCGCGACCTGGCCGACCCGGCACTGCGGGACACGCCGATCCACGTCGTCGCGGCCACCTGCGGCATCCCGCGCGCGTCCGAGTTCAGCCGCGCGTTCAAGGCCCAGTACGGGACCTCACCCCGCGAGCGCCGCCGCCAGGCGCTGCTCGCGCTGGTCGGGGCGGCCGGGTAACGGGGGCCGCACTCCAGTGCGGAGGCGGTGGGTGAACGCCTCACCGCCTCCTCACTCGGGGTGGCACACGTCCGAGACACCCCGGGACTTCGCGTCCCGGCAGCGCGCAGGCCGCCGAGGGCTTCCCGGCGGCCCGCTCCGTGACGTGAGCCGGGGCGGTCAGCCGAAGTGGCGGACGAAGACCTGCGACTTGCCATTGGCGTCGCCGGGCACGATGCCGCCGGCCGTGGACTGGAAGACCACGTCGTGTCCGTCGGCGCTGACCGCGTGGGCGCCGGCCGAGGCCGGCTGGTCCGAGACGGTCCGGTCGGTGTCCGTCCGCAGGTCGCGCAGGGCGAGCGAGGGTCCGGTCGTGCCCTGCGGGGCGTACAGCAGGTAGCGGCCGGTGGGGTCGATGGCCACGCCCCGCGCGTTCGGCACCAGCTGGTCGGTGTCCGAGGGCACGTCGTGGACGTAGGTGTCGGCGCCCGAGAGGTAGACGACCTTGGTGCCGTCGTCGCTGAGCTGGACGAGCGTCGCCCCCTGCGGGCCCTGGACCGGGTCGGAGGTGGTGCCGCTCGTCCGGTCCCACACGAAGACGGTCCCGGCCGCGCTGTCCTGGTAGGCGACGTAGCGGCCGTCACCGCTGATGGACGGCCGGGAGGGCTGGACGTGGTCGAGGGTGGCGGCGGTCACCAGCTTGTGGTCCGAACCCTGGACGTCGATGCGCTGACTGGGCGACGGCTTCTGGATGAGGGTGGCGAAGGCGAGGTAGCTGCCGTCCGCGTTGAACGCCGGCTGGTCGCAGCTGTAGGAGCAGTTGGCGGAGATCGACCTCCCGGTGCCCACCTGGAACTGGGTGATCCGTACGTTCCTCATCCACCGCACCGCATAGGCGACGTACGCCCCGTCACCGCTGACCGTCGGGGGTTCGAGCGTGGTCAGGTACCCGATCCGCTTGGTCTGCCGGGTCTGCTGGTCGCGGAGGAACACCTTGGCCCCTCCGTCGGCCTGATCGGGCGACAGATTCCCCGCCGACGATGAGAAGACGACGTGCCGGCCGTCCGGCGTGATCGAGGCGTCGGCGGAATCGCCGCCGCCCTGGGTGCCGTCGGCCGCGACACTGATCCTCTCGACCCCGTCACCGGCCGCACCGGCGCCGACGGGGCCCGCCGTGGCCGTGGGCTCGGCCGAGGCGGCCGCGGGCAGCACCGCCGTGACGGCGCAGAGCACGACCGCCGCGCTCAGGGCGGCCCGCAGCCGCCCGGTGGTACTCCGACTCGCGTTGACCTTCATTGTCCCCCCACCGAAGACATGGATTCTTCTCCGCTTCTCCATCGGAGAGCCACAAGACTGCAGCCGCAACGGCCCTGCGGGAAGCGGGGTTTCGGTCATCCGACGCACGTCCGCCGGCCCGTCACGTAGGAGGAGCGGTGCGCCGTCACGCAGGAAGGGCGGTGCGCAAGGAGGTGCGCCCCTCCCGCCAGCAGTCGAGCAGGTGGTCCCCGAAGCGGTTGTCCAGCACGGTGGCGGCCGCTGTCCCGAAGGCGATGTCACGGGCCAACTCCGGCTCCTGGGAGACGAGTTCCCCGATGACTCCGCGCCGCACGAGCTGTTCGTGCACGGCGTCGGCCTCGATGTGCTCCCGGTAGAAGAGCGTGCCGTCCGGGCCGCCTCCCAGTCGCTCCAACGCATCCGCCAGGCGGGCCGCTCCCGGGGACGAGGTGATCTCGATGCTCGCGAAGTGTCCGACCGCGGCTCCGCGCAGTGCCCGGTGCAGACCGAGGAGCGTCATCAGGTTGACCACCGCCAACGACACGGCCGGCACCAGGTCCAGGTAGTACCCGTAACGGGCGTCCAGGCCGAACGCGGCCATCATCCGGGCGAACAGCAGCGAGTGCGCCCGCTCCGGCCGCCCCGAACCGTACTCGTCGTAGGCGACGGTCATCAGCACGGCCTGCGCCGGCCCGTGGATCCTCGGCAGGACCCACAGCTGCGGGTCCGCCTCCTTGAGGTGGTAGACGGACCGGTGCACGAGGTACTCCCTCGCCTGCCACCGCTCCCCTTCGGCCCGCAGGAAGTACGAGGGCCCGCGGCCCTCGGGCGGCTCCGCGAGCAGTCGTTCCAGTGCCTCGGGCAGTGCGGGCACCGGCTCCGCCTCCGCCCGCACCGCCGCGAGAAAGGCGTTCTCCAGGTCGCGCCGCAGGCGGAGGAGTTCGGGGTCCCATTCCCACCCCGGGTGGACGCCCGGCAGGCCGCGGTCATGGAGTTCGTAGCAGAGGTGGAGCGCGAGCTGGTGGTCCTCGCTCCACGGATCGGAGCACGGCCCCGGCGGCGCCGGCAGCCGTCCGGCCCCGGGCGGACCGGAGGTCACCAGGCCGAGCACCGCCGCCGAGAGGGGGCCGCGCGAAAGCCCTCCCGCCACGGCCGGTGGACCGCCGCGAGACCGCTGCCCGCTTCCGGTCGGTCCTCGGCGTTCGCTCACGCCCATGTCGATCGCCTCCTCACCCGGTCGTTTCCGTTCCCGGCGGAGCGGGTGCCCGCAGGGGCTCCGCCCAATCCGGACGTGGCACGTGGGGCGCCGGCCTCACTCCATCTGGACGGCGATCAGGCAGGTGTCGTCGTCGGTGTCCGAGGAGCTCAGGTCGAGCAGGCGGTCCAGGTAGCGCTCCAGGTCCGGGCCGGGCGGGCCGGCGGCGCGGACCAGCTGGTCCACGGACTCCTCGACGGGCCGGTCGCGGCGTTCGGCCAGGCCGTCGGTGTAGAGCAGCAGGACGTCGCCGAGGGCCAGACGGGCGGTCTGCTCCTCGTAACGGGCCTCCTCCAGTGCGCCGAGCAGGACCCCTCGCGGCAGGGGAAGCACCTCGGCGCCCTCCGGGCGTACCAGGATCGGGGGCAGGTGCCCGGCACGGGCCCAGCGCAGCTCTCCGCCGGCCGGATCGAGCAGGACGCACACGGCGGTGGCGCTGACCTGGCCGGGTTCGCGCAGGGCGACGGTGTTGGTCCACTCCAGCAGCCGGCCGGGCCCGGCGCCGGTGACGGCCAGGCCGCGAAGGGCGTGGCGCAGCGCGACCATGCCGGTGGCCGCCCCGATGCCGTGACCTGCGACGTCGCCGACGGCGAGCAGGACGCGCTTGTCCGGCAGGGGCAGGACGTCGTACCAGTCGCCGCCCACACGATCACGTTTGGCGGCCGGCCGGTAGCGCACGGCGGCTCGGAGCCCGGTGGCGCCGAACGGCAGTGGCGCGGCCGGAAGGATGGCCTGCTGGAGGCGCAGGGCCAGACGGGCGCGCTCGGCGGACTCCTGCTCGCTGTCCGCCAGCCGTTCCCGGGTCGCCCCGAGCGCGACCTCCGTCCAGTGCTGCAGGGACACGTCGTGGTAGGCGCCCCGAACGGCGTTCAGCCGGCCCTCGTCGTCCACGACCGGTTCGAGGAGCAGGCGGGTGTACCGGTGGGTGCCGTCCGGTTGGGCCAGCCGGAACACCGCGGCGGCGGGCCGCCGGAGGCGGCGGACCTGGTCCAGCATCCGCCGGACCGTCGGCAGGTCGTCCGGGTGGGTGCGTTCCGCGATGCGGTCCAGCGGCACGGGGTCGGCGTCCGGCGGCAGCCCGTACAGTTCGCGGAGCCCCTCGCTCCAGCGGATGCGGCCGTCGTCGACGCATTCCTCGAAACCGGCCACCCGGGCGAGCCGCTGTGCCTGCCGCAGCAGGGCGTCCTGCTCGGCCGCTTCGGTCCGGCCGGGCTCCTGCTCCCACTCGACCAGCAGCGTGTCGGCGAGCGGGACGACGCCGAGCAGGACGCCGGCGGGCACGGAGAGGCCCCGGTGGTGGAAGACCAGGCGGACGCGCTCCGCGCGCAGCGGCGCCCCGGTCTCGTGCACCGTCAGCAGGCGTTCGAACAGGCCGGTCGCCGAGGCCTCCGGGTACGTCTCCAGGAGCGAGGCGCCTTCCAGTTCCTCCCGTGGACGGCCCATCGGGTCGCGGAACCGGTCGTTGACGGCCAGCAGCGTGAAGTCCACCACCCGCGCGTCCCGGAGCACGGGCGCCAGCAGGAGCGCGGGGGTGACGAGCCCTTCGAGCAGTGCGGCCCGGTCGCCGGACGGCGCTTCCGGTCCGCCGGGCGGCAGGAGCGCCGCGCACAGGTCCGCCACGGCGCACAGCACCCGGCGGGGGGAGGCACCGAGCGTGGGGACGGGAGTCCGCCAGAGGACCTCCAGTGCACCACGTCGGCGGCCGCGATCACGCAGCACCAGGACCGCCCGTGCCGATTCCGGGCCGACGGAAGGGCCGCCGGTCCGCGGGTCCCCCGGCCAGAGATCCTCTCCGTCCGAGATCGCGCGCTGTGCGGGCGTCCGAGCCCCCGGGGGGACCCGGCTCCACGCCTCCGACTCGACGGCCGACAGCCCGGCGTGCGCGGCAAGGGCGAGGGCGCCGCTGGGCATCCGCTGCCAGAGGGCCACGGCGTGGGCGCCGAGCGGCCGTCCGGCCTGCTCCAGGACCGCCTCGGCGGCCCGGTCCAGGTCTGTGGCGGTGGCGAGGGCGGACAAGGACGGGGACGGGGACGGGAGGACGGGACCGGCGGCGCCGTGCGCGGGCCCCGGGTCCTCGCCGGACGCGTCGGCCGAGCCGCAGATGTCGGCGGCCAGCGACTCGACCGGAACCGCCGCCTCGTCGGCGAGTCGGGCCAGGTGGACGACCGCTTCGGTGGGCGGGACGCCGAGGCGTTCGGCGAGGATTCCGGTGGCGACGTCGACCACCGACCGGCGCCGGGCCTCGGTGCCCGCGCGTGCGGCCGCGTCCTGGAGCCGACGGACGGTTTCCGCAAGGGCCAGGACCTCCGGAGAGCGGCTGTCGTCGGTCACGGCCTCTCCAGCCAGTGCGTGATCCGGTCGAGCAGCCGGGCGGTGTCGACGGGCTTGGCGACGTGGTCGTCGGCACCGGCTGCGAGGCTCTTGTCCCGGTCGCCGGGCATGGCCTTGGCGGTGACGGCGATGACGGGCAGGCGGGCGAAGCGTTCGTCGGCACGGATGGCGGCGACGGCGGCGTATCCGTCGAGGCCGGGCATCATGACGTCCATCAGGACGAGGTCGATGCCGGGGCGCTCCCGGAGCAGGTCGAGACCGGCCTGGCCGTCGGCGGCGTGCAGGACGTTCAGGCCGCGTTGCTCCAGCGCCGCGGCCAGGGCGAAGACGTTGCGGACGTCGTCGTCGACGATGAGGACCGTGCGGCCGTCGAGCGGATCGTCCCGGAGGGGCGAGGACGGTGCGAGGGCACCGGGCGGGGCCGGGCGGCGGTCTCCGAAGAGCCGGGCGACCCGGTCGCGGAGGTCGTCCAGTCCCCGGGCGACCTCGATGCTCCCCACGGCTGCGTCGTCGCCGGCGCCGTCCCCCCGGTAGCCGAGGAGCGGCGTGCCCTCCGCAACGGCGTCGAGCAGGGCGGGGGCCAGTTCGCCGGCGCCCGTCAGGTCGATGACGGCGCAGCGGTGAAGGCCTTTCGCCAGTTCGGCCCGGATCGCCGCCTCCGCCCCGGCGCCGGTCACCCGGATCTGCGTCTGCGGCTCACCGAGCGCCTCCACGGCGGATCGGACGACCAGGGTGAGCAGGGCCGGCGGGTCCGGTTCGACCACCAGGATCCGCTGCTCCTCCTCAGGAGGCGTGTCACCGGGCTTCGGCCCGCCGATCGGCAGGTAGAGGGTGAAGCCGCTGCCCTCGCCCGGAGCCGAGCGGACGGTGAGGGCTCCGCCGAGCAGCCGGGCGAGTTCGCGGCTGATGGAGAGCCCGAGGCCGGTGCCGCCGAAGCGGCGACTGGTGGTGCCGTCGGCCTGCTGGAAGGCGCCGAAGATGGTGTCGAGGTGGGCGGGTTCGATGCCGATGCCGGTGTCCTCGATGCGGAACGCCACCGCGGCCTCCACCCGGCCGAGTTCGGTGGGCAGGTCTCGCGCCTGCGCCTGTTCGATCCGCAGCTCCACCCGGCCGGTGTCGGTGAACTTGACGGCGTTCGAGAGCAGGTTGCGCAGCACCTGTCGCAGCCGCCCCTGGTCGGTGACGAGTTGCTCGGGCACGTCGCGGGCGACGGTGGCCTCGAAGGCGAGGCCCTTCTGGTCGGCGAGCGGGCGGAAGGTCGAGTCGACGTACTCCAGCAACTCCCTGACCGCGAAGGGCTCGGGGCTCAGGTCCATCTTCCCGGCCTCGACCTTGGAGAGGTCGAGGATGTCGTTGATGAGCTGGAGGAGATCGGTGCCCGCGGAGTGGATGACGCCCGCGTACTCGACCTGCTTGGGGGTGAGGTTGCCGGTGGCGTTCTGGCTGAGCAGCTGGGCGAGGATGAGCAGGCTGTTGAGCGGGGTGCGCAGTTCGTGGCTCATGTTCGCCAGGAACTCGGACTTGTACGTGGAGCTGAGGCTCAACTGCCTTGCACGTTCCTCCAGTTCCTGGCGGGCTTGTTCGATCTCCAGGTTCTTCGCCTCGATGTCGCGGTTGCGCTCGGCCAGCAGGGCGGCCTTCTCCTCCAGCTCGGCGTTGGAGTGCCGCAGTTCCTCCTGCCCTTCCTGCAACTCCTCGGACCGGGCCTGGAGTTCGGCGGTGAGCCGCTGGGACTCCGCGAGCAGCTCGTCCGTCCGCGCGTTGGCGAGCAGGGTGCCGATGTTGACTCCGCAGGACTCCGTGAACTGCTCCAGAAAGTCGCGGTGGACCTGGGTGAAGGAGTGGACGGAGGCGAACTCCATCACCCCGAGCAGCCACTCCTCCAGCGCGATGGGCAGGACGACGAGCGAGCGCGCGTCGGTGGCTCCGGCGCCGGACCCGATCGCCGCGTAGCCGGGTGGCAGGTCGTCGACCGTGACGATCCGCCGGCTGCGGGCGGCCTGGCCGACCAGCGACTCCCCCAGTTTCAGCCGCCGCTGCGACAGTTGTTCGGCGGGGCGGCCGTAGGCGCTGATCAGGGCCAGTTCGGTGCCGCCATCGGTCTCCTCGGCGAGGAAGAAGGCTCCGTACTGGGCACCGACCAGGGGCGTCAGCTCGTCGGTGATCATCTCGGCGACGGCCCGGATGTCCCGGCGGCCCTGGATCTCGGCGGAGAACCGGGCGAGGTTGCCCTTGAGCCAGTCCTGCTCCTGGTTCGCCCGGGTGGTCTCGCGCAGGGACCCGACCATGGCGTTGATGTTGTCCTTGAGGTCGGCGACCTCCCCGGAGGCGTCCACGCTGATCGAGCGGGTCAGGTCCCCGGACGCGACGGCGCTCGTCACCTCCGCGATCGCCCGGACCTGCCGGGTCAGGTTGCCCGCCAGCTCGTTGACGTTCTCGGTGAGCCGCTTCCAGGTACCGGAGACGCCCTCGACCTCGGCCTGGCCGCCGAGCCGGCCCTCCGTGCCGACCTCCCGGGCCACCCGTGTCACCTCGGCGGCGAAGGAACTCAGCTGCTCCACCATGGTGTTGACGGTCGTCTTCAGCTCCAGGATCTCGCCCCGCGCGTCCACGTCGATCTTGCGGGTGAGGTCGCCGCGCGCCACCGCCGTGGTGACCTGGGCGATGTTGCGCACCTGGCTGGTGAGGTTGTGCGCCATGAAGTTGACGTTGTCGGTGAGGTCCTTCCACGTCCCGGCGACGTTGGGCACCCGGGCCTGGCCGCCGAGGATGCCCTCGGTGCCGACCTCGCGGGCGACGCGGGTGACCTCGTCCGCGAAGACCGAGAGCGTGTCCACCATGGTGTTGATCGCGTCGGCGAGGGCCGCCACCTCGCCCTTGGCCTCCACCGTGATCTTCCGCGAGAGGTCCCCGCGCGCCACGGCCGTCGCCACCACGGACATCGACCGGACCTGGCCGGTGAGGTTGGAGGCCATCACGTTGACGTTGTCGGTCAGGTCCTTCCACGTGCCGGAGACGCCCCGGACGATCGCCTGCCCGCCCAGGTTCCCCTCCGTGCCCACTTCCCGCGCGACCCTGGTCACCTCGTCGGCGAAGGCGGAGAGCTGGTCCACCATCGTGTTGATGGTCTCCTTCAGCTCCAGGATCTCCCCCCGCGCGTCCACCTCGATCTTCCGGGTCAGGTCGCCTCCGGCCACCGCCGTGGCGACCTGGGCGATGCCGCGGACCTGGGCCGTGAGGTTGCCGGCCATGAAGTTCACCGAATCGGTCAGGTCACGCCACGTCCCGGCGACGCCCTCGACCCGGGCCTGGCCGCCCAGCCGCCCGTCCGTACCGACCTCCCGCGCGACCCTGGTCACCTCGTCGGCGAAGGCGGACAGCTGGTCCACCATCGTGTTCACGGTGTTCTTGAGTTCGAGGATCTCCCCGCGCGCGTCCACCTCGATCTTCTGGGTGAGGTCGCCGCGGGCGACCGCCGTGGTCACCTGCGCGATGTTGCGCACCTGCCCGGTGAGGTTGCCGGCCATCGCGTTCACCGAGTCGGTGAGATCCGACCAGGTCCCCGCCGCCCCCGGGACCTGCGCCTGGCCTCCGAGGCGCCCGTCGGTGCCGACCTCGCGGGCGACGCGGGTGACCTCGGAGGTCACCCGCGCCAGCTGGTCGGACATGCCGTTGAACACCCTGGCGATCTCGCCGTGAACGCCCGGCCGGTCCGGGGTCAGCCGGGCCCGGAAGTCACCGTCACGGACGGCCGTCAGGCCTGCGAGCAACTGCCGGAGCGCCTGCTCCTCCGGGTCCGCGGAGTGCCGGTCGGCCATCGCCTGTTCGTCCATGCGCGCCACCGTCCGGTTCTGCCGCACGTCCGGGCGGCCATCCGTCCTCCTACCGCCCCGGGGGCGGACTCTCGCCGCCCTGCTCCCACTGTGCCACTGGACCGGAAAGGGTGAAAAGCGGGACAGGTGTCAGCCGTCGGCGCGAGCGGGCAGGTGTTCCTCCGGGGCGGCCAGGAGCTCGCCCGGACCGGTTCGCAGATCCTCTTCGGATTCCTGCTCGGCGTGGCCTTCATGCCGTGCTTCCCCCGGCTCGACGGGTTCGACCGGGGCTCTACGTGGCCACCGTCGTCGCCGGCGGCGAGGCACTGTGGCGTGGTGCCTTCCTGTTGGATGGGCGAACGCCGGGACGATGGGCCCGATCAAGGTTCCATGACCGGCGAAGCACGACATCAGATTCATGCTTTGGTTGACATGCCTCACGAACAAGCGAACAGTGGAGGTGGGCCAGCAGCCCCCGCAGCGTATTCGTGCAGCCGACCCTCGTCTGGAGATGGTGTACGTGGACCCGATCAGCAGGGAAGGACTGGGGCGGCTCAGGTCCGAGTTGGCTGAACGGATCGGAGCGCCGTGCGGGGCCGGCGAGGGCGCGGGCCGGGTCGAGCCGTTGAGACGACAGGTGCGTCATGCCGTGACCGGCCTGGACGCGTACCTCACCGCGGTCGAGGCGGGCAGTTCCACGGCCCCCGGCTTGCGCGAGCGCGCCCTCGAACTGTGGGCCGACCTGGAACGCATCGCCTTTTTCCCGCCCCCCGAGATCGACCGGGCCGTGACCGCCCCGGCGTCCGCGGAGATCCACCACCTGGCCTGAGGAGGGCCGCTGTGCCGCCCTGTCTGAAAGCGGAGACCGTTCGGGTCGGGGACGCCCTGGTGTGCGTCTTCGCCGGGGACCTGATCCTCGACAGCGAGCCGGTCGCCGCCCAGGCCCTCGCCTCCGCCCTCGACCGGCACCCGGCCCTGCTCGCGGTCGACCTGGCCGACGTGGACCTCTTCACGTCCACCGGCCTCAACCTGCTCCTCACCTCACGCCGACAGGCGGCGGCCGACGGTACCGCGTTCGCGCTCGTCAACCCCTCGCGACGGACGGTGCGGGTCCTCGAACTCACCGGGACCGTCGGTCTGTTCGACGTCTACGCCGCCGTGGAGGACGCCCTGCGCGGACGGTGAGCACCGCCCCACGACGACGACCGGCACATCGAGGTGCACGAACCGTTTCCCGCACCGGAGGCCTCGGCCTCGATCGGCAGGTGTGGACGGCTGCGGTCCGGGCACCCGCCCGGCATGATCCTGATTCGACCACCGGGGGTCTACTCACCCCAGGGGGATACGGAGCTCCTGGCCCACTGCGTCCGCCGGGAGGAGCTCGACGGGTCCAGCCGGGTGCTCGACCTGTGCACCGGCACCGGTGTGGTGGCCCTCGTGGCCGCGCGCAGCGGGGCGCTGGTCACGGCCGTGGACCTGTCCGCCCGCGCGGTCGCCGCCGCCTGGTGCAACACCCGTCTTCACCGCGGGCGGGTCCGGCTCCGCCGCGGCGACCTGCTGGGCCCGGTCGCCGGTGAGCGGTTCGACCTGGTGACGGCCAACCCGCCGTACGTCCCCACCACTTCGGGCCGGGCGCCGTCCCGCCGCGGAGCGGCCCTGGCCTGGGACGCCGGACCGGACGGACGGCTGCTCCTGGACCGGATCTGCCGGACCGTCCCACGGGCCCTCGCCGTGCGCGGCGTCCTCCTGGTCGTCCAGTCCGCTCTCGCGGACGTCCCGGCAACGCTCGCGCAGCTG
Organism: Kitasatospora sp. NPDC096128; assembly: GCF_040303105.1. NCBI lineage: Bacteria > Bacillati > Actinomycetota > Actinomycetes > Kitasatosporales > Streptomycetaceae > Kitasatospora > Kitasatospora sp. NPDC096128. Next base: position 21,163 of record NZ_JBEOSP010000001.1, on the reverse strand, counting down.
CGCGCGGCGGGACTGTCCTCGTCGGTGGTGGCGCGGCGGCGCCAGCCCTTCGGGCCGGTGATGACCCAGCGGGCGGCTCTGTTCGAACGACTGGGGCTGATCGGGCCGGGTCAGCGCGACGAGGAGCTGGTGGTGGTGCGCGGTGTCCGCGAACCGTGACCGCGACGCCACCCGGATCACGGTCGTGCCGGGTGGCCCCCTGCTGGTCGAGGGCCCGGTCGAGGTGATCCTCCCGGGTGGTGACCGACGGTTGTGCGAGCGCCCGGTGGTGGCGTTGTGCGCATGCAGACGAAGCAGGGTCTACCCGTTCTGCGACACCAGCCACCGCCGGCGCGACCGGGCCGGCCGGGCATCGCGCCGCAGCGACGGCGAAGGGTGAGCCGGCGGAACGAGCCGTTGGGGCAAGGCCGTTCCGCCCGCACGATCCGGGTCCTCGGCGGCCGCATACCCCGACGGATGGCGGGCAGACGCCGCACTGATCGTTTCGGCTCGAGGAGGTGCGGTCCATGACCAGGATCACGGTGGTCAAGCGGCCGGCGCCGCGTCCGCGGCCCCCACTCGATCTGCGCACCCCGTCGGGGCGCCCCATGCCGTACTGACGGCCGGGAGAGCCTCGGTACCGGTCCGGCCGCACCCTGCCCGGGGACAAGCCGGGGCTACTGCGGGGGCGAGTCGACGGCGGTCGGCGCCGCGTCCTGGGGTCCGTCGGCGGGACGGTGGACGAGGGCGTTCAGGAGTTCCGCGACGGTGGGGCCGGCGTCCGCAGGATGGCGCAGCTGCTTCGCGATGGTGACGCTGTAGTGGTTGGTGCGGCCACGGCGCTCGTGGCTGAGGTACCCGGCCTGTTCGAGGTCGGTGATGATCCGCTGGACCGCCCGCTCGGTCAGCAGACAGCGGTCCGCTATGTCACGGACCCGGATGCCGGGGTCACGCGCGATCTGCACCAGGACGCGGGCGTGATTGGTCAGAAACGTCCACTGCCGACCGGCTTCCGCTCCGTAGTCCATGCCTCCACGATAGGACTCCCGTTTCACGACCGCCGACACACGACGGCCGGTTCGTACGACGGGAGGTGCGCGGAACGCCTCGCGGCCCCGTGCCCCCGGCCGGCTCCCGACCGGTGAAGTCCCGTGCATGGTTCCGGGCACCGAGGGCACACGCCGTATCCGAACGAAGCAACAACCGGTAGGAGGCGGTTCCCATGGTCGCACTCGTGCTCGTCCTTTTGCTGATTCTCATCCTCGGAGGTGCGGGCTTCGCCGTGCACGTCCTCTGGTGGGTGGCCCTGGCCGTTCTGGTCCTGTGGGCGCTGGGCTTCGTCGCCAACGCGGGCGGCCGGGGAGGGGGTCGGCGCTGGTACCGCTGGTGACCCCGGGACGGTGGGAACCGGCGCGTCCGGTGCGCGCCGGTTCATCCCGGTTCACCCGGGTACACGCCGGGCGACGAGCCCACGAGAGGAGGGGTCACCATGCCCCGAGGTTCCAGCCCCAAGCGCGAGCGCCAGTACGAGCACATCAAGGAGAGCGCGCTCGACCGCGGGGAGAGCGAGAAGCGGGCCGAGGAGATCGCGGCCCGGACGGTCAACAAGGAGCGCGCCCGGCACGGCGAGTCGAAGACCGCCAGCCGCAGCTCGACCCACGACATGTCCTCCGGCCGGCGCGGGGGGCTGCGCTCCCACCAGGGGGCCCAGGGCCCGACCTACGATCAGCTCTACAACGAGGCCAGGCACCGCAACATCAAGGGCCGTTCGAAGATGAACAAGCGCGAACTGGCGCACGCCCTCGGCCGCTGAGCGTGCCGTGACCCGCGAGGACCGCCATGACGATTCCGATACCGCCGAATCCGGACACCGGACCGCTGCCGCACCCCGACCCCGGGCCCCGGCCCGGCGAAGATCCCGATCCCCCGCCCCCTCCCGTCCCTCCGTTCCCCGGGCCCGACGGCCCCGGACCGACTCCGCCCCCGCCGCCGGAACCGCCCAGCGGCCGGTGGCGGCCGGGCAGGCCGGGAGGGACCTCAGAACGGCTCGTGCCCACGAACGCCCAGCGGTGAGGGAACCTCCAACCAGACCTGCTTCCCGCCGTCCTCCGGGGTGCTCCCCCAGGCCCCGGCCAGCCTCTCGACGACCCGCAGGCCGTGCCCGCCCGGCCGCCCCGGCCCAGCCGGACGCAGCGCCGGCACCACCGGGCTGGCGTCGGTGACCTCTACCCGCAACCGCAGCCCGTCCCAGCGCAACCGCAGCTCACGCGGACCGCCCGGAGCATGCAGACAGGCGTTGGTCACCAACTCCGACACCATCAGCAGAACGTCCTCGGCCGCCACCCGCTGCTCCTCGCCGGCTGCGGGCAGCCAACGCCACGACCGCAGCGCGTCCTGGCTGAAGTCCCGGCCGAGGCCGGCCGCGCCTTCGCTGCCGACGAACGCCATCCGCACGGTCTGTTCACGACCCGGTGCGGGTTCCGGCCTGGGGCGATCCTGCACGGCCGCTCACCCCTGATCCTGCGTAGGGGTGGCATCGTGCCGCTCCCCAGGTCCCGGTGCCTTCAAGGCCGTCGTCACGTCCGGGTGGACGCGCAGCACGCTGTCAGCGCCCGTCACGGCGAGCAACCGCGCCACCGCAGGTCGCGGTGCGGCGAGTTCCAGGGCCGACCCTGCCGCCTCGCCGTCGATCCGCGCGCGCAGCAACGCGTTGAGCCCGCTGGAGTCGCAGAACCTCAGGCCGTCGAGGTCCACGACGATCCGGTCGATCCCGTCGTCCGGACGGCGGACGAGCGCGGCGCGCAGCTCGCCCACCGTGTCGTGGTCCAGTTCTCCGGCCAGGGCGAGGATCCTCACGGTCCCCTTCCGCTCCACCCTCACCTGGAGTCCGCCGAGGCCCTGTTCCGCGACGGAGTCCTCGGCTGGCCCTGTCATGTCGCACTCCCTGACCGTTGTGGACGGCGGTCTGCCGTTCCCGCCATCATGCCGGGCGTCAGGGTCGCCCGCGCGGACAGCCGAAGGGAGGGGTCCGGGTACAGCCGACCCTGCTCGAATTCCATATCCGGCGTCTGCCCGTCCCCTTCGCAGCTACACCCGCGTCGGTCGGGCCACCAGGAGCCCGACCGGTGACGAGTGGGCGGCCAGGTGTGAGATCCGTGGCTCGGGGCAGACGCGGACCGGCGGAACCCGCCGCCGACGACGTGAGGAGCAGCGCCCATGGGCAACGAGGAGAAGGTGCGCAACGCGGCGAACAAGGTCGAGGGCAAGGCCAAGGAGACCGTCGGCAAGGCCACGGGCGACCGGGGCCTGGAGGCCGAGGGCCGCGCCAAGCAGGCGAAGAGCGACCTGAAGCAGGCCGCCGAGAAGGTCAAGGACGCCGTGAAGGACTGAGCCGGGGACGCCCCCCGCAGCCGAGCAGGACGGCACGGCCGGGGCTCTTCCGGCCCCGGCCACCGACCCCCAGGAGGTGAACGCGCATGACCCGGCCCGAGGAGCACGTCCCGAAGGACCCGCCGGTTCCGGTGGAGACGCCGGAGTCCCGGATGACCGGAGAGGGCGGACCTCCGCGCCCGCCCGAGGACGAGGAGGGACCCGAGCACGGCCCGGAGTCCGGTGTGCCGCAGCCCGCCCGCAACGGGGACCCTGGACAGGGCATGGAGCCCGTCCACGGTCCGGAGCCGCACGAACCGCCTGACTGAGAGGCCCCTGGCCGATCATCGGAGCCGCCGATCATCGGAGCTTTCGACTCCGGCGTGCGGCGAACGGGCGGTCCGCCGCCTGTCCGCGGCGCGGCTCCCGGTCGGCGAAGGTGCGGCGCGCCCGGCGGATCCGGGGACGCTGCTCGGGTGGCTCCGCCCGTTCGCCGACGAACTCCCCCAGGACGCCACGCCGTTCGGCCGTCGCCGACCGGGAGAGCGCCGGTACGGCCTCGGTATGGCGGTTCAGCCCGGGAAGCGTCCGCCGCGCCCTCGACGCGGGCCGCACCTCCGACGCCCTCACGGCCGACCTGGCTGCCGTCGCCGTCGAACCGCTCCCCCAACCGCTCTCCCACCTGATCCACGGCACCGCGCGCGGCACCGACCAGAAACCCGCGAGAACTCGATCTTGGCCTGCCGAGTGCCTGACGCTGTCGGGGATCTTGGCGATGACGGTCGGCCATGGCCTCGACATCTCGGTCTCCAAGATCCCCGACCTCGTCACCCGCGATCAGCTCTGCGTCTCCTCGCGGCGTCCAATAGCGGCCGCATCGGGTACGACGAGCAGCTTGCCGGTGGTCCGCCGAGCCTCCAGATCGCTGTGGGCCCGGGCGGCCTCGGACAATGCGTAGCGGCCCGTCACGGTGACCTCAAGCGCCTTGGAGCGCACCCACTCGAACACATCGGCGGCCCGTCGGAGCAGTTCGGACCGATCGGCGATGAAGTCCCCGAGGCTGGGCCGGATCAGGGTCAGCGAACCGCCCTGGGCGAGCCGAATCGGGTCAAACGGCGGCACGGCACCACTTGCCGCGCCGAAGAGCACGAGATGGCCGCGGGATCGCAGGCTGGCGAGGCTCGCATCGAAGGTGTGCGCGCCGACGCCGTCGAAGACAACCGGCAGTCCCTGATCGCCGTTGAGCCGCCTCACCTCGGCTGCGAGATCATCGACTGCGGAAGAAAGGATCACCTCGGCGGCCCCGGCACGCTTCGCCAGCTCGGCCTTCGCCGTGGTCGACGTCGTGCCGATCACCCTGCCGCCGAGATGGGTGACGAGCTGGGTCAGAAGCAGCCCCATGCCACCGGCAGCCGCATGGACGAGCACCGTGTCGCCCTCCTGAACCGGGTAGGCGTCCTTGACGAGATAGTGCGCGGTCATGCCCTGGAGGAGCACGGCGGCGGCTGTCTCGAAGCCGATGTCGTCGGGCAGCGGCACCAGCCGGGAGGAGTCCACGACAGCCTGCTCGGCATAGGTGCCGAGAATCTCCACCCAACCGACCCGGTCCCCGACTGCGACGTCAGCGACGCCGGGTCCGACTTCGACGACCGTGCCGGCGCCCTCGGCGCCCGGGGTGAAGGGCAGCGGGAGGCTGTACCGGCCCTCGCGGTGGTAGACGTCGAGGAAGTTGACCCCGGACGCGGCGACCTCCACGCGCGCCTCGCCCGGACCCGGCCGCGGCCGGTCCACCTCGGCCTCCCGCAGCACCTCGGGACCGCCCACTTCGTACACCTGAATTGCTCGCATGACCCCTCCAGTAACGGCTCGTCCCCCACCAACCCCGTTGACGGCGATCCGATTCCCGGCAAGCGGACCAGCCCGCCGCCGCGAACCGGGACTTTGCTGCTGTGCACCCGGGCCTGGGACAGGAGACCGAGGCCGGGTGCCGTGGTGAGGTGGAGCCGTGGTGCCGTGGGGCCGACAGGCGGACGTCGGCCCCACGGCACAGCTGTGTCAGGCCCAGTAGCCCGCGACCTGGAGCGGCCGCTTGCCGTTGTGCGTGCCGAGGTGGGCGTAGTACGCCCACCTGCTGTCCTGGCGGCTGGTCACGGTGTACCAGTGGCCGTCGCACGGCACGTTGTCGACCCTGGCGACGTTGATGCCGACGCCGGCCTTGCGGATCTCGACCTTGTACGTGCCACCCCCGGAGCACCACACGTCGAACCGGACGGTCGTCCCACCCGGCCCGAGGGCGACGTTCTTGGTGGACCAGCCGGTGGTCGGGGTGTGCTTGTCGAACCACTGGTAGTGCCACGAGGCGGCCGAGGCCGGGCTGGTGCTCAACGCGAGCCCCAGCACCGCCGTACCGCCGACGACCATCGCCGCGAGCTTCCCCTTCATGGTGATCCCTCCCGTTGCCACCGTCGGTCGCGGTGGATGGCAAGAGCGTGGCAGGGCGTCCCCCGCCCCATCGTCAACTCCAGGGTTGATTGCGGGGGTAAACCTCTGCGGTAGCCGAGGACGTCGGACGTTGCGGACGGCGAGGAGGAGGTCGACCGCAGGGTTGACGACAGCGGCCGCGACCGTCCGTACGCTGCCGGGATGCGGTCGATCGCGCGAAGGCTCCGGGTGGACCCGGTGCAGGCGGACACGGCGCTCGCCCTGGTGCTCGCGGTGGTGACCGTCGTCTACGGGCTGCAGTCGTACCAGGCCCGCTACCGGGCGGAGGGCTGGCGGCCGTTCGACCTGACAGCGGTCTGCCTGAGCCTCCTGGTCGCGCTGCCGCTGGCGCTGCGCAGGCGCCACCCCTGGCCGGTACTGACGCTGTCCCTGACCGGCCTGCTGGTCTACACCGCTGCCGGGTTCCAGCCGTCGGTGAACCTGTGGCCGCCGTTGCTCGCGGGCTACACCGTGATCGCGCGCCGACCGCCGCGCCAGGCGGTCGCGGCCGCGGTGGTGACCTGCGGGGCCTGGACGGCCAGCGGACTCCAGGCGCGCCTGTCGGTAGAACTGTCGGTGGCGCAGTCCGTCATCGCGATCGGCATCGTGGGCATCTTCGCGACGGGCACCCGGCGCCTGGCCGAGCGCAACACGCAACTGGCCGAGGCGACGGACCGGCTGCGGCGCGAGCAGGAGCTGCGGGCCCGGCACGCGGTGGTGGAGGAACGGGTCCGGATCGCCCGCGAGCTGCACGACATGATCGCCCATCACCTGTCGGCACTGGCCGTGCAGGCGGGGGTGGCCGAGTACGTCTTCACCAGCGACCCGCAGGCGGCCCGGGAAGCGCTGACCGCGATCGGAGCGACCAGCCGCGAGGCCCTGGAGGAGATGCGCGGGCTCCTCCAGGTCCTGCGCATCTCCGGCGACGCACCGCGCGAGCAGGAGGAGCTCTACCATCCGGCGCCCGGACTGGCCGAGCTCGACGGGCTCGTGGAGCGCACCCGGGCGGCCGGTGTGCCGGTCCGGGTCGTCGTGTCGGGCCCCGCGCGGATGCTCGCCCCCGGGGTCGACCTGTGCGCGTTCCGGGTCGTCCAGGAGGCCCTCACCAATGTGATCAAGCACGCCGGCCGACCCGCCACCGCGACCGTCCGCCTCCAGTGGCAGCCGGACCGCCTCGAAGCCCGGATCGTCGACGACGGGCCCGGAGACGGCGACGCGGTATCCGGCAGCGGGCTCGGTTTGATCGGGATTCATGAACGCGTCAGACTCTACGGCGGGTCCGTGCACGCCGGCCCGCGCCCTGACGGCGGTTTCGAGGTCGCGTTCACGCTGCCGGTCACCGCAACCGACCCGTGAGGACGACGAGCGGGCCCGGACGCGGGGGACGGCAGGGCCGGCCGAGGCATGGGGGACGAGGGGGCTGCAACGGTGACATCGGTACTGATCGTGGACGACCAGGTGCTCATCCGAGCGGGAATCGCCGCCCTGGTCCGTGCCACCGACGGCCTGGAGGTGGCCGGCGAGGCCGCGACCGGCGAGGAGGCCGTCGACCTGGCCGCCCGCCGCACGCCCGACGTCGTCCTGATGGACATCCGCCTGCCCGGCATGAGCGGCATCGCCGCCCTGGAACGGATCCTCGCCGCCGCGGCGCCGAAGCCCAAGGTCGTCATGCTGACCGTCTACGACCTCGACCAGTACGTCTACGCCGCACTGCGCGCCGGAGCCAGCGGGTTCCTGCTCAAGGACACCCCGCCGGAACGGCTGCTCACCGCGGTCAAACAGATCGCGGAGGGCGAGATGCTGTTCGCCCCGACCGTCACCCGGCGCCTGGTGGAGAGCTTCGCGCGCCAGGGCGAGCCGGTCGGCGGGCAGCCCGGCACACTGGAGGGGCTGACCGCGCGCGAGCGGGACGTGCTGCACCTCGTCGGCCGGGGCCTGACCAACGACCAGATCGCGGAACGCCTGGTGGTGAGCATCGCCACGGTCAAGACCCATGTGAACCGGATGATGGCGAAGCTCGCGCTCACCAGCCGGGCCCAGGCCGTGGTCGTCGCCTACGAGAGCGGCCTGGTGACCGTCGGAGACGCCCCCCACCCCGCTCCGGGCTCGCCGGGGCTCGACCCGGCGTGACCGGCGTGACCGGCGTGACCGGCCTGACCGGCCTGACCCCAACTGCCGGAGACCGGAGCCGCGTTCCTGCACCGCCGTGAACCGCACCGGAAGTTCACCGAAAATCAGCGGTTCTGACCCTGCGTCACCCGGTGTGCGGCCAGACTGGTGGTGGGCAGGGACAATGGGATGGGGAACCGGTCGGGCCGGACGTGTGGGAGACCCGCCGGGAACTGGTCCCGGGGGCGGTGTGTTCGCGTTCCCGGCCGAGCACCGGGACGGGGCATCCCCAGCGGGGATACCCCTCCCACCAGCAGGTTTTCCACGAGACTTCCACTGCCGGTACCCCGACTCGTGTGAGCGGAGGTGTTCATGGTGTCGATCGGCGAGCACCACGGTCGACTCGGCGACGCCCACCTGCGGCGCCTGATCGTGGGCCAGGGGCTGGCGGCCGTGACGGACGCGCTGTTCATCGTCTGGCTCACGCTCTTCGTGCTCGACCGGTCCGCACCCGGCCTCGCCACCGGGTTCGTCCTGGTGGCCGTGGCACTGCCACGTGCGGTGCTGCTGCCGCCCGCCGGAGTGCTGGTCGACCGCCTCGGCCCCGACCGGGTCGTGGCCGGCGCCGCCTGGCTCAGGGTCGCCGTCCTGCTCGCCCTCGGTGCCCTGGTCACCTTCGCCTCGCCGTCACTGACCGCGGTCGCGCTGCTCGGCGGCCTGCTGGGCGCCGCCGACGCCGCGTACTTCCCGGCGGCCCTGGCACTGCTGCCCGCCGTGGTGCCGGCCGAGAAGCTCGCCCGGGTCAACGGGCTGGTGCAGGGCGCGGAGTCGGGGGGCGACCTGATCGGCCCGGCGGTGGCCGCCGGGTGCATCGCCGCGGTCGGCTTCGCCACGACGCTCGGGGCGATCACGGTGCTGGCCGCCCTGGCCGCCGCCGCCTTCAGCACGCTGATCCGCCTGGCCCGACGGGCCGGGAGAGCGCAGCCCGCCACCGACCCGGACGCCGCCGACGGCGAGCGGCCCGGCAGCCTACGCGCCCTCGCCACCGGCCTGGGGTACGCCTGGCACGAGCCGCTGGTGCGGGGGATGCTGGCGGCCATCGCCCTGATCAACCTCGCGGTCGTGGGCCCCGTGCTGGTGGGCGGCGCCGTGCTCGCCGAGCAACGCCTCGGCGGCGCCGGCGACTTGGGCATCGTGCTCTCCGGCTTCGGCGCCGGCTCCCTGGCCGGCTCCCTGGCGGCCGGCTGGCGACCGCCCGCCCGGCGCGGCCGGACCGTGGTCGGCGGCGTCGCCGCGATCGGCGCGGGCATGGCCGGACTCGCCGCCGTCACCCACGTCCTGGCCGCGACGGCGGTCGTCTCCCTCATCGGCCTCGGCTCCGGGTTCCTCGGCGTAGTCGTCGTGGCCACCCTCCAGGAACGGGTGCCCGAGCACCTGCTGGGCCGGGTCCTCAGCCTCGTCGTCCTGGCCACGGTGGCCTTCGACCCGTTCTCCTACGTCCTGGCCGGCGCCCTGCTCCCGTACGGCACGACGACGCTCTTCCTGCTCTCCGGCAGCGCCGTCCTGACCTGCGCCGCCCTGGTCGCCACCAGCCCTCCGGTCCGCTCGCTGCGCTGACCGCCGAGGGCACGGAGGACGCCGACCGCCGTACGGACGGCCGAGGCGGCCGAGGCGGCCGAGGCGGCCGAGGCGGCCGAAAACCGTACGACAGCGGAGGCGGCGGACCGGTTGAATGGCGGGCATGTCCAGTGCACCGCAGAGTCCGGCCGAAGCCGTCGACCACCTCCTCGCCGAGCTCGATCAGCTCGCCCACCCGGTCCGGATGCGGCGGCTCGCCGCCTGGGCCAAGGAGCTGTGCCACCGCGGCGGATCCGAGCAACTCAGGACGCTGCTGGCCGAGTTGGACACGCGCGGCGCCTACGGCCGGGGGCTGGCCGGGGTCGCCGCCACGATCGCCGAGGACGCCGCCTTCGTCGCCGCACGGCTCACCGATCCCGACCCGGCCGTCAGCCGCCAGGCCCTGAAGGCCGCGCTCCACCTGCCGGTCCCGGACGAGGCGCTGGCCGACGCACTGGCCGACGCGCCCGCCGTGCTGCGCCACCGGCTCACCACCCTGATCGTGGCCCGCGGCCGCACCGAGCTGGCGGAGCGACTGCTGGACTCCTTCCGGCAGTCCTGGGGGGACGCGGCGGCCGCCAGGCTGCTGCCGGGCTGCGGGCCCGAGACCGTGGCCAAGCTCCTGCCCGAGCTGTTCCTGGCCTTCGCGAACTGGCACAACCTGGCCCGCCGCCACCCCGACCTGCTGCTGGACGAAGTGGACCGACAGCTCGCCGAGTTGCCCGAGTCGGCCCGCACCGCCTGGTGGTACCGCAACGCGGACACCCTGACAGCCGCAGCCGGGCACCGACCGGAGCGGGTACTGGACCTGCTGGAACGCCACTGCCCCATCCGCCTGCCGCGGCCGGTGCAGCAGTGCCTGGGACCGCTGCTGACCGCCGCGCCCGGCCGGACCATCCGGCTGATCACCGTGCCCGAACGGGCCGCCACCGCGTCGATCTCCCGCAGCGCGCTGACCCGGGCCACCCGGCTCGACCTGCCCGAGCTGGCAGACCTGGGCCGGGCCTGGAGCACCGCCCCGCTGTCGCTCGCCCGGCTGCTGCGCGCCCTGCCGCCGTCCCGGCGCGAGGCGTTCTACGACCAGGCCACCGCCGGCCGGGACCAGGGCCACCACGAGCTGTCCGAGGCCGTGCTCGACGCGCTGCCCCGCCGTCGGGCGCAGGCCGAGGCCCGGCGGATGGCCGAGCAGGCCGCCGAGCGCGGCGCCGCGTGGTCCGTCGTGCTGGCCCACGTCGCCCACCTGCCGGTGGCCGAGGCCCGGCCGCGGCTGCTCGCGGCCACCCGCCGGCCCGCCGCGGAGGACCGGGCGCTGGCCTACCCGTTGCTGGTGCGCAACGCGGCCCGCTCGGGCGACGCGGCGGCGGTCGAGGAGCTGGTCGACGAGCTTGCGCGGCTGCGCAACGAGCAGGACCCGGTCCGCTCCGCCGCCCTGGTCGCGCTGGCCGCCGTCCCGCCCGCGCTCTTCACCGGCGCGGCGGCCGAGGCCCTCGGCCGGGTCGTCACCGACGCCGTCGAGGCCCGGGACACCTCCTGGCGCACCCGCCAGGCACTCACCGGGCTCGCCCTCGGGGTGCTGCGGGAGCACGCGGCCGGCGGCGAACAGGCCCTGCTCGGCTGGGCCCTGGCCACCCTGCGGCAGCTCTCCGGGGCGCTCGGCAGCATTCCGCTGAGCCGGCTGGACAGCACTCTGCGGCGCGGCCAGGAGGTCCAGGTCTTCGAGGCCCTGCGGCCGTGGCTGGAGGCCGGCGCGGACAAGGTCGACCACACGCTGACCTTCGCCCTGGCCGGGGCGCTGGGCCGACGCGCCCACCGCCTGACCGGATTGCAGGAACTCCTCTGGGAGGCCATCCAGTTCGGCGACAACGCGACCGTCCGGCGGGCCGTCGACCACTGGCTCGCCGACTCCGCGACCCGGGGCGAGCGGGTGGCCAGGGTCCTGGCACTGGAGCCCTCGGCGGCCGTGCTGCCGCCGGTGCTCGCCGTACTGGCCCGCCGACGCACCGACCTGCTGGACACCGTGCTCGCCGCCACCCCGCCGTACGGGCGCTTCCTGGCGGCGGGCTCGCGCTGGCTGCCGCCGGTCGACGGGATCGAGTGCTGGGTGCCCCGCCAGCGCGCGGCCGCCGCGCGCCTGCTGGCCGCGGCGGCGGACGACGCCTCGCTGCCCGTGCACACCCGGGCCGGACACCTGCGCACCCTGGTGGCGATCCCCGAACTCGGCTTCGCCACCGTCCGCCGGTACGCCGAGTCCCCGGACACCGTGCTCATCGAGGCCGCGCTCGGGGCCCTGGTCTGGACGGACCGGCCCGCCGAGGCACTGCCGCTGCTGCTGGCCCACGCCGGCGACGACCGGGCCCGAGTGGCCCTGTACGCGGCCGGGCGGGCGGCCGGCTTCGTCGCGCCCTCGCGGCTGGCGCCGGTGCTGCGGGCGACGTTGCTGCCCGAGCCGGCCGGCAACGACGGGGTGGCCGCCGGGGGCGGGACGAAGGTCACCAGCCGCAAGGAACTGGTCCGCCTGGTCGCCCGCCTGCTGCCGGTGGACACCGCGCTCGCGCTCCTCACCGAGGTGCACGACCTGCCCGAACAGCACCGCGACGTACGGGCGGCCGCCGTGGCCGCCGCCGTCGGCCTGCTCCCCGCACCGGCGGCCTGGCGGATGCTCGACGGCGCCGCGGCGGGCCCGCCCGTCGCCCGGTCCGCGGTGCTGCGCACCCGCCCGCTGGAGCTGCCCGCCGCCGACCGCCCCCGCTACGCCGCCCTGGTGAGCCGGGTGGCGAGCGGTGACGACCCGGAGACCGCCCGGACCGCGCTCGACCTGCTGGCCTCCTGGGCGCCCTGGTACCCCGAAGCGGAGGACGTCCTGCTGACGCGCACCGTCGACCTCGCCGACCGCTCCTCCTGGCGGGCCTCGGCGAGCGGCCTCGCAGTGCTGGCCGCCGGCGGCACGGGCCGCCGACTGCCCGAGGCGCTGACCCGGCTGCTGGCGAGCGAACACGAGGCCGGGGAAGAGCTGGACGCGGCGGCCGAACGCGACCGGCCGGCCCGGCAGCGGATCGACTTCCTGGTGGCCCGACTCAGCGCGGGCGTCGGTGACCGCCCCACCGCGGCCGCCGTGGCGTCGGCCCGCAAGGCCGCCGAACTCCTCACCACCGCAACCGATTTCGCTCCCCTGGCCCTCCAACTGCGCGCCGCGGCCCTGGACTTCGACGCGCCGTACGACAGCCTGCTCGCCGAGCTCGACGCGCTGGCCGCGCTGCACGCCGACCGCCCGGTACCGGCCACCCGCACGGGCGAGACCCTGCGCAACCGGCTCAACGCCACCCGCCGCCCCGGCGACCCGGCGGTCCTGCACCGCGTGGTCGAACAGCTCACGGCCCGGAACACCTGCGTCCAGGGCCTGTTCGCGGTCGCCCTCACCCACGCCCTGGGCCCCCGCACCAACTGGCAGCCGCACTGGCGCACCGCCCTCCGCACCCTCCGCCGCCACCCCGACCCGGACGTCCGCGACGCGGCGCTGGCAGTACGGACGGCCCCGGAGTAACACCACGGCTGTCCGCGCGCCGCAGCACGCGCGGACAGCCGCACCCGGGAGCTGCCGCCGCAGTGGGGCCCTCCCGGCGGCAATGGGATCGCGGGTCCCGCCGGCCGTCAGCGCCGGTCGGTGCTCAGGCCGTCCAGGGTGAGGTCGAGGAGGCGTTCGGCCTGCTCCCGCTGCTCCGGCCTTCCCGAGGTGAGGGCGATGCCGGTGAGGGCGGCGAACATGTCGGCGGCGCCGATGTCGGAGCGGATGGTGCCGGCTTCGACGCCGGCGGCCAGCAGCGAGGTCAGGGCGGCCATCATCATCTCGTGGCTCCGGGCGTAGGGGTTGACGCCGGTTTCGACGAGGGCGCGCAGGGCGTCGGCCATGCCGAGCTTGGCGGTCGCGTAGTCGATGAAGCGGCCCGTCCAGGCGCGCAGGGCCTCGCGCGGGGGCAGCTCGGCCAGCAGACCGGGGGCCGCGTCGCACAGCCGGATCAGCTCGTTGCGGTAGGCGGCCTCGATGAGGACCTCCCGGGTGGGGAAGTTTCGGTAGAGCGTGCCGGAGCCGACGCCGGCTTCCTTGGCGATGCGCTCCATGTGCGCTTCCAGTCCCTCTTCGGCGAAGACGCGCACCGCGGCCGAGAGGATCCTGTCCCGATTGCGCTGTGCGTCGGCCCGCAGCGGGCGCCCTGTCTCGTCGGCCATCCGATGCCTCCTGTCGTCCCGGGCTTGCTAACCGGAGGCGCCTCCACTTAGCATGGCTGAAATGGAGGCGCCTCCGTTTTCACTCTAGGGCATGCGGCCCGCATCGGCCGCACACGGGCGCACTCCTGCCTCCGACCCGCACAGTCCCGCCGTAGCGCTGCCACGGCCGCCACTCCCATGAGCAACGGGTGGGCCACCACCCCGGCCCCGGCACGCCCTGGACTTCCGCCTCCGCACAACCCCCGCCGCGAAGGCCGCACACGGCCATCCAGTCATTCAGAGGAGAAGAAGATGAGTCTCTCGCTCACAGAGAAGGTCGCCGTCATCACCGGCGGCGCGTCCGGGGTCGGCCTGGGCATCGCCCAGGAGTTCGTCGCCAACGGCGCCCGCGTGGTCATCACCGACCTGGACCAGGAGGCGCTCGACGAGGCGGTCGCGGCGATCGGGCCGAACTGCTCGGGGATCGTGGCCGACGTCACCAGACTCGCGGACATGGAGGCGGCCTACCGGCAGGTGATGGAGCGTCACGGGCGACTCGACACGGTCGTGGCCAACGCCGGGATCGGCGCGCACGCCCCGCTCGGCGCCATCACCGAGGAGCAGTTCGACCGGACCTTCAACGTCAATGCCAAGGGCGTCCTCTTCACCGTTCAGCCCGCTCTCGCACTGCTGCCGCCCGGCGGCGCCGTCGTCATCATCGGCTCCACGGCGTCCATCCAGCCGCCGCGCGGGATGAGCCTGTACGGCGGCTCGAAGGCCGCGGTCCGCAACTTCATCCGGGCCTGGATCCAGGACGTCAAGGGCTCGGGCGTCCGGATGAACATCCTCAGCCCCGGTGCGGTCGACACCGACTCCCTGCGCAGCGCACTGGCGATGGCCCAGGGAGCCGATCAGGTCGACGCCGCCGTCCAGACCATGGGAGAGGGCAACCCGACCGGACGGATCGCCGACCCGCGCGAGATGGGGAGGATCGCGGTCTTCCTCTCCAGCGAAGCCTCCAGCTTCATCACCGGCGTCGAACTCTTCGCGGACGGCGGCATGGCACAGGTGTGAGCCACCCGGCCCAGCGGTCCGGCCCGGCCACCTCTCCCGCTGGCCACCGCCCGCTGCCGGCCCGACTCGCCTTCTACGCCCGCATCGTGCCGGCGGGGCTCTCCCTGACGGCGGGTCCGTTCCAGTTCGTCCGGGCGATCCGCCGCCGCAGCCTCGGCCTGCACCGTGACCACCGAGCATGCCTGCACGGCGACCGTCCCGGCGGTCGCCGTGCAGGCATTGCGGCACATCCACGCGGGGCCGAACGGCGCCCGCCCGTACGGTCAGGCGGACACGTGGTACCAGTAGCCGCCGGTGCGCAGGCCGACGTAGTGGACGTCGGTGCCGGTCTCCTTGGCCTCGTACATCATGTCCGCCCCGGTGGCCGGGTCGGTGCCGGCGTAGAGCACGACGTGCACGGTGTTGTGGGCGTCCGTGCCGAAGTACTCGACGTCACCGGGGCGGCGCTGGGCCTCGGTGATCGGGGTCAGGTGCTTGTCCAGGGTCTGCTCGGTGGTGTCGCCGCCGTTGGCGAGGTCGATGCCGGCGCCGAACCAGAAGGCCGCGCGGACCAGGCCCGAGCAGTCCACGCCGACGGTGGTGTCGGCCGGGCAGGGCTGGATCGAACCGGTGTAGCCGTCACAGGTGCCGAGCGACGGGCCGGGGCCCTCGCCGCGCAGCGAGTGGCCGCCGCCCCAGACGTACGGGACGCCCAGGTAGGACTTCGCCGCGTTCAGGACCTTGGCGGAGTTGATCGGGCCGCTGGGCAGCGGGGTGGGGGTGCTGGTGTAGAGGGCGTTCTTGACGGCCGCGCCGACGATCCCGTCGATGGCCAGGGCGTGCGAGGCCTGGAAGTTGCGCACCGCCGTGTCGGTGGCCGGGCCGAACTGCCCGTCCACGGTGAGGCGGCCCGCGTTGAAGGTGTTCAGCATCGTCTGCAGCGTGCTGGCGCACGCGCCGCTGGCACCCTTCTGCAGGTCACCGCACTGGGTGCGCAGGTCGACGGTGCCGGTGCCGGTGCCGGAGGAGCCGGCCGCCGCCGCGTCGAGCTTCGCCTTGGTGGCCGGGCCGACGATGCCGTCCGCGGTCAGGGAGTGCGAGGACTGGAAGGTGCGCACGGCCGTGTCGGTGCCCGACCCGAACTGCCCGTCCACGGTGAGGTGCGCACCGGTCAGGTTGAGCTCCAGCTGGAGCTGGGTGACACAGCCGTCGGCCTCACCCATCCGCAGGTTGGCCGGACAGGCCGGGGAGGTGATCGGTATCGGCGCCGGCGCGGTCGTGGCGGGTGCCGCCGAGGCGGCGTACGCACCGACACCCGTCAGCACGGACGCCAGGGCAAGGCCCAGCGACCACCGGCGCCGGGTGGGGAGGAGGGTGTTCACAGGGGTTCTCCAAATCCATGATGATTTGTCAGAACTCTGCCTCACCCGGCCCCCGTCCGGGAGGTTCCTACCGTCCCATCCACCGGGTGGACGCGTCTCACGGCCGACCCACCCGGTGGGACGGGCCGCCGCCCGGGTGCGGGACCGCCGTGCCTCCCGCCGCTGAGCTGGCCCGACGGGTGGCGGAGCGCGGAGGCCGCGGGCGTCGGCCGCCCGCCCGTCCGTGGCGTCCCGGCGCGCATCCCGGGAAGCCGTCCCGCAGGTCGTTCGGCAGGTCGTTCGGCGGGGTCGGACCCGGCACGTGCCGGCTCCCCCCGCTCAGGTTCCGTCCGGTCGATCATGTGCGGAGCCGGATGACGAGGGCTGCCGCGGAGGCGCGACGCCGTGCCCCGCCCGGTCACAGCATCAGGTGCGCCGCTGTGGTCAGCAGGTAGGCCACACCGAAGACAACCGCCGTGCGGCGCAGGCCCGTTGCCCGCAGCAGGACGGCCGCGCTGCCGAACCAGAGCAGGTCCAGCACCGCCCGGGCCGCCCCGTGCAGCGGCAGCTCCGCACCCGGCGCGCCGAACAGCGCCCAGACCGCGACGTACCCGGCCGGCACCGCTGGAACACGAAGGCGGCGCCGGTACCCCCGCACCGGCGCCGCCCGACGCACAGCCGCAGGCGCCTGCGCGCCACTGGGAATCCGGTGAGGTGCCACGCCGAGGTGCGGTGAAGAACGGGTGCCGATCGCTGCGGGCGGCAGTCGGATTTCGAGGTCGGAACCGTGGACAGTGCTTTCGCCGTCTCGGAGCCTGCGGCGACGAGAGCGGGGGATTGATGACTTCGGACCATGCTGGTGAGACGAAGACTGGGCTGGTTGAGGGCATCGGGCTCGGTTGCCTGCCCGTCGTCGTGGGGCTGGCCGCTGGACTGGCCGCCCTGTACACGGTCCACGTCCAGATCCCGGACACCCTGTGCCCCCCGCCCGGACCCGGAGAGTACGATCCCGGACCCGATCCGGACTTCATCACCCCGCTGTTCACCAGCATCTTCTACCTGGTGGTCTACAGCGGCGTGTTCGTGGGCGGCTTCTGGCTGCCGCGGTTCTTCCTCCGGCAGCGCCGCTGGGCCCCGATCGTCGCCGGAAGCCTGCTCGCGCCGGTCCTCCTCCTGGGAGCCTCCACCGCAGACCTGCTGCTCAGTGTCGCCCCAGCGCACGGGCTGCGGCTCCACGTCGCACTGACGGACGGCATCCGGTTCTCCGGGCCTTGCCCGCCCAGCCCTCACTGGTAGGGCTCAACTCGCCTTAAGGCGAACCGATGACCGCCCCTTTTGACTGACGGACCAGTTGAGCGCGTTCATGTGTACGCGGCTGAACACTTTCATCGGTGCGCCGACAACGTCCTGGCCGTCGCGGGCGGGGTCTGGACGGCGGGCGGGACAGCGGGCGGGCAGAGCGGTGCCTCGGCGATCTGCTGGTCGATGCGGGTGTCCCCTCAGGCGCAGTCGCCCGCGGCCTCCCCCGACCGCCCGCAAGCCCCGTACCACGGGCCGCACCGCGGGCCGCCCCATACCGGCACCGATTTGTGACGTGGCCCTGCCTATTTCGTTCGCGTCCCGGTGTGGTGGGATGTGCCCGAAGGGTGACGAGCGCAGGTGGGGGTGCGTGGTGCGGAGCGGACGGTTGCTGGGGCTGGACGGGGACGCGGCGAATCTGGTCGCGGTGGGGCTGGTCCGGCTGGGGGCCGAGGAGTGGCTCGGGGCGCCGGGCGAGGCGCCCGCCTGGGTGGGCGGGCTGCGCGCGGCCTCCTTCGCGGACGCCTGGCTGTCCTTCGGCGACACACCGGCGCCCGGGCTGCGGGTGCCGGCCGCGGCCGTGGTGCCCGTCCTCGTGGAGCAGGCGGCCGAGCTGCTGCTGCGCTCCGGCGGGGGCGACGGGCCGACGGCCCTGGGGTGGCTCGGGCAGCGCTCGGCTGAGGCCCGGGAGCAGGCCCACCGGGAGGACGTGACCCACCCGGCCGAACCCTGCGCCCTCACCCTGGTGTGGCACGGGGTCCAGGCGCTGACCGCCGAGGACGGGCCGACCCACCGCCTCCGCGTCGAGGAGCGCGCCGAGGCCTACGTACGGGAGCGGCACCGCCGCCAGGACACCCTGGCGCTGATGCTGTGCTGCGCCCGGATCGCCGCCGCCGCCCTGGTGGAGCTCAGCGAGGGCGACCCGGCACGGGTGGACGGATGGCTGGAACAGGACGCCGCCCGCGCCATGCCCCGCCTCGGCCCGGCCCCCCTCTGGGTCCCGGGCCGGCCCTGAGGGCCGGTCCGGGGGTGGGGTGGGGGACGGGATCAGCGCGGGCCGGGGTCGCTGGTGCCGGGGCGGCCGTTCTCCAGGTGGCCGGCCCAGCGGCGGCGGAAGGCCGGACCGTCCGCAGCCGTGACGGTGATGTCGTACCAGCGGTTCCCCTCGGGAAGGTCGAAGGTGAACCGGGCGTCGTCGCCGGGGCGCAGGGTGCGGCCCTGCTTGGCGCCCTTGGCGTACGCGTTCTCGGCGGTGACCGTGCGGGCCGTCTCCCCGTGGTTGGACACCGTCACCCGCACCTTGTGCCGCGCGGGCTCGAAGCGGGCGACCAGGCCGCCCACCGTCTTGCCCTCGAACTCCTGCACCGAGCCGTTCGGCCCGTGGGCGACGAGGTGGTAGCCGCCGTCGACCAGCGGCCAGTGGTCCTCGAAGCTGTCGCCGGCCGAGACGGTGTAGCGGCGCGGGGCCGCCGTCGGCGCCGTCCGGTCGTAGACGTAGAGCCAGCCACCGGCCGAGCCCTGGTTGTTCAGGTTGAGCTGGAACACCGTCGCGTCGTCGGTCTCGTCCTCGTTGACCCGCAGGTCGTACGGGAGGGCGCGGGCCGGGCGGGTGCCGGGCTCCTGGGTGGGCATCCGCTGTGGCAGCGGCACCTGGTAGGGCTTGCCCTGGGAGGCGATCGGCGCGGGCACCGGTATCGAGACCCGCTGCGGGTCGGCGCCGGAGAAGTCCAACGCCGAGGTGAGGTCGCCACAGACGGACCGGCGCCAGGCACTGATGTTGGGCTCCTCGATGCCGAACCGGGCCTCCAGGAACCGCAGCACGGAGGTGTGGTCGAAGGTCTCCGAGCAGACCCAACCACCGCGCGACCAGGGGGAGATGACCAGCAGCGGCACGCGCGGGCCGAGGCCGATCGGCTGCAGCCCGCCGCGGTCGGCGCCGGGCACCAGCGGGCTCATCTCGCCCGGGTACTTGGCGAGGTCGAGCAGTTCGTCGCCGAGGCTCGCCTCGAGGTCGGTGGAGACCATGCCCTGGCCGCCCGGCCGGCTGACGACCGGCGGCATCGGCGGCACGACGTGGTCGAACAGGCCGTCGTTCTCGTCGTAGTTGATCAGGAAGACGGTCCGGCCCCAGACCTCGGGGTTGGAAGTGAGCGCGTCCAGCACGAGGTTGATGTAGTACGCGCCGTCGGTGGGAGTGGCGGAGGGGTGCTCGCTGTACAGGTACGGCGGGACGATCCAGGAGACCTGGGGCAGGCGGCCCTGCTGGACGTCGGCCCGGAACTCCTTGAGCGTGTGGTCCGTCGCCCCCTTGTCGACGAGCGGCCCGGAGGCGCCCTCGGCGACCTGGAACCGCTCGAAGAACATCAGCGAGTTGTCGGTGTAGTTGTCCGTCGGAGTGCCCGGCTCACCGGAACCGCCCTGGTACAGCTTCCAGCTCACCCCGGCCTTCTCCAGCCGCTCGGGGTACGTCGTCCAGGTGTAGCCGTTGGTGCCGTTGCGCTCCCACAGGCCGGGGCCGTTCGGCTTACGACCGTACGCGTTGCGCGGGTCGCTGGTGCCGGTCCAGAGATAGATGCGGTTGGGCGCGGTGTCGGCGTGGACGGAGCAGAAGTACGAGTCGCAGACGGTGAACGCGTCGGCGAGGGCGAAGTGGTACTGCAGGTCCTGGCGCTTGAGGTGGCCCATCGTCATGACGTCCTGCTTCTGGTTCACCCACTGGTCGTGGCGCCCTTCGTTCCAGGCGAGGTGACCGCTGCTCCACCCGTGGTCCGTCCCGGCCTGGTGCTCCGTGGTGTTCCTGGGGTCGATGTACCAGGGCAGCACCTCCTTCTCGGAGGCCGGCAGACCGCGGTCGTGGTAGCGGCCGGTCTTCACCGCGGCGGCGGGCTGGTGCCAGTTCGGTCGGCCGTCGGGCAGTGCCGTGGGGCGCGGGTCGTCGAACCCGCGCACCCCGCGGAGGGTGCCGAAGTAGTGGTCGAAGGAACGGTTCTCCTGCATCAGGATGACGACGTGCTCGACGTCCTGGATCGAACGGCTCCGGCTGATCGCGGGCAGTGCCAGAGCCTTGCCGACCGCGGGCGGCAACGCCCCGAGGCCGGCGCCGGCGGCGGAGGCGCCGCTCAGCTGGAGGAATCGCCGCCTGTCGATGGAGGCCACGTGATGTCCTTCCCAGTCGTGCATGCAATGGGTCTTCCGAGAAGGCTCGAACATAGGCATCGCAGACGGGCCGTACACAGTCCTCCGACGAACGCCGCATGAGCTTTCGGCCAACTGTTGTCCAGTCAACTTCCCGCCGGGGCGGCCTACTGCAGCACCCGTGACGGGCCGGCCCCACTCCAGCCCGCCGGAAACGCGAAAAGCCCCCGCCCGGTTCACCCGGCGGGGGCTTTTCTGAATGATTGTTCGGCGGCGTCCTACTCTCCCACAGGGTCCCCCCTGCAGTACCATCGGCGCTGTGAGGCTTAGCTTCCGGGTTCGGAATGTAACCGGGCGTTTCCCTCACGCTATGACCACCGAAACACTATGAAACTGTCAACCGCACCAACCCATGTCGGGGTCGGGGTCGTTGTTTCAGAACAACACAGTGGACGCGAGCAACTGAGGACAAGCCCTCGGCCTATTAGTACCGGTCAACTCCACCCCTCACAGGGCTTCCATATCCGGCCTATCAACCCAGTCGTCTACTGGGAGCC